>CAYVXE010000072.1:15640-20741 GCA_964455375.1 uncultured Calditrichaceae bacterium
GTCCCTGTGTCTTACGATTGGGTGCCGGACGACACGGAATTCGAAAGTCCCCAGGATGAAGCGAAATTTTTTCTGAATCTTCCGGAAAGTAAATTTAAACAGGCCGTTCAGTCAGGGGAAGGAGAAAGCCGTTTGCAGCGGTCAACTACCTACGTGTCCGGCAATGATGTCGCCGTTGAAGGTGTAGCTGAGGATGGCAATTATACGATCATCATGAATTTTGATGCCGGTAAATATTATTATATTATGTGGCCACAAAAGAAGATACTTGTAATGACTGTGGATGATTTTCAAAAGATGCAGGAAAAATCGAAAGTGGCAACAGACATGGTCCTGAAAAATCTTTCACCTGAAGCACGCGATCAGTATGAGGCGTCTTTGAAATCTGTAAAGTCCTCTAAATTACATGCCAGACCCACAGGGGAAAAAGCAAAAATGCATGATTTTGATTGTGAACAATACATCGTGGAGAAAGAAAATGAGGTGACCGTGGTTTGGGCAGCGAATGATATCGGTGGCGTGACCGAAAAAATCCAAGCGGTCTCTTCAAAAATAGCCACTGCTTTTTCATCGGGCGATGATGATGAAGATGATGAGTGGGAATTTGTCCCGGGGAAAATACCGGTGGAAGTCCGGACATATCGTGCAAATGAGTGGGGAGCCCCGGAAGTGCACATCCAGGCTATTACAAAAATTGAGCGAACCTCACCACCTGAAGATAAATTTGTTCTTCCTGAAGCAGCAAAGGGATTTACCAAAAGTTCCATGTCGGATATGATGCAGCAAATGATGAACATGATGCCGGACAAAGAAAGGAACTGATTCATACGGTTAAAATTATTTTATATGTGCCTGACAGATAGAAACAGTTTCATCATCGCGACAGCTCTTTTGTTCATTTCTTCTTGTGGTTGTGCAGAGAACAGCCCTATCGGGAGTTCGCCAACAAGCGGGAAGCCTGGGGAACTACCCCGATTTTCAAACCTTTCTTTGTACTCGGCGGAAAGTCCGTTCAATAAAAGAATCGGGCTGAATCCTGACATTGATCCGAATTCAACGATGTTGGTTGGAAGCCTGTCTGTGGCCGGTTCATTTGTCATTCAGGTGAAACAATTTTCATCTCCTGTCTATTTTGCAGATGGGAACACGCCGCGACATGATGTAAATCTTACATGTGGACCGGCCTGGGAGCTCGGTGTCAGTACCATGAAAGGTGTCCCCATTCCGGATGCGGCGGAGCCCGCTTTTGACGCCGACGGCGCTGATAATCCTCCGGTTGGATGTGGTGAAGATTCGGATCAGGATAATAATATGGTCACCCTTGATCTCTCCACGCGTTGCGAATTTGACTTCTGGCAGGCGAGAAAAACGAGCGGCCAGTGGACGGCCAGTTGGGGAAATCGCATCGGGATGGACAGTAACGGTGTTTATGTGCATGGACTTTCCACACGTGGTTCTGGATTCGCTTTTCTTGGTGGTGTGATCTGGCCGGACGAGTTGCAAGCCGGAGAAATCAAGCATGTCCTGGCATTTAATTATCCGTTTACAAAGTCGGGCGGACCAGTCCCGCCGGCCACGGAGAGTGACGGTGAATCGAACCGCGCCGATGCGTTGCCGGAGGGTGCACTACTGCAGCTCAATCCGGACATCGATTTGGCGGCATTAAATCTGCTGCCTTACGAGAAGACCATCGCAAAAGCGTTGCAGGAATATGGCATGTTGCTCGTGGATAACGGTGGCAGCACGGGCGTCGCACTCTACGCAATTGACCCCCGAAGCGTGGAAGGAAATTCCTATCAGGGTGTTCTACCCGATGATGACTTTCCTTCACTTCAGAATATCCCGCTCAACAAATTTCGGGTTCTGAAATTACCGCAGCAAATTTCTGACTTCCAGAACAATCTAAGTGTTGTCGAGAATGGATGCAGCGTCATCGAGTAAAAGGCAGAAATGAATTTATGGAAATTACAAAACAAGACATCCAAGAATTAGTGACACATCGTGTTTACCAGCGGGGCGTGGCATACTACAACCAGGGCCGGGTGCTGCTATTGACACGGGATGAAGACGGTTTTAGCGCCATCGTTCGGGGTTCCAAAAGTTATCGGGTGTACGTGGAATATCACGATGATGACGATCGCTTCGATGCTGATTGTACCTGTCCCTATTGGGATGTCTGTAAGCATGTCGTGGCGGCAATGTTAGCGGCTCAGAAAGAATATGAGGTGACGCCTTTTGAGGTAACGCGTCAGGGCGGAGGTAACTGGAGCAAATATTTCCGTGAGATTAATGGCGGCCAGGAAATAAAGCCGGTTCAAAAACAAAAATATCAGTTGTTATTTCTTTTTCAGGTCAGAGCGTCGGGATGGAATCTCATACCCAAAAAGCAGACCATCAGGCAAGACGGTTCTTTGGGGGCGCTGCAAAATATTGGCTTCGGTGATTTTTTTAATATCAATATAAAACGCAGCAAATCAGATGATCTGGTTTTGAGCCTTCTTGATAAGTGGAAAAACAGTCAACCGTTCTATTCGTACAATTATGAGTGGCCGGGTGTTTACGGGTATGAATTTGGTGAGCAAATTGGGGTTGTGTTTCAGTTGCTAAAGGAAGCGAAGTCGCTCTATTTTTCCGAAGCCGGTAAATGTGGCAACCCTGTTTTCTTTTCGCCAACAAAAGGCAGAATTGAATTTCGTCTTGAAGAGAAAGGGGATTCGTTTTCGTTCAACCCTTACGTGGTTTTTAATGGGCAAGACGTTGTCCTAGATCAGAGGTTTAAGGTTTTGACCTCAGACCCGGTGTGGCTTTTGCAAAATGAAACTCTGATTGAAATAGACGATTTTGCTCCGGCGAAAAGTTTAATACCATTCACTGAATTTGAGGAGGAAGTAACGATTCCAAAAGAGGATTTTTCGCAATTTCTGAATGCTCTGATGGCGCAGTCGGAGCTGGTGGATTATTTCCAACTTCCGGTAGGCATTCGGAAGGAAAATAGCGACTCCATTTCTGAAAAGCGGCTCTATATTATTGAAAATCATGAAGGTCTTCAAATCAATCTAAGGTTTGCTTACGGCCTTGCGGAAATCGACTACAACGATACAAGGACGACTTTTGGGGCATGTAATACGGAAGGCAATGTTTTGTACAAAGTTACAAGAAACAGCCAATTGGAACAGCAGGCCTTTCAACTTTTAAGGGATACCCGTGTCAAAATGTTGCGGGGAAATGTGATCGTGACCCGTAAAAACAAGGAGTTGCAATGGCTCATGGAAGATGTGCCCGAACTCCTGAAGTCAGGATTTGTTATCTTCGGTGAAGAGAATCTTCAGAAATATAAAATAAACCGGGCGGCGCCAAGGGTCAGCGTGTCTGTGGAATCCGGTATCGACTGGTTCGATTTGGATGTGGAAATTGACGTCGGTGGTGTGCTGCTGTCATTGCAGGAATTAAAGCGGGCGCTCAAAAAGAAAAGCTCGTTTGTGCGGCTTGCCGACGGCAGTTTAGCAGCTTTGCCAAAAAGTTGGCTTAATCGCTTCAGGCATACGTTAAACCTGGCGGAACAAAATGGTGAAAAATTCAAATTCTCATCTTTTCATGTCACGCTAATTGATGAACTCTTTGCAGAAGCGACGCAAAAGGATTTCGATAAACCGTACAAAGAGCGGCTAAAAAAATTACAGACTTTCAATGGCATAAAAAAAGTCAGGCCGCCGGTAAAGTTGGCAAAAGTGCTGCGGCCGTACCAGGTTAGCGGTTATCAGTGGCTCAATTTTCTGAAAGAATATGATTTCGGCGGTTGCCTGGCCGATGATATGGGGTTGGGAAAAACGATTCAGGCGCTGACACTTCTGCAGTCGATTTATAAAAATGGTTGTAAAGAACCCAGTTTGATCATTTGTCCGACGTCCGTTATTTTTAACTGGATAGATGAAATCGCCCGTTTTACACCGGGGTTGCGTGTCCTCAATCAAACGGGAAATGACAGAAACCGGGCGTCAGACAATTATAAAAACTATGATATCATTTTAACCAGTTACGGAACTTTGCGTCGGGATATTGTTTTTCTAAAGGATGTTCAGTTTAATTACGTGATTCTGGATGAATCGCAAAACATCAAAAATCCGGTTTCACTTACGGCCAAGGCAGCGAGACTGCTCCATGCAAAACACCGCCTGGCTTTAACGGGGACGCCCATTGAAAATAATACGATCGAATTGTGGTCGCTGTTTTCTTTTCTGAATCCCGGGTTGCTTGGAAATTTGACCTACTTTAAGAGTGCGTTTGCCAAGCCCATCGAACAGCAAAAGGATCAATCAACTGCGGAAATTCTGAGAAAAATGATCTTTCCGTTTATCTTGCGGCGAAAGAAAGATGCCGTGGCCTTAGAATTGCCGCCGAAAGTGGAGAATATCGTTTACTGTGAAATGTCGCCGAGTCATCAAAAAGTGTACAACCAGTGGCGTGATTATTATCGGGCCGCCATTCTTAAGCAAATCTCGGACGTGGGACTCAATAGGTCCCGCATGAATGTTCTTGAAGGATTAGTCAAGCTGCGACAAGTTGCCTGTCATCCGCTATTGGTTGAAAAGTGGTTTCCGGATAAAGTGGGAAAGTATGAAAAACTGTTGGAATATTTTGATGAACTTTCAGCCGAAGGTCACAAAGTTCTGTTGTTTTCGCAATTCGTTAGAATGCTAACGATCATTAGAAAATATCTGGATTCCGCAGGATTCTCTTATGAATATTTGGACGGTAAGACCCGTAACCGAAAAAAGTGTGTTGAACGGTTTCAGACGGATGATGAATGCAAAATCTTTTTGATCAGTTTAAAGGCAGGAGGGACCGGAATAAATCTCACCGCTGCGGATTACGTCATCCATTACGATCCGTGGTGGAATCCGGCGGTAGAGGCTCAAGCTACGGATCGCAGCCACAGAATAGGCCAGAATAAGCACGTTTTTGTTTACAAGATGATCACAAAGGATACGGTCGAAGAAAAAATTTTGCAATTGCAGGAACGCAAAAAGGAGTTGGTTTCGAATATTATCACGACCGGAACCGGTTTGTTTAAGCATTTGACCGCAACAGATATTGAAGAATT
>CAYVXE010000072.1:20841-22445 GCA_964455375.1 uncultured Calditrichaceae bacterium
TCAATACAATTGAATCATACAGAAATAAGCAGGCCGGCGAGGATATTACCGGTTATTGTATTTTCACAATTTGCCGGCACCTCGCTCTGGTTCGCAGGAAATGCCATACTCATCGATCTGCAAAATCATTGGCATTTTAGTCGTAACGCTATCGGCAGTATTACCTCATCTGTCCAGTTTGGCTTTATCGTTGGCACGCTTTGTTTTGCATTTTTTGCTATTTCGGATAAATATTCTCCAAGAAAAATATTCTTTATTTGTTCAATCTTTGGCGCAATCACAAACTTTCTGATTTACGCAACGACGGGTGGTTTATATTTATTATTGTGTTTGAGGTTTTTGACCGGATTTTTTTTGGCGGGTATTTATCCCATTGGCATGAAAATCGCATCCGGTTGGTACCAAAAAACATTGGGAAAGGCCATTGGTTATTTGGTCGGTGCGTTGGTTTTGGGAACGGCATTTCCACATCTGTTGAAAAGTATTGGCGGCTCTTTACCCTGGGAAATCGTTGTTTTGTCTGTTTCGGCTATTGCGGTCATCGGCGGGGTGCTCATGTATGTACTGGTTCCGGACGGCCCGCATATCATTAAAGGAACGACTTTTGATCCGAAAGCGCTGGTCGTCGTTTTTAAATCCAGGGACTTTCGCTCTGCGGCTTTCGGCTATTTTGGCCACATGTGGGAGTTATATGCGTTCTGGGCCTTTGTTCCATTCATTTTAACGGCTTATACAACTCGTGTGTCGGTCAATTTGAATATTAGTTTCTGGTCGTTCAGCATCATCGCTGCGGGCAGCATTGGCTGTATTGTTGGCGGCATCGTTGCGGTAAAATACGGCAGTACAAAAGTCGCTTTTACGCAATTGCTTTTGTCAGGTATTTGCTGTGTGCTTTCACCGTTTCTGTTTTATACGCCGCCGGTCATCTTCATTGGTTTTTTGATTTTTTGGGGAATAGTGGTGGTGGGAGATTCGCCGCAATATTCGGCGCTTACTGCGTGGGCAGCGCCCAAAGAGTTGGTGGGAACCGGCCTGACGATTGTGAACAGCATCGGTTTTGCAATTACCATTGTGAGCATTCAATTTGTAAATGAATTGACCGGTGCAGTGAATCAAAACAGTATTTTTCTGCCTCTTGCAGTTGGCCCGGTGTTTGGGCTAATGGCGCTGAAGCCGTTGCTGCGGTCTTTCAGGTAGAGGCTCGCTTTCTTTTGGGAGTGGGGGACGTCTAAAATACCCCGATTTGTCATTCCAAGCCGGCTGAGTTGCTTTGGGCATCAACTTAAGGAGCATTCACCTATCTTGTCACCTTGAGCAGAGCCGAAAGGTCTGATACAAGCATAAACCAGGTTTCTCGTCAGGCCACCGCCATCGGTGTCAACTTAAGATTTTTTTCAAAATAAGGAAATATCAGAGCATAAAAACCACATACTTGTTCCAAAATTTCTATTTTGGAACAGGGTTGCAAAGGAACTCTGTTTCGATTGGATAGACGAAACAAAGTTTCTACGACAAGTGTGTTCCCAAACCGGAGTTTGGGAACAAGCTGGGCGCTTAAGTTGATGCGCAAGAACCAACGCCTGACGGGAAATGATAACATTTTT
>CAYVXE010000073.1:0-17416 GCA_964455375.1 uncultured Calditrichaceae bacterium
ACACTAGGTGAACTTCAGTAATTCCTGACTGCTCGAAAACATGAACCTTTTCACAACAGGTGTCATTCCGACCGTAGAGCAGAATCAGTAAGGAAATCAATCTCTCTTCAAAAACAAACGTTGCCAAAAAGAACGATCCACGACCCCATCTTACCTTTATTCCCTTATTTCCCCACATATCTGCTTCTTAATCAAAAATCGAAAATCATTATTCCTTGTTCTGAAATCGACTCCGGTGTTCAGACCTTTCGGCTCCACTACGTTCCGCTCAAGGTGACAAGGCAGAAGAAGCACTTTCTAGTCAGACACTAATTAAATGGCTTTATGTCTTGTTTTTAGAATATATTATTAATAAATTTGTTCACTTTTTAATACGTACTCTTTCATGGTAATTATTAAATATGAGCATACAAAATCAAATTAACGAAGAATTAAAGTCTGCAATGAAATCAAAAGACATGCTTAAGATGACGACGCTCCGCATGTTAAAAGCCCAGATGAAAGATTTTGAAATTGCACAAATGCGACCTTTAACAGAAGAGGACGAGATGTCGGTTCTTGCAAATGCCGCTAAAAAACGCAAAGAAGCCATTGCATTGTACGAAAAAAGTCAGAGAAACGATTTATTGGAAAAAGAAAAAGAGGAACTCGACATTATCAATGCCTATCTTCCTGAACAATTATCAAAAGAAGAGGTAGCCGAAATCATTTCACGAATTATTGAGGATACGGGCGCATCAACTCTGAAAGATATTGGCAAAGTAATGTCATCCGCCATGCAACAGCTCAAGGGCAAAACCGACGGGAAAATCGTTCAGGAAATCGTCCGCAGCAGATTAAGCCATTAGATACGTTAGATAAATTTAACGAAATGGGTGGGCCACTGCTCATTTTTTTTAGTGAATACAATCGATTACATTATTTTAGGATTTGTTTTATTCTTCACACTGAAAGGCCTTTTCAAAGGGTTTATTCAGGAAGTCTTGGGATTGGTCAGCCTCTTGGTTGCATTTACCTTTGCAACGAAATACATGAGCACAGCGGCATATTGGATCGATTCTATACTAAACGTTCCGCCTTCTCTATCAACGATACTTGGGTTCATTTCCGTCTTTTTTCTGATAATTCTGATATTGCAGATCACGTCTCATTTTCTGCAAAAAATAATCAAGTATTCATTCTTAGGCTGGCTGGAAAAACTCCTGGGGGGAATCGTCGGCTTTCTAAAAGGAGCAATTATCGTGAGTCTTGTGGCAATCATGGTTTCCGCTATTCCTCTGCACACGACAATTCTGCCACAACTTGAAGAAAGTGTTCTCTTTACACCATCCAAAAAGTTTGCTCCCGCTTTGTTTGACTTGATCATGCATTTAGTCCCTCGCTCAAAAAGCTTTTATGACGAAATCAAGGAAACCTACGAAAAACTTCCTTCGGCGCAGCTTGGCAAATACAAAAAAGACTTTCTGAAATCAATGCAAGATGACAAGCAATCAGACAAGAAAAGAAGCTGAGCCCATCGCTACCACAGAGCTATTTCATTTACTTGAATTTGACAAGCTGCTTGCTACCATAAAGCAGTGCTGCACGTCATCGTTGGGAAAACTCAAATTCGACAATCTCTGTATGATGACTTCCCTGTGCGACATCGACATCGCTCTGCGGCAAGTGGCGGAATTAAAAGATATCTTTGAATTTGACGCATCCTTTCCCCTGCATCGTATCTGGGACATCCGGCCGGACCTTGAAATGGCGGCTGTAAAAGGCAATTTTCTCAAAGAAGAACCCCTCACTCATATTTATGAAACATTGGCGACGTCGCGCTCAATCCGGCGCTATCTCCAAAAACGAAAAGAAACCTACCCTGAATTGTACAAAGTTGTGGTGCCTGTTCATGATCTGTCCTTCATAGAAAACGAAATCAGAGATAAAATCGATTTTGCAACGATGGGGGTAAAAGACACGGCAAGTCCAAAATTAAATCAGATTCGGAAACGAATTGAACAGGAAGAAAAGAAAATCAAAAAAGCGGTGGACTCCGTCTTTTCAACTTGTGTTGAGAAAGGGTACTTACAGGATCCGGTCATTTCTCTCAGCGATGAAAGACTTGTGTTGCCGGTAAAAATCGAACATCGGCATAAAGTCAAGGGTCTCGTCCATAACCAATCCGCAAGCGGTGCGACTATCTTTATCGAACCCATAGAATCCTTTGAAATAAACAATAAAATCCGAACATTACGCGCCGATGAAGCCCAGGAAACAGCACGGATTTTAACCGAAATAACCGCTGTTATCGGAGCCAATATCGAAGCGATCGTTCAAAATTTATCCATCCTTTCGGAAATCGATTTTATTTATGCAAAAGCGACGTTTGCAAAGAATTTTTCTTGCAATAAACCGGCTCTAAATGAATCCGGCATATTGGAATTGTATCAAGCCAAACACCCGCTGTTGTTGCTGCACAAGGACAAAGAGGCTGATATTGTGCCCCTGAATTTGAAAATCAAACCGACTCTGAGAACGCTGGTTATTACCGGACCGAATGCAGGAGGAAAGTCGGTCGCCCTAAAAACGATCGGTCTGCTTTCCTTAATGACACAATGCGGCATCCTCATACCAGCGAAAGCCGATTCTAATCTACCCGTGTTCGATGTCATTTTCACCGACATTGGCGACTATCAATCCATTGAGCACGATCTTTCTACATTTAGCTCACACATTAACAGAATCAAATCGATTTTGACGCATTCAACAAACCGGTCACTGGTGTTGATCGATGAAATTGGCACAGGGACCGACCCGGAAGAAGGCGCCGCACTGGCCACGGCAATTTTGCAGGACTTAACAGATCGCGGCTGTTTGACCGTCGTGACGACCCATCTCGGCAGTCTGAAAGCGTTTGCTCACGAGACCCCGCTTGTAGAAAACGGATCCATGGAATTCGATAACCAAACACTTCAACCGGTATATAAATTCAGAATTGGATTACCGGGTTCAAGTTACGCACTTGAGATTTCAAAGCGATTAGGAATCCCTGAAGATATTCTGAGCAAATCAAAAGAGCTCATCGGGAAAGAAAAAACCAGGCTCGACAGCTTAATTCTCGACATGGAAAAAAAGTTGCAACAATCAGAAAAATTAGCGGAACGGCTGGAAATCGACAAAAGCAGATTAGAGGGGTTGACCAATCTTTATAAAGAACGGTATGAGGCACTTCAAAAAGAAGAAAAAGCCTTAAAGAAAAAAGCCCTGGAAGAATCCGAAAGAATCGTACAATCTTCCAAAGCGGTTATTGAAAAAGCGGTGAAAGAAATTAAGGAGCAGCAAGCGAGTTCTTCAGCGATAAAGCAGGCAAAATCTTTAATAGATTCAGAAATAAAACAACTTTCCAAACAAAAGAGCAAAATTCGTAAAACCTTAAAAACCTCAACAGAGGATGAAATTGACATTCGTGACTTAAGACCAGGCGTATTTGCGACCTGGAAGCAGCACAATTCCACAGGTGAGATCATTTCAATATCGGAAAACGAAGAGCGCGTTTTGCTGCAAATAGAACAACTAAAATTTTGGGTGCCTGTAAAAGAATTGCAAAATGTGCAAAAAGGAAAACAACAGACAGATGCAAAACCGGCGGCCAGCATCCGAACATCGCAGACAAAAGACATACAGCCGGTTCTCGATGTGCGTGGCGAACGTCTTGAAGATGCAATCGTTCTGGTAGACAAGTTTCTCGATGATGCCATTCTGGCCGGGTGGCGGGAAGTTCGCATCATTCACGGCAAAGGCACCGGCGCATTGCGTAAAGGTATTTCTGATTTTCTGGAAACACATCAAAACATAAAATCCAAAAAGCAAGGCGCCTGGAACGAAGGAGACTCCGGCATCACAATTGTAGAACTCACTTAGGTCAATAAACGTCTATCATAAAGGAAATCATGTATCTGAAAACAGCAATCGATGCGGCCAATATTGCCGGCTCAATTTTGATGAACGGTTTAAATAAATTAGACGCCACACAAATTTCAAAAAAGCAAGCATTTGACTTTGTCACCGAAACTGACAAAGAATCGGAACGTAAAATTATCGAACACATTAAGTCAAAACATCCGGACCACCATATTCTTGCAGAAGAATCCGGTGACAATTTAAACAAAAGTCGATACTGCTGGATCATCGACCCTCTGGATGGCACAAAGAATTACATTCACGGCTTCCCAATGTTTGCCGTCTCCATTGCTCTGATGTTTGATGAGGAACTTATTGTCGGCGTCGTGCTTGATCCGGTGCACAAAGAATTATTTCATGCGCAAAAAGGTCAGGGGGCATTTCTGAACGGCGAACTAATCCGAGTTTCACAAAGAGACAATTTCAGTGAGTGTCTTTTGGGTACCGGTTTCCCCTTTCGTGCCAAACATTTAACTGAGCCATATTTCAAAACCCTTAGTCAACTATTCAACGTTATCAGTGACTTTCGCCGACCCGGAGCCGCAGCGTTGGACCTGGCTTATGTAGCATGCGGTAGATTAGACGGCTTCTGGGAACTTCTGCTCAACTCCTGGGACATCGCTGCCGGCACGCTTATTATTGAAGAAGCTGGGGGCATAGTCACCGACCTTCTCGGTGGCTCCACACATCTGAAAACCGGCAATATCGTAGCCAGCAATACACGTATCCATGAGCACATTCTTCGCTTTGTCACACCTGCTTTTAAAAACATTTCCTATCCTTCATCAACAAAATAAATCCAAAATAATTTCCCCCGGTAGTTAAGATATCGATCGTCCATCCGATATATTAAACGACTGTAATTTATATTACGAAAACCACTTTTTACTAACGCTACTTGCAAAGGAAACGAGATATGGCAGAAGAAACAGTCGTTTATGTGGATGGAGATCTTGAGGAACTCATTCCGGATTACATGGAAAACCGGCACAGTGACATAAAAGCAATTCAGGACTTACTCAATGTGGAAAATTATTCCGAAATTCAAAGATTGGGGCACAGCATGAAAGGCTCCGGAGGCGGCTACGGATTCGACGAAATAACAAATATTGGGCGAGATCTGGAACAGGCTGCTAAAAATCATGATAAGAACGAAATCACCAAACTTGTCGATTATTTGTCAGTGTATCTATCCACTGTAAAAATCGTTCTTCAATAACTCATAACAAATAGTTATGTCTCTTCAAATAGAACATCAAAAAATCGGTAACGTCCTCACCATTAATATTTTGAACCACAAGTTAAATGATGATGTGGGTTTTGAATTCAAAAAAGAAATCCTCCGATTCATTAAAAATGGAGAAAAGAAGATCGTTCTAAATTTAGCGCTTGTAAGTTTCATTAATAGCAGCGGGCTTGGGGCGATCGTAACAGCATCCAAAGCCCTAGGCAAAAACGGTGAGATAATTATGTCCAATGTTCGGGTAACGGTAAAGGCCATTTTTGAACTCACGCATTTACAAAAATTATTCCAATTTACAAATTCGGTTGAAGAAGCCTTACAACTATTGAAATAATTAGTTTAACAATCGTAAGCAGGAACCTCCGGCCAAATCAAAATAATTTTCATACCATTTCATTATATAATTAAACTTTAACAACTTTTTATTCATCAATGATTTAGTCCCGGATTTTGCAGGCCGATAATGAAGTATTACGTCAATTATACACATTTAAAGTTAACATCATGACTCTTTTACTCAATCCGTACTCTGTAGCGCTTATTATCAGCGGCCTCATTTCTTTTATCATTAGCGTGGTCTTTTTTGAAAAGAAAAAATCCCCTCTCACCCGATTGGCAGGCATGACAACATTAACGATTTCTTTTTGGTCACTAACGTATGCCATTGAAATTACGGCAAGAACACTTGCAGAGAAACTGCTGATGGCAAAAATTGAATATTTTAGTATTGAAATCCTTCCACTTGTGTGGTTTCTCTTCATTTTGTTTTATACGGGAAGACATGAAAAAGTAACCAAAGCATTATTCGCAAAATTGGCCATCGTTCCCATCGCATGTTTCCTTGCAATATGGACAAGCAGTTTGCAACGGTTTTTCTTTATAAATGCGGTCACCGTCAGTGAAGGATCTATGACATGGTTAAAAATACAACACGGTCCTTTATTTCTGATTCAGTCCATATATAACTATCTTTTGTTGGGTTTTGCGACCTACTTTCTGTTGCTCTGTTACCGAAAAAAAAGTTCGACCTTGTACAAGCGCCAAATCTTGCTGTTGATTATTTCCTCACTGTTGCCCTGGCTTGGCAATTTCCTTTACATCACAAAATTGACGCCATTCCCCAACCTGGACCTGACGCCATTTGCTTTTACGATTAGCGGTTTATTGACAGTTGTAGCATTGGTTAAATACAAATTTACGGACATCATCCCGGTTGCGAAAGATGTCATTTTTAAAAGCATGGACACGGGAGTTATTATTCTTGATGATAAGCATCGTATTCTTGATATCAATCAGGCAGCCCAGGAATGTCTCCATCTAAATAAGGATAACCTGGTTGGATCGTCCGTCGATGAGATCAAAGAGAACAGAGGCAACGCCTTTTTTAACGATGTTCATCTGTGCAAAACAGACTGTCCCGTTCAAATCATAAAACATGAAAAGGATTTTTTAGAAATTAAAACATCCCGCTTTGTCGACAGCAGAAACCACGTTGAAGGGCTTGTGTTGCTAATCAACAACGTTACGGAGAAAGAGCAGATAGAAAGGGAGTTAACCAGAACAAAAGAAGCAGCTGAAATGTCCAAAGCAGATTTGGAAATTATTTTGGAAACTGTAGGAGACGGGATTGTGACCACGGATTCGTCCGGAATAATTACCCTTGTCAATCGTGAGATACTTGAAAATTGGTACTATGAAGAGCAATCACTTATTGGAAAACCTTTCACATTCTTACTCGCAGATGATTATAAAGGCACTTTTAATAAAGTTCTGAAGAAAAATATTGATTCCAGAAAGTCAACGGATGACAAGAATAAATTAATATGGAAAGGTAAACGGCTTGACGAATCAACATTTCCCATAGAGGTACAGATTAGAGAAATTCAACTTTTGGAAAACCGCCATTTTATATTTGCCGTCAAAGACATCTCTGAAGAAATCAAAGCTAAGGAAGAATTAAAACAAGCGAAAACTGAAACAGACCTTGCAAATCAGGAATTACAAGAAATAAATATGCATCTTGAAAAAACCACCCTGTGGGCAAAAGAAATGGCGATGCAGGCAGAAATGGCGAATGTTGCCAAAAGTGAGTTCCTGGCGAATATGAGTCATGAAATTCGCACCCCCCTGAATGCAATTATTGGTATGACCGAGCTCATCATGGAAACGCATCTCAACTCTGATCAGAACGAATATATCAGCGTTGTACAATCTTCCTCCGAAGGCCTGCTCTCGCTAATTAACGATATTCTGGATTTCTCGAAAATTGAAGCAGGACAACTGGAACTGGAAAACATCGATTTCAACTTGCAGGAGACCGTGGAAAGCGCTGTGGAAATTTTCAGCATTCGGGCACAGTCCAAGAAAATAGAACTGCTGTGTTATGTGGACCCGACCATTCCCCCTTCTGTGAAAGGCGACCCCACAAGATTACGCCAGATCATTGTAAACTTAGTGGGCAATGCCATCAAATTCACCGATAAAGGGGAAGTTGCGGTTAAGGTCGTATCCGTTGAATCCAACCACCAAAATCCGAATATGACTGAAATCAAAATTTTGGTTTCAGATACAGGAATTGGTATCTCAAAAGAAAATCTCAAAAAAGTATTCGCGAAATTTTCACAAGCTGACACATCAACCACGAGGAAGTTTGGCGGCACCGGGCTTGGCTTAAATATTTCACGATCTCTCATTCGCCTGATGGGTGGAGAACTCCTTGTAGACAGCGAAGCAGGTGTCGGAAGTACATTCTATTTTCAATTGAAAGTACCTGTCGGCGTACATCTTCCCGAGTCTTCATATACAGTACCTGACTTTAAAAATGTTAAGATTTTAGCCATTGATGATAATGAAACCAACCTGTTCATTCTCAGAAAAACCCTCTCTGCCTGGGGGTTTCAATATGTAGAAACGCAACGGGCTGAACAAGCATTAGACATCATAAAACAGGAGGGTGATTCCATAGACCTGATCATTCTCGATCATCAGATGCCTGGAATGGATGGCCTTACTTTTACCAAAGAGCTGAGGGAAAACGACCAACACGATGGCATTAAAATTATTATGCTTTCATCCATTGGTACATTTAAATCAAAATGGAAGACAGAATACAATATTGCTGAATTTATCACCAAACCGGCGAAACAATCCAAACTGCTTTCCACGTTAAAACGGGTTTTACAAACATCTCCTGGCACAAGGAATAAAGATACAGAATCCACCGATGAACAAAACGCAGAATACTCCTATCGTGTGCAGCCCAGAATATTGCTGGTAGAAGACACACCTGACAACCAAAAACTGGCAGGCAAAATATTGGAAAAAGCCGGTTACACAGTTGATATTGCAGAAAACGGGCTCATTGCCGTGGAAACAGTGCAAAGCGGACATTACGATGTCATTTTGATGGATATATATATGCCTGAGATGGACGGATTTGAAGCCACTGAAAAAATAAGAAAATGGGAACATCAAAATGAACAAGGGCATATTCCGATCATTGCATTTACCGCACACGCCATTGAAGGATACCGGGAAAAATGTCTCGAAAACGGCATGGATGATTTTATCACCAAACCAATTAAAAAGAAAACGCTTTTGGATACCGTCAGCAAATGGATTGACACGAGGCCCAATATCCTGGTGGTGGACGACTCCATCGACAACCGCAACTTGATCAAGAATTACTTCAAAAAATTTAAGGAAATAAAGCTGGTCTTCGCAGAAAACGGGCAGCAAGCAGTTGAAGATTTCAAAACAAAAACCATTTCTCTCATCTTGATGGATATGGAAATGCCGGTCATGAACGGATATGAAGCGACAACAACCATCCGGCAACTGGAAAATGGAAATGATATTCCAATTATTGCCCTTTCCGCCCATAACGAAAAAAGCAAGATTGATGAATGTTTAAAAGTAGGGTGTAATTCTTATCTGGAAAAACCAATCCGCAAAACAACGATTGTTGAAGAAATTCAAAAATTTTTACCGCTACAAAAGCAAAATGAATCTCTCTAAATCCATATTTCTCTCTCTAATTTCATGGATTCTGTTATGCACGGTTCTTCATGCACAGGAATTACATTTCAGAAATTACAAAGTCGGCGACGGGCTGCCGCAATCGCAGGTTTACAGTATTCTGCAAAGTGCAAATGGCTACATGTGGTTCGGCACGGGCGGCGGTTTGTGTCGGTATGACGGCCACAAATATACTGTCTTCAACAGTCGTAATGGACTACCCCGTAGAGATTTGGTTTATGCCTTGCATGAAGATAAAAACCAAACGCTATGGATTGGCACCCTCGGAGGCGGTATCGTTAAATACACGCCTCAGCGTAACCCTGAACACCCATTCACAATTTACGATTCCGTTTCAGACATTCAACTAAAAAATATCTATTCAATATTCGAAGATGACCAGGGAAGATTATGGTTTGGCAGCGACAGCTCTGTGGTCATTAAATACGAGAACGACCATTTCAGTTACATTAAACTAACCGAGGATGATGAAAATCATTTTGTCAGAGCAATTAATCAGGATCAATCCGGTAACCTTTGGTTCAGTCTCTATGGCCACTCTCTTTGCAAATATCAAAATGGTAAAAAAACGTTTTATCAGCCGGAGGATGGACTGCCCAGCGCTTTCATCTACAGCATAGCGGTCGATTCGTTAAACTGCCTGTGGCTTGGCAGCAAGGCAGGTTTGACGAAAGTAAGTCACGTTCAGGGAAGTCCGGTATTTGAAAATTTTGAAAAAACAGATACGGATATAGCCGGAATTTTTTCCGTATTGATTACCACACGGGGGTCGATTTGGGCAGGAACAAAATACAGTGGAATTTGTGAATTTAAAAATGGTACATTTAAAACGTACTCTAAAGAAAACGGATTGGTAAATGACAGGGTGTACTGTGTTTTCGAAGACCGGGAAGAAAACCTTTGGTTCGGCACGAGCGGCGGGGTCAGTAAATTATCCAATCAAAGTTTTGAAGGATTTACCACCGATTGGGGGTTACCGGGTAATTACATTACCGCAATCTTTCAGGACAAAAATGGTGATTACTGGATAGGCACAAACGGTCATGGGGTCGCTCTTTTGAGGAAAAACCATTTTAGAACCTATTCTGTAAAAGACGGCCTGGCCAATAATGTGGTGCGGGCAATTGGGCAGGACTCAAAGAATACCTTATGGTTTGCCACCCGCGAGGGATTGAGCAGTTTTAATGGGAAACAATTTCATTCTTACCACGTGAAGGATGGCTTACCGGCAGACTATATTCGTGACATTAAACAGGACTCCATGGGCAATATGTGGCTTGCCACTTTGAATGGGGCAAGCAAATTCAATCCCACTGACGATACCATTAAATTCGAAAATTTTTCCTTCAAAGATACCATTGATGAAAATTCAATCTGGTCAATATTAGTTGACCAGCATGAAAACGTCTGGTTTTGTACAACCGGAAACGGCGTCATAAAGCTTGAAAAAAACCAAATACATCATTTTTCAGAAACAGATGGTCTCATAAGCAATGAAGTTTTTTGTGTCGCTGAAGATCATAAAGGGAATTTGTGGTTTGGCACAAAAGAAGGCGTCAGTCGCTTCAATGGCTCTACCTTTACGAATTTCACCACCGAAGAAGGGCTCTCCGACTACGCAGTCTGGACAATTGTGGAAGACCGGGATGGAAATCTCTGGTTTGGCACCAATAAAGGCGTAGATTGTTTTGATGGAAAATTCTGGCGTAATTATAATTCAAAAAACGGTCTTGTGGGAAATGAAATGAATATTCATAGCAGTATAGTGGACAATGCCGGCGATCTTTGGTTTGGCACCGTGGAAGGCGTCACTCATTACCATCCGGACAAAACAAAATCTAAACCGGTTCCCCCAAATATATATCTTGAAAAAATAAAAATATCTAATTACAAAGGAAATCCCACCAAAGGACTGCACCTGAAGCATCATCAAAACAATATTACCTTTAAATATATCGGCTTATCATTTGTCGATGAATCCGATGTTCGTTACCAGTATTATCTGGAAGGATTTGACAAAACCTGGAACGAGCTGACAGATAGAACAGAAATCAAATATACAAACCTTGACGCCGGTACATACGCGTTTCATGTGCAGGCAGCTACTTTTGACGGTATTTGGAGTGAGCAAGCCGCCACTTTTTCTTTTATCATTTTACCACCATTTTGGCGTACTTGGTGGTTTATTCTCTCCTTAATTCTAAGCGGGTCAGCTATCCTATTTGGCCTGTTCACATATAGAACAGCACGAATCAAGAAAACAAACCAACAGCTTGCTGAAAAAATAAATAAGGCCACGAAGGAACTTACAGAAGCACGAAAAATCGCTGAAAAGGCGAATCAGGCTAAAAGTGAATTCTTGGCCAATATGAGTCACGAAATCCGAACCCCTTTGAACGCGATTGTCGGTATGACAGACTTAGTTCTAGAAACAGCACTCAATGATGAACAAATGAATTCACTCAAAATTGTACAGAATTGTTCCGAAGGTCTTTTGAACCTGATTAATGATATATTGGATATTTCTAAAATAGAAGCTGGACAAATGGCTATTGAACAGATCCCTTTTAACCTTCAGGAAACTCTAAAGAGAGTCGTCGACACACTGAATGTCAAAGCAAAAGAAAAAAATATTGGCCTTTTGAGTTACATGGATCCAGAACTACCCTCATACGTCAAAGGTGATCCGACCAAACTGCACCAGATACTGGTCAATTTAACCGCAAATGCGATAAAATTCACCAAGCGTGGCGACGTTTCAATTCAGATTACACCAGCGGATAAAACGCCCTGCGAAAATAACAAAACGTCTATTCGATTCGCGGTAAGGGATACAGGAATCGGTATTTCGAAAGAAAATCAGAAGAAGATATTCGACAAGTTCTCTCAGGCAGATTCTTCAATCACCCGAAAATTCGGTGGAACCGGTCTGGGGTTGAGCATAAGCCTCTCTCTCGTAAAACTGATGGGGGGACACATCGAGATTGAAAGTCAGAAAGGGAAAGGAAGTTGTTTTTCATTTTGCCTGACCTTTTCAAACGTGCAGGAATCTAAACATGACACCTCGCCGCCCGTTAAAGTCGTTGACGAGTCTCAGATTAGACCTCAAACCCCTACCCGTTCGGGACACATTTTGTTAGTGGAGGACACGCCTGAGAATCAGATATTAGCCAGTACAATATTGACCAAAGCGAACTACAAGGTAGATATTGCCGAAAACGGGCAATGCGCTTTAGAGGCTGTTCAAAATAATTCCTATGACCTCATATTAATGGATATTCAGATGCCGGTTATGGATGGATTCACGGCAACGAAACGGATTCGTCGTTACGAACATCAAAATGGCCTCACCGCAACGCCAATCATTGCATTCACAGCACATGCAATTGAGGGCTACCGAGAAAAATGTTTTGCGCACGGTATGGATGATTATCTCACCAAACCCGTCAGAAAGAAAAAGTTGCTTGACGCAGTGGGGAAATGGCTGGATAACCGCACGCATATTTTAATTGTGGATGATTCTCCGGAAAATCGAAAAATTATGAACGCTTATCTCAAACAAATTGATAAGATTAAAGTATCGTTTGCGGAAACCGGGACGGAAGCGGTTAAGAGCTTTGAAGCCAACTCCTATTCCCTGATTTTCATGGATATGGAAATGCCGGAAATGAACGGATATGACGCCACGACTGTGATACGCAAACTTGAAAATGGTCAGGAGATACCCATCATCGCACTGTCCGCGCACCGCAAGCAAGAGATGCAGCAGAGATGCTATGAAGCCGGCTGCACAAGTTACCTGGAAAAGCCCATTCGCAAAATGACTGTCATTGAAGAAGTAAAGAAGTATCTCCGCATCTAAGATACATGCTGATCCGCATCTTTTTAAGCTGATGAAAAAAATACGTTAAGCAAATAGATTTGTCCCCTCGCTTGCGCAAATGTTAAACACGATATTTTCCGGTCACTGTTTAAATCGGTAGAAGAACCAGTCTTACCAACCGATCTTCCCAGGTAAATTTCGCTTGCACTTCACGGCTTATTTTATTTGATTGTTAAACAAAAGAACATGTCAAATTTCAGAAGACCTTGCAGCTAACGACGACTAAAACAAAATTGCAAAGAACACCGAGCACAAAACCGGTTGACAAAGAGACCGGGGTTGAAATAACAGATCAATTTCAACGTTTCAACCAGAAGAACGACATTTACAACCGCTGTGTTTGGGATGCAAATATAAAATCAGAAAAGGCAACGGCATTTTTTGAATCGCATCTGACGCCGCTTTCGCGACCGCGCAAAACCGAGGGATACACCTCAAAAGATTTTTCCCTGCGCAACGCCGCCTGGCATCTTGCGGATTTCATTTCCGATCTCAAGGAAGAAGAACAGGACCGACGGGAAGGATTTCTGGATGCATTCTCCATTTACCGGCCAGGTTCCGAAACGAGACTTCCGGTGGACACACCGGGAAAAATGAGCGCAGAAATAAAGCAAACGGCAACATTTTTTGGCGCCGATCTGACGGGAATTTGTGATTATGACGAGCGCTGGGTCTACTCGAAAAAATACAGCCGCAGACATCTGGCAGAAAAAGCCATCGATTTACCTGATAGCATTAAATTTGTCATCGTCATCGCCCGGGAAATGGATTTCGAAACCATAAAAACCGGCCCTTCGGCGCTAAGCAGTGCCGCCTCAGGCTACGGTTACTCACAAGACATTCTGACCCTGCTTTCTTTAGCGCAATATATTCGCAACCTCGGCTACCAGGCGGTGGCAAGTTTGAATGACACGGCGCTGGACATTCCGCTGGCCATTCAGGCAGGTCTGGGAGAATACGGTCGCAATGGATTACTCATCACCAAAGAATTCGGTCCACGGGTGCGCCTGGGGAAAATTTTCACGGACCTTCCCCTTGTCGCAGATAAACCGGTAAAATTTGGTGTAAAAAAATTCTGTAACATCTGCCGGGAATGTGCAAATGCCTGTCCAATTCGCGCCATTCCTTTTTTCGAACCGTCAGAGAGAACAGCGAGTATTTCCAGTATAAAAGGTGTAAAGAAGTGGAGCATCTTACCTGAAAAGTGTTTTACATTCTGGGCAAATCAAAACACAGACTGCTCCATTTGTATTCGGGCTTGTCCCTATAACAAAATTTATGAAAAATGGTACTTCCGATTGGGACGATTTTTTGCAGGGACATGCTTACGCCGTATGATGCTCTCTTTGCAACGGATTTTTAATTTTGGAGCACGCATAAAACCCCACCAATGGTGGAATCGACAGTCACCAAACAAATAATGACGAAAATAAAAGACGTTGTAAATGGAAAATAATCGCGGCCAATGGGGTTCCCGTTTTGGCTTTATTCTGGCCACCGCTGGATCAGCGGTGGGTTTGGCAAATATTTGGGCATTTCCGTTTCGCACCGGTCAAAACGGCGGCGCGGTATTCGTCCTCATCTACCTCATCTGTATTTTTACGATTTGTCTGCCGTTTATGTTTGCGGAATTGGCTCTGGGACGACACAATCAAAAGAATGTTTACGGCGCCATTTTTGCGATAAAGCCTGGTAGTTCCTGGTTGACTCTGAGTGTACTTTGCATTCTGGCAAGTTTATTCATCCTCAGTTTTTATGCGGTTGTAGCCGGTTGGGGAGTGGGGTTTGTTTTTAAAACGTTTGTGAAAAATACGACTCCCTTCCCGGTTTTTGCAGCAAATCCGTCTTTAAGCATTTCTCTGTTTTTCAGTTTTTTGATTCTTACCGTGATCATTGTTTTCAGAGGGGTGCAAAACGGTATTGAGCGCTGGTCTAAAATCCTTATGCCCACGCTCATCGTTTTAATGCTGGGATTGGTTATTTATGGGTTGACTTTACCCGGCGCCGGCAAAGGTCTGGCCTTTTTTCTGAAACCCGATTTCTCCAAAGTCACCGGTAAAACCGTTATGCGCGCCATGGGGCAGGCCTTTTTCTCCCTCAGTCTCGGTATTGGAGGCATTTTGACGTACGGGTCGTATCTTTCCAAAAAAGAAAACATCGTTCGTTCGAGTCTTTACGTCGTTTTGCTCGATACAGCTATTGCCTTACTGGCAGGGTTAATGATTTTTCCCGCTCTCTTCTCTTTTGGACAGCAGCCACATGAAGGGCCGGCGCTGGTTTTTATTGTTTTACCCGAAATATTCAAGCAACTGCCACTCGGCAACATTCTCGGCGCAGCTTTTTTTATCATGCTTACCATCGCAGCTTTAACCTCCACTGTTTCCATGCTGGAAGTTTCCGTCGCCTATTTCGTTGATGAAAAACAGATTCCAAGAAAAAAGATAACCTGGCTCATCGGCGCTGTTGTGTTTGTGATCGGTTTGCCATCTGCATTATCCCAGGGAGCGGTTCCGGCGTTGTCAAAATTGGGTTTCTTCGGTGGCAAAAGTTTCCTTGAATTCATGATCTTCCTGTGGTTCGATATATTTCCGCCGCTCGGCGCCGTTTTGTTCTGTCTGTTTTTTAGCAATGTCTGGGGAATCGCAAATGCCGCCAAAGAGATTGAACAGGGCAATCCGGCATTTGCTCAAAAATTGCCGGGAGTGCCATTTACGCAGGCACAAATTTGGGGCGTTTTCATCCGCTATATTTGTCCCATTGCTATCTTAGTCATCTGGTTTCAGGCCATTTTTTATCACTAAAGGGGCATGATGTTACATATCGAATCCACCAAACTTAGAACATGTGGAGAGGTCAGAGAGACCATCCAGGATGCCTGCTCCAGGAAGGCACATCTTGCACGATTCTACACGTTAGGTAGCAGTGAAGAAGGGCGACCCATTGACGCCGTGGTGTTGGGTCATGGCAAACGAAACGTCAGTCTCATCGCCGGTGCACATTCAGATGAGCCGGCAGGGCCGGAAACCTTGCGGCACCTCATCATCGACGGATTGAAAGAGGACTCAACGCTGACGCCGTGGTTGAAAGATTTCACCTTCATCATCATTCCACACATCAATCCGGATGGAGAGGCCAGGAACCAAACCTGGATAAAAGAATGGCCCGATTTTGAGTCTTATCTGCAAAACGTTTTTCGTGAGCTGCCGGGACGGGATGTTGAATTCGGTTTTCCTCACATGCGAGTGGAAAATAAATTAGTGAGCGAGTTTCTAAAAGACTTTGCTCCCTTCGAGGTTCATACGAGTTTACACGGCATGGGAGTTGCGGACGGCGCCATGCTGCTCATCGAAAAACATTGGATCGTGCGCACAAAAGAGCTGCAAAAAAAGTATGCCGAAATCCTCAAAAGTAGGCGCTTGCAGCTACACGATCACGATCGTAAGGGGGATAAGGGATTTCAATATATCGGACCTGGATTTACAACCACACCCGAAGGCCAGGCGATGCAGACCTATTTTCGCTCGATTGGTGACGAAGAGACTGCAAATCGTTTTCATCTCAGTTCCATGGAATATGTGCGAACTCTGGGAGGAGACCCGCTTTGCCTGGTAACGGAGATACCGTTATTTTACATTCAAAAACAGATACCCCAACCGCAACCCGGGGTCCCGACTGCCTTTTTGAAGTTCAAGAAAATTCTGCCTGATTTGCGGCAAAAACTTGCACTGCATCAATCCATTCAGAAGGGCCTTGCTGAATTCAACATCAAACATTTGCCGTTAGACTTGCTCGTTAATTTGCAATTTCAGGCCATCAAACTGGGACTTGAAACAATTTTAAAAACAGGTGTCTGATACATCCGTTTCTTGTTTTAGGATGGATTACCTGATAAATTCAAAGGAAAATATGATTAGCAAAACACAGCGACGAAAGACTTTAGAAAAGCAAATCAAACGCATACAAAACAAACTCGACCGGCTTAAAGCTGCAAGTAATCGTTTTAGCAGAATCCGGCTTTTTACCTTTTTTGCCGGCGCCGGTCTGGGAATTACCCTGTATTACGTTGTGAACACCTGGTTAGGGTGGTCGGTCCTCGGATTGGCATTTCTCATTTTTAATGTTGAAGTTTTTCTGCACCGCAAAGTGGAATCTGCTATTTTGCGTTACTCCATTTGGCAGCAAATCAAACAAACGCAGCTTGCGCGTTTAACGCTGGATTGGCAGAAAATTCCTGTGCCGCGAATCGGCAGTCCGTCAAAAGATCATCCGTTTGCCATCGACTTGGATCTCACCGGTGAAAATTCCCTGCA
>CAYVXE010000073.1:17516-22285 GCA_964455375.1 uncultured Calditrichaceae bacterium
CGCGGTTTTAGTTTTTCTTAAAGCGACCCTTCAGATACCATCCTTTTGGCTTTTATCTTTTGTCTCTTACGGCATCATTTACTTTATGAATGCCGGACAATTGGACAGTTTATTGGACGATTCGGTATTTCTGTCGGAAGAACTCAAAAAATTGAACGTTATTTTCAAATTCCTTGAGAATTATTCTTTCTCCCAAAAAGATGCTTTACAAAACTTGTGCAGAATGTTTGACGACCCACGGAACCGTCCTTCCAGACAACTGAGACGCGTTTCTCTACTCAATTGGGCGGTAGGTCTGCGCATGAATCCCCTGGTCAGGCTTATTCTGAACGCTCCTTTTCCATGGGATTTTTTTGTGGCCAAACAGATGGACACATTAAAAAGTGACCTGGCAAACCATTTGCCGCAATGGCTGGAAACATTTTTTGAGCTGGAATCTCTTATTTCACTGGCCAACTTTGCATTCCTGAATCCGAACACGACCTTCCCCAACATTTCGGACTCCGAATCCAAGACTGTTTTTGAAACAAAAAATATGGGACACCCGCTTATTCCCGAAGCACAAAAAAAACGCAATCATTTTTCCATTGCAACGGTGGGTAGTATTTCGTTGATCACCGGGTCGAACATGTCAGGGAAAAGTACCTTTCTGAAAACAATGGGCACGAATTTAAGTTTAGCCTTTGCGGGCGGTGCGGTCGACGCCACGTCGTTTAATACCCGGCTTTTCCGGATGTTTACCTGCATTCACATCAACGACTCGATTACGGATGGTTTCTCTTTTTTCTATCGCGAGGTCAGACGGTTAAAATCGTTGCTCGACGCTTTAACGACCGAAACAGAGCTGCCGCTTTTCTTTTTGATCGATGAAATCTTTAAAGGCACCAATAATCGCGAGCGGTTAATCGGCAGCCGGTCTTACATTCAGGCACTGGCAAAGCTGCCGGGACTTGGCCTCATCAGCACACATGATTTGGAACTAACCCACCTGGCTGAAAGCATCCCACAATTGCACAATTACCACTTCCGGGAAGACATAAAAAACGGTAAAATGATCTTCGACTACCAGATGCGACCCGGCCCCTGCCCCACAACCAATGCATTGAAAATTATGGAAATGGAGGGACTGCCCATCGATGACCGTTTGTGAACTCCGTTTGTGGTTCATCGAAGTGAATAAATAGCCCAACCTATACCCAGCGATTGCCCTTCCACGTCGTGCGGCTGCCTGGTCAAAATGACAAACAGGAAGAGGCGTTTTCGGTCAATTACAATTTGATGCTGTCCTGTACCGTGCTCATGACAATTACAATATTTTGCTTGCACATCGTCAGGCAATTTTTATCTTAATAATCGTAGAGAAAACGAACATCTGAAATGACTTTTAACAAGGAGAAACCACAATGAATTCTGTAAAAGTTGCTGTAACAGGCGCTGCTGGACATATTGGTTACGCACTTCTACCGAGACTTGCCTCAGGGGAAGTTTTCGGAGCAGATACAAAAATTTCGTTACAATTGCTGGAAATCACACCGGCTCTGAAAGCCCTGGAAGGTGTGGTCATGGAACTCAAGGACTGCGCCTTTCCGCTGCTGGAAAATATCGTTGTCACAGACGATGCGGAAACCGCATTTGATGGTGTTAACTGGGCGTTACTGGTAGGGTCCAAACCACGCTCCAAAGGGATGGAACGCGGCGATCTTATTCGTGAAAACGGCCCTATTTTTGTAGGGCAGGGAAAGGCGCTTGCAGCCAGAGCAGCGGACGACATCCATGTGTTGGTCGTCGGCAACCCGGCAAATACCAACTGCCTCATCGCCATGCACAATGCGGGTGACATTCCGCGGGATCGTTTTGCCGCCATGACCCGTCTCGATCAAAACCGGGCGCAGTCGCAGCTCGCAGAAAAAGCCGGCGTGCCCATCAGTAAGGTGACAAACGTAACCATCTGGGGAAATCACAGCGCCACCCAGTACCCAGACGCTGAGAATGCCAAAATAGACGGTAAGCCGGCCACCGATGTCATCGGGCATGTGGAATGGCTGCGCAGTGAATTCATTACGACGGTCCAAAAACGTGGTGCAGCCATCATCGAAGCCCGCGGGTTATCTTCTGCGGCTTCCGCGGCAAATGCGGCGCTGGATCATGTGAAAAGCGTCATCTCGCCGACGCCAGCAGGAAACTGGTTCTCAGCGAGTGTTCCCTCTGACGGCAGCTATGGCATCGATGAAGGTTTGATTTTTTCATTTCCGCTAACCAGCGATGGAAACGCTAACCTGGACATTGTTCAGGGCTTAAGTCATAGCGATTTTGCCAAAGAGAAAATTGCAAAAACCACAGAAGAACTGCGTCACGAAAAATCCATCGTTGCCGATTTGCTATAAAACAGACTTTCGCGCTACCGCATGGTTACAAACATTTCATCAGGAAACAAGGGCATTTAGAAAGAAAAAGGACTTACACTAACAAGACTGTCGAAAAAGTCGACTTTAAATAAATCTTCATGCTGAGCGTTAAACATGATTTAAAAACAATGGGTTACAGCCTTCGACTACACTCAAGCTGAAGTGGAAAACTACTTTTTCGGCAGTCTCAATACTTAGGGAACACCTCTGCATGCACACAGGATTTCCTTACACGATTCAAATAATAGAGAATTTTGGTTTTCAGGTTGAAACCTTAGACATTTCCGAGTTCATTAAAGCCGAGGCCGGTCTCACCTGTTTGAGCTTGCTTTACAACGTTTAATTTTCCAACAAAAATCTTGAAATTCATAATTTCATTGATTACATTACCTGCCGAAATTTTTATTCGCTACGCACAAAAATCATTTACATTGTAATAATTCCATGCAAAAGAAGGATTGATAAAAATGGCAACAAAAGCACAAAAGAAAGCACAGGAATTTGAATATAAAGCCGAAATGAAGCAACTGCTGCATTTGATCATCCATTCTCTCTACACACACCCGGAGGTGTTCTTAAGGGAACTCATTTCAAATGCTTCCGATGCTCTCAATAAAATTCGTTTCAGAATGCTCACCGATTCGAATGTCCTCGACCCGGATGCAGACTTGAACATAAAAATCGAATTGGACTCAAAAAAGCAAACCATCTCTATCGTGGACAGTGGCGTCGGTATGACTAAAGAGGAACTCATTAACAACCTCGGTACGGTTGCCAGTTCCGGCACAATGCAATTCCTGCAGCAAATGCAGGAAAGCGGCAAACCTCTGGACGGCGATCTCATCGGTCAGTTTGGGGTGGGATTCTATTCCGTGTTCATGGTTACCGATGACGTTACGGTGGAAACCCGCCATGCTGACCCTGACTCGAAAGGCTACCGCTGGCAATCAAGCGGAGAAGGAACATTCTCCATCGAAGAAATCCACAAAGAAACCCGTGGCACAAAAATTTCCTTCAAATTAAAAGACGAGCATAAGGAGTTCAGCGAAGAGTACCGGGTAAAAAATATTATTCAGAAATACTCAAATTTTGTCGACTTCCCGATTTTTGTCGGCAAAGAAGAAGTCAACCGGGTGAGCGCTCTGTGGCATAAACGCAAAGACGACATCAAAGAGGAAGAGTTAACGGAATTTTACAAATTTATTTCAAACGACTTCAACCCGCCGCTGGGACATTTGCACCTGTCCATCGAAGGTGCGGTAAACTTCAAGGCGCTTATTTTCATTCCGGATACTGCTCCTTCCACATTCACCAAAGAGCATCTGGAAAAATCACTGCATCTTTATTCAAATAAGGTCTTTATACAGGATGACTGCAAAGAATTGCTTCCGGAGTATTTACGATTCTTAAAAGGCGTGGTAGATACCGAAGACCTGCCTCTGAACGTCTCCCGTGAAGTCACTCAAAACAGCCCGGTGATGGCAAAAATAAGAAATACGATTATCTCTAAACTATTTGCCTTTTTAGATGACTGGTCAAAAAATGACAAAGAGAAATTCAAAAAATTTCATCAGAATTTCGGACAGATGTTTAAAATTGGCATCAATACAGATTTTGCCAATAAAGACAAAATTGTAGATCTGTTACGTTTTGAAAGTACTAAAACGGCAAAGGGTGAATTCACCTCCTTGAAAGAGTATGTCAGCAACATGAAGAAAGACCAGAAAGAAATTTACTATCTTACCGGCGAACACCGGGATGAACTGACTCGTCATCCGAACCTGGAATATTTCCGCAAAAATGATCTCGAAGTCCTTCTGCTGTCAGACCCCATGGACGTGTTTGTGATTCCTGGTATTCACGAATACAACAAAAAAGAACTCAAATCCATCGACAAAGCGGACCTGGACTTCAAACAGGATGCCAAGGAAAAAGGGGAAGAATTAAGCGAAAACCTGGCAACGTCCCTCATCGATATTTTCAAAAAGACGCTGGGAGACAAAGTGGAGGATGTCATTGCGTCGAAGCGGTTGGTGGATTCAGCGGCGACACTGGTGGTGGGCAAAGAAGGCATGGACAAGCAGATGGAAAAGATGATGAAGATGATGAACCAGGATTACGCCGGCTCGAAGAAGATCCTCGAAATCAACTTGTCCCACCCTTTAATTAAGAATCTCGGCAGCAAGATCATCGGCGATGAAAACGACCCGGTCTTGCGCTCGAGCATTTTACAGATTTACGATGGCGCACTGCTCATCGAAGGAAATTTGGTGGAACCGACGGAATTTGTCAACCGCATGACCGAATTAATGGTCGAAGCGACGAAGTAAAACGTCCCCCTTCATTTAGAATCAAGTTAACCCT
>CAYVXE010000074.1:0-14896 GCA_964455375.1 uncultured Calditrichaceae bacterium
ATTAAATCAAGATTCCGGCAATGGATGCTGTAAGCCAGGAGGCCAATGCTCCTCCAATCATCGCTTTTAGTCCGAGTTTGGCAAGATCATGTTTACGTGATGGTGCTATTCCGCCAATGCCGCCAATCTGAATTGCGATAGAACTGAAATTAGCAAATCCACACAATGCGTATGTTGCCAGTGTAAACGATCTTGGTGAAAGGACGTCTTTCCATTGGCCTAATTGCACATAAGCGACAAATTCATTGATAGAAATTTTTGTTCCTAATAAGTAACCGAACTTCATGGCATCCGCAGGCTCGATGCCCATAACCAGGGCCAGGGGCGAAAAAAGATATCCGAGAATTATTTTTAAGCTCAGATCAGAAAAACCGAAGAGCATGCCGACTTTCATTAAAGCGAAATCGAACATGGCGATGATTGCAATGAAGGCCAATAACATTGCGCCTACATTGAGTGCAAGTTTCATACCGTCTGCAGCGCCGTTTGCGGCAGCATCAACGATATTCGTGGTTGTTTTTTCTAGTTTGAAGCTTGTATCGCCCTTTGTTGATGATTCTTCTGTTTCCGGAAAAATGATTTTTGCCATCACCAGGGCAGCAGGCGCCGACATGACACTTGCTGCCATGAGATCTCCTGCATCGGCACCGAAACGCACATAAGCGGCCATGACACCTCCGGCAATGGTCGCAAATCCACCGCACATAACCGCCATCAATTCTGACTTTGTCATCCTTTCCACAAATGGTTTTATGACCAGGGGTGCTTCTGTTTGTCCCACAAAAATATTGGATGCAACAGATAAGGTTTCAGCGCCGCTGGTTCCCATAAATTTAGTCATCACCCAGGCAACACCCTTGACGACTTTTTCCATGAAACCGATGTGATATAGAACGGACATTATGGATGCAAAAAATATGATCGTAGGTAGTACATGGATAGCAAAGGATATCCCTATATTTATGAATGATCCGCTTGTTGGATCCCATATTTGGTAAGGGCCGCGTCCGTCACCCAGGGCACTGACGATGCCCGGGTCACCGCGATACAGATTGCCGAAGAGGAAAGAGGCGCCGGCATCGGTAAAACTCAATAATTTTGTAATCGCTGCTTTCGCATAGACGAACACCATCTGCCCGGGGGTTGTTTTCAAAATTATGACTGCAAAAACGATTTGCAGGAAAAGCCCCCATACCACAACTCGGTAACTAATTTGTTTCTTATTGTTTGAAAGCAGCCAGGCGATGCCGAGCAGCACAAAGCAACCAAATGCACTAACCAGACGTTCCATGAATTCCCTCCATTCTAAAAAATTACAGTTTCAACTATTCGTCTTCAGGTGGTTCAAAACAATTTCGACATCTTGCTTCATACAGGTCTTTCGCGCCCACGATAACGCGTTCGGAGTCTTGTGTGATCCTGTAAGTACGGTTAGCAGGATTGCCGCAAATAACACAAATGGCCAACGTTTTCGTGATCGATTCAGCGATGGCAAGGAGTTGTGGCATGGGTTCAAACGGTTTACCTAGGTAATCCTGATCGAGACCGGCGACAATCACCCGTTTTCCTTTTGTTGCAAGTTCTTCACAGACATCCACTAAATCCATATCAAAAAATTGCCCTTCGTCAATAGCAACGACTTTTGCATCTCTGGCCAGTCTTAAAATGTCACTTGCGTGTTCAACAGAAACAGAGGGTATTTTTTGTTCACTGTGCGACACAATATGTTGCGCTGAATAACGTTTATCTATTTTCGGTTTGAAAATAGCGACTTTCTGTCGTGCGATCTGTGCCCGGCGTAAACGACGAATCAATTCTTCGGTTTTGCCGCTGAACATACTGCCGGTTATGACTTCAATCCAACCTAAATCTCTCGACACAACATTAAGCATATATCACTCCTTGAAATCTTTCAACAGTAAAGTAAAAAATATTATTGATGTTCGCGCAGGACAGCCTGGATTTTCGTTTTAATCAAGTCGATGGCAACTTTATTATATCCACCTTCTGGAACGATGATATCGGCATATCGTTTAGAAGGTTCTACAAATTGCATGTGCATGGGTCGAACGCTTTCTTCATATTGTTTAATGACCGATTCCATTGAGCGTCCTCTTTCCAGAATGTCACGTCTCAGGCGCCGAATCAGTCTGATATCTGAATCTGTATCCACATAGATTTTAATATCCATCAATTCCCGCAACGCCCGATTATCAAAAATTAAGATTCCTTCGAGTACAATGATACTGTGCGGACCAATGGGTAAGGTTTCACCACTTCGGGTGTGGGTGACGAAATTGTAGACGGGTTGTTGAATGGTTTCGCCTAAGAGCAGGCTTTTCAGGTGGGAGATGAGTAAATCTGTGTCAATGGAAGCCGGATGGTCAAAATTCCCCTTACAGCGATCTTCAAGGGGTAAATGGCTGAGGTCTTTATAATAGGAGTCTTGGCAAATTCGAACGACACGGTCTGAGCCTAACTCTTTGTAAATATTACTTGCAACAAGTGTCTTTCCGGAACCTGAGCCGCCGGCAATACCGATTAATACCCCTTTGTGTTTCAATCTTTGTCTTTCTCCATTTCTGCAGTTAAGGTTGTGTTCCATTCATTCTTCTTTGTCATGGGAAACAGTGCTCTTCAATGTGTCTTTGGTAAAGGCCTCCGGAAGAAGTTCCCGCATGGTCATTTCTTTAATTTGATTCTTGGAATTTAGCAGAAGGACTTTTAGATCCGGTGCAAAATCGAAGAGGACCTGGCGGCAGGCACCGCATGGTGAGCAAAATTCTTCGGAATCGGCTTTGATTGCAATTTGTGCGTATTCTCTTTCGCCTTCTGAAATTGCTTTGAATACTGCTACCCGTTCTGCACAAATGGTGAGACTAAAAGAACTATTCTCGACATTGCATCCGGTGAAAATTTTCCCGGATTTTGTTTCCAGAGCTGCACCAACAGGAAAATTCGAAAAAGGCGCATAGGCCATTTTTTGCGCGGCAATGACTTTTTTAATTAAAATACCAGATTTGTTTTGATTCAAAAGATTCTCCCGGCAAATGAATGTGAGACAAAAAATCCGAGAAATGTCCCGGATTTTTTGTCTCGATATGTTTGACGTTTCAGTAGGAACAGACAATTCAAAGATGAGTACTCTCGTCCAAATGCTGCTTGGGTTAAAACGGCAAATCGTCTTCCTCAGAGACGTTTTGGGCAGGTTCCGCCACCGTGTCTGCCGGCGGTGCTGAAGATTGTTGCGATCCGCCTTCCTGTTTCTTATCCAGCATTGCCAATGATTCCGCTTGCACTTCTGTGGTATAGCGCTTGACTCCATCTTTGTCATCCCAGGTACGAGTGCGCAAACTTCCCTCGATGTACACTTTACTGCCTTTTTTTAAATACTCACCGGCAATTTCAGCGAGTTTTCTCCACATGACGATGCGATGCCATTCCGTTCGTTCTTTACGATTGCCGTCCGAATCTTTCCAGTATTCATTAGTTGCTAAACTAAAATTTGTAACCGCCGCCCCACTTGGCGTGTACTTCAATTCAGGATCCTGGCCCAGATGTCCTATCAGGATCACCTTATTTACCGTACCACCTCCAGTTGCCATAACACACCCTCCTAAAGTTTAGTTTACAGTGAATGATTATTAAATCATCGTAACAAAAAAAAAGAAGATAGTCAAGCAATTTTTACTTAGAAATGTAGAGAAAACGGAATTGATAATCATTCCCGCTACTAAGGAATGACTAACTCGGGCAACGAGGGGTGGCTCAGGTGACCTTTCGTATTTCTACTGCGAATATGGACAAAACAAGGAGATGCTGCCTGTTCCTTGTCAATTTTAAATTGATGAATATTTTTATCTAATTGAAGTGGTTCCGGCAAATCGGACAAAAAACCAAAAACAAGGCTTTTCGTTGAGATGTAAATATTGTATCCCTGAAAATCGGGTTTACTCTCATCGGTACTGGCTTGCCACTTCAGTAAAAGTTCATCACCGTCTATTGTGTAAGTTACATGTCGCGGCGGGGCCAGGTCGATGACATCTTCCACGCGCTGGATTGTGCTTGCACAATACGTTAACACACAAATCAGTGAGACGAGAAACAAGTTTTTTGAAAGAAAGGGCATTTTCCGTGCGGATGTGTAAATTAATTTTCCCGAAGGAGTTTTGCAACCTTCTCCTGCAGGACTTTCAGGGTCAAGTCGATGATGTCTAAATGACTGCGGAACACGAGAACGGCCAGTCGCAAGGTAAATTTTCCGTTTAGAATTGTTGATGAAACAAAAATGCGTCCATCCTGATGTATTTCACGAATCAGCTTCCGATTGAATTCATTGGCATCGCCGTTCCTGGGAATGTAGCGGTAGGTGACAACGGACAAATCCGGATGAGGTCCAACCTCAAAGCCGTCTATTTCCCGGATTTTCTCATAGAAATAACGGGCGAGCCATAGTTTCTCTTCCAGGGCTGCACGAAACGGCGCGACTCCCAGCAATTTCAGCGGCAACCACATGCGTGGGCCGCGAAAGTGCTTGGTGAGTTCAGGGGACAAGTCAGCAGGTGAGAGTTCATTTTGGGCAACGGTTAACGTGTCCTGCATATAGTTTGCCAAGTAGTAATGCGACGTGAGGATGGCCTGTTTGTTTTTCACCAAAACAGCTCCCGAGCCGTACGGTAAAAATAATCCTTTGTGCGGATCCATAACGAGTGAGTCTGACCGTTCAATTCCTGAGAGAATTTTTTTCCCCTCCTCACACAACACAAAAAAACCGCCGTATGCGCCGTCGATGTGGTACCAGAGATCGTTCCCGTGAGCAATATCAGCAATTTTATTTAATGGATCTACGGCGCCTGTATCCGTTGTACCCGCTGAGGCGATGACGAGCCATGGACGCAACCCTTTCCGTTTGTCTTGTTGAATGGCCGTAGCGAGTGCGTCTGCCTGCATCCGATATTTTTTATCCAGTGGAATTTTTCGGATGACGCATTCCTGCAATCCGGCAATGCGAATGGCTTTGTTGACGCAATGGTGCACCTGCTCGGAGAGGTAAATGACTGTTTTATCCAGGTCTTTTCCTTTGAGTTGAAACGCATCTCTGGCAGCCACGATAGCGATCAAGTTGGCGATGCTGCCGCCGGAGGTTAAATTGCCCACAGCATCTGCAGGGTAGCCGACAATTTTTGCCATCCATCGGATGAGCATGTTTTCCATGCGTACGGCACCCGGGTTGGCAAAGAAAACACCGGAATAGCGGTTTGTAATGTCCGCCAGGAAATCTCCGAAAGCGGAATGAACGAGACCGCCCCCGGGGATGTAGCCTAAATGGCCGCCGGAAGCAGGATTGATTCCGGGGCCGTCAACATTGGTTTTCATAAATTCCAAAATGTCGTTCAGGGATGTCGGTGTTTCTGAAATGGAATCGTCAGGAGCGTTAAGGCTTTCATCCGGTGCTTTGTAAGCTGGGGATGAATTTAGATGATCTAAAAATTTTTCTGCGTAGGTTTGAACCTCCCTGAAAAGTTGTGTGCGCTGTTCCCTTGTTGGTTCAAGGTGGCGCGAGATTTTTTCTAACTCTTTTATTTTAGTAATCATAGTGTTAGCACTTTCGTCGAAAGAATCATTTCGCTTTTCCTTGATTTGCCACCGCCTCCATAGCTTTTTTGACCTTTTCGGGGTCTCCCAGGTAGTAGTGTTTTACGGGTTTTAAGTCGGAATCCAGTTCATACACCAGCGGCATACCGGTGGGAATGTTCAAACCGACAATTTCCTGTTCTGAAACGTTATCGAGATATTTGACCAGTGCCCGCAAGCTGTTACCGTGCGCTGCAATAATGACTTTTTCCCCTGATTTGATGGTTGGGACAATGGTTTCATGCCAATAGGGTAAAAAACGACCGACGGTATCTTTCAAGCATTCTGTGAGTGGCAGATCTGTTGCGCTCAAGGAGGCATATCGAGGATCGTTACCGGGGTATCTGTCATCGGAAGGTTCCAGAGCTGGAGGGGGCGTGTCATAGCTTCTGCGCCAGATCAGGACCTGGTCGTCGCCATATTTGGCAGCAGTTTCGGCCTTGTTTAAGCCCTGCAGCGCGCCGTAGTGGCGTTCATTTAACCGCCAGGAGCGATAAACGGGAATCCACATCAGGTCCATTTCCTCCAATGCAAGCCATAAAGTTTTAATTGCGCGTTTGAGTACGGAGGTAAAAGCAACATCAAAGGTAAACCCGTTTTCTCTTAAAATATTTCCCGCTTGCTGTGCCTCAAAAAGACCTTTGTCAGATAATTTCACATCTGTCCAGCCGGTAAACTTGTTCTCTTTATTCCATTGGCTTTCACCATGCCTGAGTAAGACGAGTTTGGTCATTTTTTTCTCCTACTTAAAATAAAACATCCAATCCGTTGGTTGTTAAAAGTTACTATTTTCCACCTTCCACATTTCTGGAACCTAACTCACGGTCTAACATAAGCAGAACTGTTTTGTTGTCGTCTGCCAGTTTTATTTGTTCCACAACATCACTGGCATTTTTTTCCTCTTCCACTTGTTCGGAAATAAACCACTGCATTTCCACCTGTGTAGGGTAGTCGTTTTTTTTAACCGCGAGTGCGTACAAGTCGTGAATCATTCCAGTGACTTTTTGTTCATGTTCGAGAACGTTTTCAAATAGGGATAATGGTGAATGAAATTCGTTTGGCGGTTGGTCAATGGTTTTTAGCAGAACTTTTCCACCACGGTCGTTTAGGAATTTGAACAGCCGCATTGCATGTGCATTTTCCTCTTCGTACTGTTGGAACATCCAATTGGCAAAACCGGGCAAATTTATCGTTTCACAATAGGCTGACATGGACAGGTAAAGATATGCTGAATAAAATTCGTTTTTAATTTGTTCATTTAGCGCTGCTTCAATCGTTTTATTAATCATAAGGCTCTCCTCTGTCATAAATTTTAAGTAGGGTTTTGTTAAGCTTACATAGAAATATAATGACAAATGTATAAAAAGAAAAGTACTTTACACAAAAAGATTTTTGGGCAAAAAAAAGCCTTACTTCTTTTCGAAGCAAGGCTTTTTGCTAATTTTGAAGAGCACCGAAAACTGATGCTATGCCTAGTCAGCTGGATTTTGATTAATTGAAACCAACTGGTTTAGCTCAAGTTTCCGGAGGCTCCTATTTCGCTACAACTAATAGGATCACCTCCTTTTATCAGGGCACATACTCCCACCCGGCATTTCCCTGGTTAAATGCCCGGTGTACTAGGTTTTCTGAAATATATTTTTTTCAAACAAAAAAGTCAACTATTATCTTATTGTTTGTTAAAAATATTGTTAATAATTATATTATGTTTTATCTGATTAGGTTTTAAGGTTAATTATGGCGAGCATAAAACAAGCGGTGGGCATAATCCTGACCCGGGACCCGGAATCTACGAACGTATATTTGGTCAAACGGAATAACAAACTCCGATTTTTTGGCGGGTATGAGGCGTTCGTCGGTGGAAAGCTGGATTCGGCTGATTGGGACATTTCAGTGTTAAATGCGGAAACGTGTGATGCCGGGAATTTACCGTACATTGTCGCTGCCACACGAGAGGTTTTTGAAGAAACGGGCATCCTTTTAACATCTGGTGCGGAAAAGATCTCATCTGCCCGGTTGAAGGATTATCGCCGTCAATTACTTGATGAAAAAATTGATTTTAAAGATTTGTTGGAAACTGAAAGGGTCTGTATCGATGCGAATCGTTTTCATTTTTTGTGTTCAATTATCACGCCGGAATTCTCTCCTGTACGCTATGATACACAGTTTTTTTGGATACACTTACCCGAAAATCCGGCCCCGGAAATCTTGCGCGGTGAATTAGTAGAGGGGAATTTCTATTCTGCTGAAAAGGCACTTGATTTATGGGCGCAGGGTGAGCTGTTAATTGTTCCTCCGGTTATTTTTATGCTGAAGGAAATGGTTGGGCTTTCTTTGATATCGGCTTCCGGAAAAATTAAACAATTCGCAGAGGATTATAAAAGGGGCAGGATTCATCAGGTTTACTTCAGCCCCGGTGTGCAGCTTATCGCCCAGAGAACACGAACCTTGCTTCCGGCCACGCATACAAACACTTATTTAGTAGGGGAGGACGATCTGTACATTATCGATCCTGCACCGCCCGACCCGAATGAGCAGGACAGATTGTGGAACTATTTTGATGAGCGGTTGCAGGAAGGAAAAAGGTTTAAGGCAATACTTTTGACCCATCATCACTCGGATCACATTGGTGCAGTGGAAAACTGTCAGAAACGCTACCGGCTACCGCTTTTTGCACATCCGAAAACGATAGAAAAACTACCGATGTTTCATTTTTCCGGCTCTCTGAATGATGGTGACGAATTAGACCTCGGTACCGCACCGGATGGTTCCACCGGGTGGAAACTGAAGGTGCTGCACACACCCGGTCATGCTTCCGGACATCTGGCGTACCAGGAAAATCGCTACGGTGCTATCATTGTTGGTGATCTGGTTTCCACACTTTCTACCATCGTGATTAATCCACCGGACGGGCATTTGGCAACGTACATCAAGTCATTAAAACGCATGGAGAGTTTGGCTGCAGGAACTGTTTATCCCGGTCACGGACCGGCGGTGCGTAATGGCCGCGACGTGCTCCGGCAATACATTCAGCACCGATTGCAGCGGGAGAAAAAACTCCAGGAGGCTTTAAGTGACAAACCTCAAACTTCAGATGAATTGGTCTCAAAAGTTTATGACGATATTGAACCGAAAATCTGGCCACTGGCAGAGCTTTCCCTCAAAGCCGGGTTAATTAAGCTCATTGAAGAAGGCAAGTGCAAACAAGTCAAGGATGGATATGTATCACTGTAATGCCATAAATTATCATTCGCACAACGGAGGAAAGTTCTGGTCTCCAGCCAGATTGGTCCTTTTCGTTGTACGATGGACTTGACACGGTAGAAGAAACGTTCTAAGTAGATGACGAATGTATGCGCCTGCATACTGAAGTGGGAAACGATTTTTTAGACAGTCTCAACGGTATAAACATAAGCAAAGTCGTATTGACGTGCTTTTGTTAAAGTTATTCCACTTTACCGGTTTCAGTTTTGGTGAAATCGTGTTTAATACGAATGACCTGGCCGACTTTTAATTGTACGGTTTGCTGCCAACGTTGATTTAATGAAGAGTTTATGAGCCTGACCGTATGCCGCCCCGATTTCATTCTGATTTGCTGCGGGGTGTTTTTATTATACGGTTGGTTGTCTATATAAACCGAATCTGCATAAGGGATGGCATCTATGATCAACAATCCAGAAACATTTTTTGAACCGTCAAAATTAGTGTCAGTAATTGGTGGTTTATCTATATGCACGTGTTGAGAGTCAGAAGCCGATCTGAGAATTTTGTCAGGTCTCAGAGCAGCCAAAGTCGGATTTTTCGTAAAAATGTTTTCGGTTTGTTTCTCCAATGCATTTGTTTGCAACGGGTTAGTCGATTTATTCGACATGCTTTTGTGAACTAATAATAGTCCCGCACCAAACATTAAGACGCATAAAACCACAGGTATCCAAAGAATAGTGTTTACATGTAAACGGACTTTTGCTAATCCCTCACTTTTTGAGGTTTTGCGAAAGGGATGGTCATTTTCATTTAAAGGATTATTTTCTAAATGTGGTGTGCCTGTGGAAGAATCAGCCTTTTTTTTCAGGCGTTCAAAGGAGTGAATAAATTCCCTGCAATTTAAAAAGCGTTTATTTTTGTCTTTATGCAGGCATTTTATTAAGATGGCATTAAGGTCTGCTAAATACGGCAGCTTCTTAAGTTCTACAAGCGACAGTTTTTCACGAAGATGACTTTTTTTGATATTGGTTAAATTATCTCCGGAAAAAGGAGGATATCCTGACAAAATTTGATATAAAATAATTCCAACAGAGTAAATGTCTGCTCTGCCGTCAGGTTTATCTTTTGGGTGATCATAAAAATCTGGTGCGATGTATTGTGCCAGAAATCGCGAGGATTTACACTCTGTTGAGAGCATTGTCGGTATCATCCAACTCAATCCGAATTCATCGATTTTTACGTCCCCTTTTGCATTAAGATAAATATTGTTCGGGTTCAAAAATCCATGAATCTGTCCCTGTAAATGTGCATTTCTTAATATTTTGGCAAGTTGAATAAACACATTGGCAAGTTCGGGAATATTCAGTGAAAATTCATTCTCGATGATTGCATCTAGCGGTTCATAATCAACCGGTTCGGAGACGACGTAATGCAAATCGGCTGCTTGGCCATAATTCAATGCACTGTACACGTTCGGTATTTCGGTATCGTTAAAAATTCGTGCGCTTGCTTTGAACTTTTCGATCACCTTTTCATCTTCATTTAACTGTGGCGATAATACACGTAAATAGATACGATCGCCGCTATGTTCATCAATTGCATCGTAAATTGCATAACAAACATTCTGTGAAACTTTTTTCCGGATGCGAAAGTTTTCGATTTCAGGAGTTTTCATCAAATATGTGGTGCGCTTTCAATTTATTTTCAAGATTGATGGTCTAAAGTTTAAACGTAAGAAAAAAAAATGTAAAAGGCGATTAATTTAATTGAATCGATTTTTTTCCCAGCACGTTTTATGAATAGAAAGTGATTGATTTGGGTTAGTTCATTAAACCACGTTTTATTAAAAAGGTTTCCCTTTAACAAGGTTCAATGGGCCCTTGCTAATGTCCAAAACCATGCGTGAGTGGATGGTCTTGTCTGGGAATGAATCCTGTGAATGTTGCAGATGCTGAATTGGTGAAAAATCTCCGCTAAATTATTAAATGAGTGTAATATATGATGTTATCTTATTATTAAATCTATAAATTGTGCTTGCAAACCTCTTGGCAAAAGTGTATATTTTAAAGTTTTAACTACAAACAGGGATTTTTACTTTTGAAATACGCAATTATTTCCGATATTCATGGTAATCTGGAAGCACTGAAAAGTGTTTTGCAGGAGATTGAAAAACAGAAGGTTGACTCCGTACTTTGTCTGGGGGACATTGTTGGGTACGGACCTAATCCCAATGAATGTGTGGAACTTGTCAAAGAAAAAACGGAGGTTGCTTTAGCCGGAAATCATGATTATGCACCGCTTGGGAAAATTGATATCGCTTATTTTAATCCATGGGCACGTTCTGCTATTGAATGGACGGCGGATCAGTTGACGCAATTGTCTATTGATTATTTGCTCAGTCTACCGTTAAAAATGGAAGTCAATGGGTTCACAATTGTTCACGCAACGCCGCATAAACCTGATGAATGGAATTATATAACCACCATTGGCGATGCGGTTAAAAATTTTGCTGAATTTGGTAGTCAGATTTGTTTTATTGGACACTCGCATGTTCCTCTGGTCGTTTCAGTGGATAGCGAGAACGAATATCTGGTTTTGAGTGATAATCCAATAAAGGTTCTACCTGACCACCGCTATATTATAAATGTTGGCAGTGTCGGACAACCAAGGGATTCGAATCCACTTGCATCCTATGGGATATTCGATAATAGTACAAATATTTTTGAGTACCACCGGGTTGAATATAACATATCTCAAACACAGAATAAAATTAAAGCCACAAACCTACCGGTTTTTCTGGCCGAAAGACTGGCGCTTGGGCAGTAGCAGCCCCTCATTAATCTGGAGGTGTTAGGATGGATTTTCTAAATAAAAATGATGTGCAGCAATTGGTTCTCTCCGAGTCAATTTATAATGATATCAACAAAATCATCGAAGACCTGTATTCAAACATTCATCCTGAAGTAATTGTATTTGCCGAGTCGAATGGCTATCCGGTCACAGCGAAAGGTAATGTGACGGGAATTGATTTGCCCTCCATTTCGACATTAGCCGCGAATAATTTTTCTGCAACTGCGAAGATGGCCTCCATGATTGGCGAGAAGGACAGCTTTAGATACCTTTTCCATGAGGGGGACAAGACAAACATCTATCTGTCCAATGTTGGGTTCAATTTTATTCTTCTGGTGATTTTCGACTCCAGTATAGCGTTGGGAATGGTACGAGTTTATACTAAAAAAGCGATGCAAGCTCTGATCGATTTGCTAAAAACAGCTAAACAAGAAGAAGAAACTTCCAATGAGTTCATCGATCTTGAGTTTAAGACCCTGCTTAGTGAAGAGATAAATCGCGCATTGAAAATCTGACCGCTCATGTTTATTAACCGTGGTTTACAGGAGATAAACCTAAAAATTGTTTATTACGGTCCGGGACTGAGTGGAAAGACGACAAATCTTGAGTATATTTACAATCAACTGGAACCCAACCTGCGTAGCGATCTGGTTACCTTGAAGACCCGTGAAGAGCGGACGCTTTACTTCGATTTTATGCAGTTGGAGCTTGGTAGAATCAAGGGTAAAAAACCTCGTTTTAACCTCTACACCGTGCCGGGTCAGGTTTATTATAATTTCAGCAGAAAAATTATTCTGAGGGGCGTCGATGGGGTTGTTTTTGTGGCTGATTCTCAGAAAGAACGAATGAATGACAATTTAGAGTCGCTGCTTGATTTGGAGAACAATTTGATTTCCATGGGACACTCTCTTCAGGAATTCCCCTGGATTATTCAATACAACAAACGTGATTTGCCGGATATTGAATCTTTAGAAATGCTGCAGGCAAAGCTAAACTATTTTGGTGTACCCTGTTTTTCCGCGGTAGCGGCAAATGGCGTTGAAGTTCTGGCGACCTTGAAGACCATTATTACAGAAGTAATTTCAAAAATTCATGTATTTGTTTAACTTAATAAAAGAAATTTAAGAATGGAGCCAACACCACAAAAAGTCATCGAAGCGAAGATGAAAGAGATTTCCCGGCGAGGAAATTATGACATGGTTCATTTGTTCTCCAGTGAAGGTTTGCCAATGGCGGAGTATTTCAATGAGACCATCATTCAAAAAGATCGTCTGTTAGAATTGTCGATTCTGTTTCGCGAAGTACGAAAAATGGCAGATGTCATGGGGCAAATTTCAAATATCAAAGAAATGATAATTGAAGGCTATAATCATAGAAAAATCATTTTTCGATTTTTCCATGCTTTTGGTCAGGATGTTGCTTTGGCCATTGTGGTGCCACCCCACAAAGCCTATAGAGGATTGACGAATACATTGGTCAGAACCATCCAGAAGGTCAGTTTTTAATGAGCTTTTCGTTTTTTGTATTAGGGCTGCCTGGATGAACCCCTGAGGCAGCCCCATAAACGCCAACATCGTTTAGACAACAACAACTTCGGGGGAAACCTCTGCGTCCTGATTTTTATAGAACTCTTCCACCGTCATCTCATCGCCGTCTAATTTCGCCAGTAATTCTTTCTGCTCGAGATAATCCTTATTCTCAATTCCTGCACGGCTTTGTAAAAGGCGCCACGATTTGCGGCGTTCCACGCAGAAAAGAACCATCTGGCGTGAAAGAATATGATAAACGGGGGAGCCGTCCTCTGCATAATCAACCGTAAAAACTCCCCAAACCGGGACATAAGATCGATGCGTTTTATCCAGAAAACGCCGATGCACCACGTCGTTTTGCGTGATGAGTTGCAATTTTTCTTCCAGATGAATGAGCCCTTTAACTGCATTTTCCTTCACGACTTTATGGTGTAACCTGAAACGTGCTTCGGTAAAAGCCCAGTGGGCGACCGTGTATTTGAACGGTTGTTTGCTAACCGGAGCCTTTTTTATGTACCAATCCTGATTGGACAAGGGATTCCCCTTGATGGATATCGCTTCCTGATAGGTTTCACCAAGCTGCGGATCAAAAATAAATTCCGGCATACCGCGGCTGTCTCTGATCCTCTGTGCCTGTATTTGTGCCGCATAATCGGGAACGCCATGTTCCGGCTGACAGGTTGTAAACACCTGGAAAAAGGCTGTACCGCGGTAACAGAGCCCATCTAAGATTGATTTGTACAACGTACCGGTATTCGCCATGGAAACCTGTGCTACGAAAGGGGAACCGTGTCCGCCGATAAGAATTTCGGCGACCGATTTTTTTTCTGTCAGTTTGCCCTCGGATGCTGCGCCTGCCTGGTTCATGTCGAATCCGCCCGTCATCGGCGAGGAATCCGAATTTTGACCGCCCGTATTGGAATAGACTTGGGTGTCAAGCATGAGCATTTTTACATTGGGACGATTTTGTAAAACCGACTTGGAGACATTTTGAAAACCAATGTCTCCCATACCGCCATCACCACCGACGACCCAGACTTTTGGCATCTCCAAGACTTCATCATCCGTCATGTTTGTATCGGTAAAGTGTGTGTACATAAAATAATCGTTTTCGGTAAATCTTTCCGGAAAATCATTCAACAGCATATCGGCAAAACGTTCAGGAATGACCGATTGTCGACCGTGATCCTTTATAAAGCTTTCACCGATGATCCAGCCGATGGTGGCGCCGTCCTGAAACAGAGAGTTCATCCAGGGATAAGGATGCGGATTATTCGGCGGTGTCGAGCCATAAACCGTGTTGCAACCGGTGTGTGCGGTCATCGCCATAACAGACATGCCGTTGGGTGCAAATCCTTCAATCGTTTGTAGTTGTGTATGATTGAAAGCTGCCTGTCGCAGCACGGCGACGATAGCTTCAATGAGTTCGGCGTCGCTGCCTGTGAATCTGCGATCAATGTTTGTATCGGTATCAGCAGTATTTTCTCCCCCGAATCCCATCAGCAAGTGCAGGATAGAGCGTCGGAAATTTTTGTACGAGGTATCATCTATTTGTTGCAACTGCTGTAAATGTTGTAAGCCATGTTGTTCAAGTTGCTCGGCTTTTTGGTAAAGTCGTTCCGCCTTCGCTTTAAAGATTGGCCGCATCAACGTTTCCGTAAGCGTGGCAATCGAGCGCA
>CAYVXE010000074.1:14996-21991 GCA_964455375.1 uncultured Calditrichaceae bacterium
AAAGCATTGTGATCACCGCAAGCTTCCACACAAGCCGCACAACCTTTGCATAAATCATTTACAAAAATTGAAAACAAACCACCGGCACCGGGCTCTTTTTTCTCTTTATTTAAAAAGATTGCTTTAGCACTCTTGTAAGCGATTGGAAGCGTATCAAGTATGGCGTTCAATTCATCGATAACCGCGGGCGTAATGGTATCGTTCTGAAAAGATTTAATCTGTGCGATGGCAATATCTTTAAACCGGGTGGTATCTTCTTTGTTGGGAGCGAGCTCAAGCATCTTTTCCCGGCAGCCCTTTTCTATTTCCGGGATGAGTTTCAGGAGTGCGCTTCTTGCCTTTTCATCGGAAACATACTTTAAGACTGCAGTAGACAGAACAGAGGAAATGTCCTGTGCAGTGTTGGGCAATGCAGTGTCAGGACAGATCGTAATACAATCCATGCATTGCGTACAGTTTTCCTCGATGAAAACGGGGATTTCACGACGGGCAACGTACTTGCTGGCTGTGGCTCCGGTACCAGACGCCATAATACCCACAGAGGCTAAAGGACTGGACGGCTGATCATAGCCCAACCCGGCGCGAAATTCTTCATCAAATACAGACATTTTGAAAAGTGGTGCTTTACCATTGCCACCGTTTTTGTCGTTGCCGCCGTTGGTGGAGATATTCGGCTCTGTTGCACCGCAAGCATGAATAATGGAGCCAACAAAACTCGATGTGTCCGGTGCGTCAAGCTGGCCGCATTCCACTTTTATGACATTTCGGAATCCTTCCTGCATAACGGTCATATTTGATTCAACCACGGCCTCCCCAAAACGGCCAAATTTCTTCACATATTGATTCCTAACCATGTTCAGAAAATCGTCATCTCCGATGCTGTATTCTTTTAATAATGGAGACACTCTAAAGAATGCTCCTAAAAAAGAATTTCCTTGCATCCGCGTTTGCAAATCTTCCCGATCAGTAGCTTTTTTAGCAATGGCAAATCCGTTTAGCACATATACTCGAATGTTTTTTTCGATAATTTCTTTGCGATAGCGTCTCGGTATTCTCTGCCAGGCTAATTCAGGCGTTTCTTCGTTGGATTCCCAGACAAAGGCTCCTCCTTTTTTCAGCCCGGATAGCGGATTGGTATGCAGGAATGCTTTCGGGTCGCAGCAAAGCACGACATTGACATGACGTAAGTCACAGTTGACGCGAATTCGTTCCGGTGCCGCAACCATAAAGTAATTGGTTGGCGCGCCTTTCTTTTCTGAGCCATATTTTGGGTTTGCGCTCACGTGGATGATTTCTTTCGGTTCACCATTTTCATCCAGTATGTTGTCACGCCTGGCCACATAATTTGAAAACTCACCCAGGATTTCGCCCAAATTCTTTCCCGTGGTAATCATGCCCCATCCACCAATGGAGTGGAAACGTACGGCAACGGATTTATCCGGTAAACCGGATGGTGTTTCATCTGAGACAACCGCATAAGGATGCTCGATTCCCAGATAGAAAAAGTTTACTCCTTCGCCGCATTTTTTTCCATCCTGGCGGGCTATTTTGCCTTGCGAAAAATCATAGGCACCGATAATCGACTCCGGCCTGAAATCTCGTGACCCGAGCCCGTAAACCCCTGACAAAATTTGCGGCATTTCAGTAGCAGGATTCAGTTTTTCAATATTTGCATGCAGGTTCGAAGAGTAATTGCCGGCTGCTTTCGCCAAAGCAACTTTCACATCCCTGGTAAGCGGGTTCGCACCGGATAAGGATTCATCGGTCCGCTCAATAATGATGACCTTTTTCTTCCCCTTAAGCGCTTTGATAAGTGCATTCTCAGGGAACGGCCGCATAACATTGACGTGGATTACACCGACGTTCACATCGCGTGTCGCTTTTAAATAATCAATCATAGCAGCGATGTTTTCTGCGGCACTGCCAAGGCAGATAAAGACTGTGTCTGCATTCTCACAATTGTACTGAGAGATCAGTCCGTAATGGCGTCCCGTCAGTTTGCCAAACTCCTCATAGGCCTGTTCGAAAAAAGATAAAATAGCTTCGGAAAAATTATTTCGGCGGGCGGCAACACCGTTCATATAATGTTCCTGATTTTGGACGGGACCAAGTAAAGCAGGATTTTTCAGATCGATCATCTTCGGTACGCGACGTCTTTTTTCACCAAACAAAATTTTTTGCGCCTCGGTGGGGCAGTCGATGATGTCGTCTTTTGCTCCAAGAAACTCCCGGATAAGTTCCGGTTCCGGTTTTAGAAACGTGCGTTCCAGGTGCGTGGTTAAGAAACCATCCTGTGCATTCATACCGGGGTTCAGACTCAGTTCATTCACTTTACGCAAGATGATTGCCTGGTCGGCGGCCTGCTGTGCATCTTTGGCAAACGTGATATTCCATCCGGTATCCATAGCGGCATAGACATCATCGTGACCACAGTGAACATTCAACGCATGTTTGGTTAAGGCTCTGGCACCGACCTCCACGACCATCGTACTTAACTTGCCCGGAGCATGGTAGTATTGTTCCAAACCGTAAACAATACCCTGACCGGAAGTGAAGTTCACAACTCTCTTCCCGGTCACGGACATGGCAATTGCACCGCCTTGTGCGGCGTGCTCACCCTCTGTTTCGATTGCGGTGAGCGACTCCCCAAAAGCGGTTAGCTGACCTTTGGCAAACAGTAGTTGATAATTTTCTCCCATTTCAGTAGAAGGGGTGATTGGATAAAAAATGCCTGCCTCGGCGATTAAACCTTCCGTTCCGGATACTAATTGATTCCCGTTCGTGGTAACACGTTTCCCGGGATATTTTGGTGTGTTAGACTTTTTCTCAGTAGATTTATCCATATTTTTTATATCTCCTTTACACTTATCGGAATAAAAAAACCGATTATATTAAAACAATAGCTCTAATATTCAAAATGACTTTAAATGTATGATTTTTTATTGAAATAGTCAAAGAGAAAATGTTAATTGTAACATTATTTTAAGCGATTATATGACAACATAAGCTTGTTTCGGCATTTTGAATTTTATCATTAAAACATCTTAAATGTTTATTTCCATCCAAGTTAATTAAATTAATCGTTGAGACTGTTGAAAAGGAGTTAACGATGAATATGAGCAGTCGTTTTAGTGTCGCGGTGCATATTCTCTCAGGATTAGCTATCGTTTGGCAGAAAAAGCCGCAACAGGTGGTCAGCTCTGAAAACATTGCCTGGAGTGTGAACACAAACCCCGTGGTTGTCAGAAGACTGCTTGGCAGGCTCCAAAAAGCGGGATTAATTCGATCTTTCATGGGAATTGCCGGAGGAGCAAAACTGACAAAAGACCCGGCAAAAATCAACCTCCTCGAGATTTACCGGGTTGTTGAAGATGGCGCGCTGGTTCATCTTCATTACAGGAAGCCGAACAAAGAATGTCCCGTGGGAGCGAACATTGCACACGCTTTAGCTGAGCCGCTCAACAGAGCCGTCGCGGCTTTCGAAAAAGAGCTTCGCCGCACGACATTGCTTGACATTGCCGAAGCCATCATCGAAAAAGCTGGTCTTGAAAAGACGAGCCAACTTTAACCCCGCGACAATAAATCGCGCAAATCAATAACGCCGGCATTTGCCCGTGAAATATACGATGACATGACCAGTGAATAATTTGCAAAAAATCCGAAGTCGGAACCGTTTAAAACATACGGACTCCACACGGTACGCTGAGTTGCTTCCAATTCCCGAATGATCTGCTGGACACTTCGTACCGCATTTTTCTTCTGCAACACGGGTTGAAAATCGATTTCAATGGCTCGTAACAAATGAATGAGCGCCCAGGAGGTTCCACGCGCTTCATAAAACACATTGTCGATCTGTAGCCATGGGGTCTTCACATTAAATTCTTTGGGTTGTGGCGTCGATTCTTTTGCTTCTGATTCTCCGGCCAGATTCGTATTGATGCGCTCCTGCCCCACACTGGCGCTGAGGCGCTGGGATAAGCTGCCCAAACGAATAGCGACCACTTTCAGCCAATCGCGCAAATTGTCTGCGCGTGAATAAAATTGCGTATTCGGATCGGACTGATTGGACAAACCATCCAAATAATGCTCCAGTGCTTTAATGCCTTTCCGGTACTCGGTTTCAGCAGAGGGAAAAACCCACGAGCGGCTGTCCACATTAAATTGCGGCTCAGCTTTCGCCAAATCCGGATTCTCCTGTGATTGTGTTTGCTGCCGGCTGATGTCATTCCGCAAGGCTTTACTGAAATCCCGCACTTGCACCAGCACACCGAACTCCCAACTGGGGATGTTATCCATAAAAACAGTTGGCGGCATTTTGTCATTACTTAAATACCCGCCGGGCTTGTCAAGCAGAGTGCTGGCTATCTTAATCAACGAATTAGTGGTTATGTAACCGGTGACTATCGTCTGCTGTCTGGCTTTCGATCTTTCAAGTGCGGCATTTCTCACATCAAAGACATCCGGCTCCTTCCCCCAGTAAACGCTGAGAACGAACATGAAAAGCAGCACCAATAAAATTAGAATTCCAACAATAAGGCCGCGATTTTTCCCTTCCCGATTATCTCTTTTAAATGCCACGATTTTTCTCCTCGTTTAATCACATTTACTCTTATTGCGCTTGTACGCAAATGAAATTCGGATGTTCAACTAAGATACCGTACAAAGGTCAAATTCGCAAGAAAATGTTCTAAAAATCCCTCTTATCTTTAGGAATCCGGTCAAAATCAGGTTGCTTTCAAGTTCCTCTGCGATTATATTTAACCGGTCAAATTCAATTACTATCTATTAAACGGGAGGTAAAGGATGAAAAAGACAATGACCGGAATAATTATCTTCGTCACGACTTTTCTTTTATTAAAACCAAATGTATGTGCACAGGAAACACATCCGTTTTCCATACACGACATGTTAGCCATGGATCGTATTTCCGGACAGCAGCTATCACCGGATGGCAGACAAATCGTGTTTGTTGTCCGCAAAACAGATTTAGAGGCAAATCGTGGCCGCACCGACCTCTGGCTGGTGCATACAGACGGCTCCGGTTTAACACAACTTACAACCCATCCGGCTGGAGATTTCAGCCCCCGGTGGTCGGCTGACGGGAAATTCATTTATTTTCTCTCAACCCGTTCAGGTTCTTCGCAGATTTGGAAACTCAACGTCGCTGGTGGCGAAGCGCAGCGGGTGAGTGACTTACCCTTAAATGTGAACAATTTGCTCCTATCGCCGGACGGACATCAGCTCGCTTTCACAATGGCCGTCTTTCCGGACTGTGAAAATATCCATTGTACCACACAAAAACTTGCAGACAAAAGAAACAGCAAAGCATCCGGAATTATTTTTAATCGACTATTCATCCGCCACTGGGACGTCTGGGAAGATGGCAGGCGTTCGCATGTTTTTGTCATGCCAACTGCAGGTGGCGAGGCCGTAGACATTATGCCGGGGATGGATGCGGACAGCCCGTCCAAACCATTCGGTGGGGCAGAAGAAATCACATTTACACCGGATAGTAAGGCAGTGATTTTCACTGCTCGAAATGTGGGCAGCAAAGAACCATGGTCCACCGATTTTGATCTTTACCTGGCACCCATCGATGGCTCGAAACCACCGGAATGCCTCACGGAACAAAATGAAGCCTGGGACACCACGCCGGCATTTTCACCGGACGGAAAAATGCTGGCGTATATGGCCATGCAACGGCCCGGCTATGAATCCGATCGTTTTCGTATCGTGCTGCGCCCCTGGCCAAACGGCCAGAAACGTGTTTTGACGGAAAAGTGGATTTATTCACCGCGGGCCATTCTCTGGTCCAGGGACGGTAAAACGATTTACACCACCGCCAGCAATCGGGGGCAGGTCTCTCTGTTTGCTATCAATGTAAACACCGGTGCCGCAAAAATACTGGTGGAAAAGGGAACCGTACGTTCGCCGCAACTTGCCGCTAATAAAATCATTTTTGGCAGGGACTACCTGAAATCACCGGTTGAACTTTATTCAATAAAATCAAACGGAAAAAATCACCGGCAAATTACCCACATTAACGCTAAAAAAGTAGCAGCAACCCGTATGGGCGACTACGAGCAATTCACATTCAAAGGTTGGAATGATGAGAGCGTCTCATGTTATGTGGTGAAACCCATAGATTTTGATGCAACCCAAAAATATCCGGTAGCGTTTCTTATTCACGGTGGGCCGCAGGGTTCCTTCGGAAACGACTTCCATTACCGGTGGAATCCGCAAGCTTATGCCGGCGCCGGCTATGCCGCTGTGATGGTGGATTTCCATGGCTCTGTGGGTTACGGACAAAAATTTACCGACTCCATTCGCGGCGATTGGGGTGGAAAACCGCTGGCGGACCTGCAGAAAGGTCTCGCCGCAGCACTCGCCCGTTATCCCTGGATGGATGGCGAGCATGTGGGCGCTCTCGGAGCATCCTTTGGCGGTTACATGATCAACTGGATCGCCGGAAACTGGCCGGACCGCTTTAAATGCCTGGTCAATCACGACGGTAACCTCGATGAACGCATGGCTTATTACGCCACAGAAGAGCTTTGGTTTCCGGAATGGGATCATGAAGGGACCCCGTGGGATAATCCTCAGAGTTATGAGAAACAAAATCCCATTAATTTTGTGAAAAACTGGAAAACTCCCATGTTGATCATTCATAGCGCCAAAGATTTCCGGGTTGTGGTGACACAAGGTATGTCCACATTTACCGCCTTGCAGCGCCGCGGCATCCCCAGCAAATTTCTCTATTTTCCGGATGAAGATCATTGGGTGCAAAAACCACAAAACAGCATTCTCTGGCACGAGACCGTGATCGGCTGGCTGGACAGGTGGGTGAAAGATCAAGGGAAAAATTAAGAGCTGTTCACTACATCTGGCTATTCGGGCGGAAGTGAGGACGAATAGCTGCTTGAACATGGAGAGGATGATTTGAATGTTACAAATAAAGCATGGAGTTGAAATGTTGTCAGAACGAATCCGGGCGG
>CAYVXE010000075.1:0-6199 GCA_964455375.1 uncultured Calditrichaceae bacterium
TTTACCTGTTGGCGACGGCTCGCCTGACAAACCCGTCGGCAGCTTCAAGTCTTTTGACCGCTTCTTGTGTGGACACACCGGCTAAATGCATGACCAAAGCTGTTTTTACGTGACCGTTTGCTTCTGCCAACAGATCCGATGCATGTCGGTAGTCTAACCCCGTAACCATCATCACGGTGCGCTTTGAGCGTTCTTCCAGTTTTCTGGAATTCATTTGCAAATCGACCATCATATTGCCGTACACTTTGCCAAGGCGGATCATTGCAGCGGTGGTCAGCATATTCAAAACGAGTTTTGTCGCGGTGCCCGCCTTCATCCGTGTGGAGCCCATGACCACTTCCGGCCCTACAACCGGGCAAATGGCCACATCAACGTCCAGCTTTAAATCCGAGCGCGGATTGCAGGTGACGTATAAGGTTTTTGCGCCCATTTCATGCGCTTTTTGGATTGCCGCAATGACATACGGCGTTCGGTAACTCGCAGCGATGCCGCAGGCCACGTCATTTTTTGTGAAGCCATGCTTAAGTAAATCTTCGACGCCTGTTTCGGCTTGATCTTCACAGCCTTCCATCGCCCGCACCAGCGCATTTTTACCCCCGGCAATAAGGCCTTGAACCATATCGGGAGGCGTGCCGTACGTAGGGGGGCATTCGGATGCATCAAGCACACCTAAGCGGCCACTGGTTCCGGCGCCGATGTAAAACAATCGACCGCCGGATTTAAATGCGTCGACCAGGAGGTCAACCGCCGCGGCAATATAGGGAATTTCGCCTTCTATGATGCGTGGGATCGTTTGATCCTCGGAATTGATGATTCTTAATATGCCCTCTGTACTCTGACTATCAATATTTTCAGACAATGGATTTCTTGCTTCTGTAACGAGATTTTTGATTTCATTAAATACCCGAGAATGCACAAATTTCTCCTCTAAAACGTGATCTAAAATTGACCTAAATATAACAATCTATGGAAAATAATCAACTAAAAACGTTTGAATTTTCTAAAGATAAATAAAATTTATTATTTCGTAGAATTTCGATTGACATTCTTTCTTTGGCTGGCTATATTGAGCTGAAAATACATTCTTTCAGAGGTGTCTTGTGTCAAAATCTGTGTTTTTGTTATTGTTGTTTTTTCTGTTTGCCAATCGTACCGATCTGATTGCGCAAAGTTTTAAATTAGCTGAAACTAAATTAAGTGCAAATCCGGTCGAAGCCTGGTTTTCTGCACCTTCATCTGATGTGATAGGCAAGATAACCCGTTCTGAGATTGTTTTAATAAATAACACTACACAAAAGCGGCTCAAATTAGCGAACGATTACCTTAAAACTGTTCTTTCGAAAAATGGTAAGTATGTTGCTATTATGCGCTTGACAGATGAAGACAAACAGCAACATGTTCAGCACATTATGGTCGATGTCTACACAACCAATGCTGATGTATTATACCAAATTCAGATGCAGCAATTTTATGACGATACGTTACCCACAATCATGTTGTCGGATGAAGGCAGCATGATTGCCGGTCAGGCTGCCAGCGGAACAATCTGGTTTTACAATGCCGATGGTGCATTAACGAAGGAGGTTCGCTTATTTTCCACTTCCTCTTATGATTTAGAAAGAGTTTTGCAATTGGATTTGAGTGCAGGGACGCAGCGGCTCGCGGTCATTGCTACGGAGCGCAACGCCTCCCACCTTCAGGGTCGTGCAGATTATATTTCCGCAAATCCTTTCGTTTTTCTTTTTGATCTTTCAGGGAATGAAGAATGGCGACAGCCCCTACCGGAATCGTCTGCCGGTCGCATTTTAATGTCTCCAGACGGACAGTATATCGTCGCCAGTAGTTATTCAGTTGATATGCGCGGTTACGTAAAAAGAAATACACGTTTGTTTGATAGAAATGGCGATAAAATTACGGATTTCGATTATTTGTTTAGAACATCAGCCTTCTCGCCGGATTCGCAATTTCTGCTTTTAGCTGAAAAAAATAAAGCAATGGCGGTCAGAACAGAAGATGGTCATAAATCATGGCAGAAGCGTGTTTCAAGAACTAAGGGCATGGTTGCGGCTGTGAGTCTGACCAATGATGGACAAACTTCAGCAGTTCTGGTCGCAAAGAACAAATTTCAAAATAAAAAATTTATATTTTTCGATCCTGAGATTCAAATTATCAACAAATCCGGTAACGTCATTCAAACGATTGACCTGAGCGATGAAACTTTTGTAGCGCCTGAATTTAAATTTAGTACCACTGGAAAAGAATTAAGCGTCGGGTTCAGACAATCCCTTCAGATTTATGAGGCTGTTAAGTGACTTTTTTGATTCTTCTGCTATTGCTATCCTTTGCTCAGAATTTGTCTGCCCGGCAACAATTCCCCTGGCCGGTAACGCCATTCACTCAAAGCCATGAAATTACCGGCAACTTTGCCGAATTCCGCAACACAGGCTCGTCCGATCATTTTCACAATGGTACGGATATCCCAAAGCCAGACGGCTCTCCCGTTTATCCGGTTAAAGATGGAATCGTCACCAGTATAAGCAGCGCAGGTTCAAATGCGTTTGTGCGGGTTCAGGATGTGGCGTACGTTCACATTTTTCCCAATCCGTCACTTTCTATCGGTGATTCGGTGTTTGCATCTGAGACTGTCCTTGGGACGATTTTGTCCGGGTTGGGTCACGTGCATTTCACCAACGGATTTGTGGGCAGTGAAAAGAACAGCATGCTCATGAATAGCGGCTTAACGCCTTTGAATGATCCCTGGCCGCCGATAATCCGCTTTATTGAATTCTATCAAAATAACAGTAATAATAAATTTAGCACTAATGTTTTAAGCGGTTTAGTAGATATCCGTGTAAAGGTAGACGAACAAAATGGAGCACCCACGTCCAGAATTTCCCGGAGAAATAACGGCACCTACAAAATTGGCTACAAAATACTTTCCGCTGACAGAAGCACAGTGGTCTTTGAACCACCCAACAAAGGCATTCGATTTCAATTTAATACCAAGCCAGGTAACAGCAATGTTCACCGTGTCTATTCCACGAATTCCACGCTTACAAATCATATTTACATTGTGACAAATGATATCACCCGGGACAATTTTTGGAACACTGCGGCGATTCCTGAAGGCCATTACGTGGTTATGGCCTTTACCGAAGACACCCGTATGAATACCGACACCATGTATGTCGATGTTGAGACCACGGACGCTGACTTCACACCACCGGCACAACCGGTTTTGCGCTACACGAAAGAAACCGAAACAGGTGGTTTTACCATTGGTTGGTTCCCCAATACGGATACGGATTTGTTAGGGTACCGCATTTATTTCAGCCGTGATAATGAAACCTGGACGAAATGGCGCGGGGAAGAGGTGCTGAAAGCCAGTTCTCAGGACACTATTCTAAATTCAAAACTGAATACTGCAGTCTATTTTAGAATGACGGCTGTGGATAATGCACCATTTCCAAATGAAAGCATTCCTTCCGACACGTATGGTTTAAGCAATGGTGATTTTTTGGGCAAAACGCTTATCGTTGATGGATTTGACCGCACCGACGGCAGTTGGACAGCTTCCAACCAGGCCTTTGCATTCGATTACGGTCAGGCTATTCTTGCCAATGATTTTAGTTTTGATACAGTTCCCAATGAATCGGTGACAGACAGTACGGTTGATTTAAATGACTATCGAGCGGTCTTCTGGTTTTTGGGTGATGAGTCGGAAGTTGACGAAACATTCAGCGTCGATGAGCAGCATCTACTCGAAAATTATCTCGCAAATGGCGGTAATCTGTTTGTTTCAGGGACTAATATTGCCTGGGATTTAGATTCAGACAGTGGTTCTCACAGTACTGCCGCAGGGGATGACCTCTTTTTACATCAAGTTCTACAAGCGGATTATTCGGGGAAAATTCAAGCCCCAGAAAACATTGCCGGTGCGCCGGGAGCTGTTTTTGAGGGGTTAGGTTTCAGTTTTGATGCGTCCGCCTATCAGCCTGATTCGTTTGATGTGCTGACCACAGTGGCAGGAGCACAGGTACTTTTACGTGACAACGCTTCGAATGCCCTGGGATTGCAATTTTCCGGTTTCGTGAAAGGCGGACAAAAAACGGCGAACGTGATTTACATGACGGTGCCGTTCGAAATAATCGGCAACAGCGAAATTCGTCAGGAAATGATGGGTAGGATTCTGACTTATTTCTCTCCGGTTACCGCGGTTGCTGACAGGGGGCAGGAATCCGGAATTCCTGAAGATTACAATTTACTATCCAATTATCCGAATCCATTTAACCCTGCAACAACCATTACGTACGAATTGCCCGTGCCGTCGTACGTTGAAATTGATATTTTTAATGCCAGGGGGCAGAAAATAAGAACGTTACTCGCTGCAAGTGTGACAGCCGGAAAACACGACATGCAGTGGAATGGCGTTAATGATGCGGGTCAAATCGTGTCCAGTGGCGTTTACATGGTGCGGGTAAAAGCAGTTTCTTCCGATGGTTCCGGACGTGGTTTTGAAAAGGTAAAGAAAATGTTATTTTTGAAATAAGGAATTTGTTGGCGGATTTATGGCTCTTTTAAAAAAACTCTTTTAGGAAAGTAATGGCACACAGCAGGATTTCTCGATAATATCGTAAGCCATACGTAACAAGAGAGAAGAAACGTTTTCCGTCAGGTGCTAATTGAGAATGGGTATTGGACCTGAATTTGATTAAATATGAATGTAATGAGGTTGTCGTATGAGAAGAATTATCACGATTGGCTGTGGACTAATTTTATTGTTGAATTCAACGATCAAGGGACAGGATGAACAAGTATCCCAAACCCTTAAAGGTATTCACCAGATTGAGTGGGAGGCGCACAAGGATTTTAAGAGAAAGGAACCTGTACCTTTTTTTCAGGGAACTCCCATGGATTTAGTTGAACGGCAGGGTGCGCCAAGTAAAGAGATTTTCGGATATTTACCTTACTGGGTTTATGGCACTTATTCGAATTTGAATTACGATTTGTTAACGACGGTGTCTTATTTTGGCGTTGAAATCGATCGGCAGGGAAATATAACCAAGCTGCACGATTGGCCTGCATCCGGTTTGGTAAATTTAGCTCACAGTAAAGGCGTAAGGGTCGTGCTGACGGTTATCCTGTTTAACCCGGATGACATACAGGGGCTCATCAGCGATCCTAACCGCAGGCAAAAATTAATTGGTAATCTTCTCACCCAGGTGCAAAATGCCAATGCTGACGGTGTGAATATCGACTTTGAAGGGGTGCCATCCGGGAATCGGGAATTTTTAACCGCATTCATGACTGAACTGACGGCAGCTTTTCATACCAATATTCCCGGGTCGTTTGTGACGATTTTTACGCCTGCTGTGGATTGGAACAACGTTTTTGATTATTTTACCTTGGCACAAGTTACAGATGGAATGGTGCTTTCCGGATATGATTATCACTGGCGTTCAGGACCCACAGCAGGGGCGGTAGCACCCTTAACGGGTGGAAGCTACAATGTAACACGGACGGTCAATGATTATTTGAATAAAACCTTATTTAATACATCAAAAATAATTTTAGGGGTTCCTTTTTATGGTTATGACTGGCCAACGATCAGCAATGTACCCGGCGCCTCCACATCCGGTCTGGGGACATCAATTTTCTATAGTGCGGTTCCGTTGGAAAATCTTCTTTGGGACGCTGCGTCCCAGACGCCGTGGTACAGCTATTCAAATTCAAGTCAATGGCATCAGGTGTGGGTGGATGACAGTTTGAGCTTAGCTAAAAAGTTTGAACTGGTGAACAGTGACGATTTGAAAGGCATCGGCATCTGGGCGTTATCTTATGATGGCGATCGGCCGGGACTACAGGGAGCGCTTGCAGATGCATTCGGGGCGACGGCTGCTCCTTTGAAACCCACAAATTTCAGAGTCGTTAATGTCGGTAGTGGGGAGGTGCAGGTTGCCGGTCAGGCGTCCAGTGGAGCCACCGGATATAAAATTTACCAAAGTTCCGACGGGACTTCCTTTGATGGCGGCACTGATTTTCCGGGTGCATCGACGGTGTTCACAAACCTGCCGGTGGCGTCAATTACCTATTTTAAGGTGGCTGCTGTGAATGGAAATGGCGAGAGTCATCCCACCGAGGTCCTTGCGGTAAAACCATCGACAACGCCCGTGGATATTCTCATCGTCAATGGATTTGA
>CAYVXE010000075.1:6299-21710 GCA_964455375.1 uncultured Calditrichaceae bacterium
CGTGATAAAGTAGACACCCATTTATTCACTGGCGATGCAAACGGTATTTTTTCAACATTGGGAAGCATCACATTTGACGACGGTACGCACGGTACGTATAATGTCGATTTCCCGGATGGCATCAAATCAAGAGACACGGCGATATTGAATCTGGATTACAGCGGGTTTAATGCAAATACATTTGGCGGTGCCGGCATTCAATATTCGGGTATTTTTGGAAATGGGGCAGAGCCGGGAAAGTTAGTTTATCTGGCTGCACCATTTGAAACAATTTACCCGGAGAGTTCACGCGACCTTGTCATGGCAAAAGTACTGGAATTTTTTACAGGAAATCCAAGTAACGTCGCCAGTAATCTCACGAATGGCACGTCTGTTCCGAATGAATTTGAACTTATGCAAAATTATCCGAATCCGTTTAATCCGAATACCATGATCCGGTTTAAATTAAAAAATAAGTCCCCGGAACGCGTTGTTTTAAAGATTTACAATTTATTGGGTCAGGAAGTCGTTACCCTGGCGGATTCTCATAAAAGCGCCGGGATATACAGCATATCGTGGGACGGTAAAAACAATTTTGGCAGCCCGGTTTCCGGGGGTGTTTATATGTACCGGTTAACAGTGGGAAGTAAAACAGAAGTCAAAAAAATGACATTATTAAAATAAAAATATCTTCATGTATAAAAAGCTTGATTTACGTACATTGATTTTAGTATCTTATAAATTGTTTTAAGTATTGATCATCGTTATTAAAGGAGAAAGAGATTTACATGCTGAAAGCACCAAAGAAATTAACGAAGCGTCAAATTAAAGAAGACAAATTTGTCACCTTTTATTTACAGGCTCAGAATTATTTTAACCAAAACGCCCGCAATATTTTGATGGGTACGGGAGTTGTTGTCATTTTAATTGTTGCATCTGTCATATTCTCAAAAACACGAGCGCAAAAAGAACAATCCGCAAGTGTCGAATTAACAAAGAGCAGAATTGAGTATTCCGCTGGTAACTACAGCGCGGCAATTGATATATTAAAAAATCTCATCGATGTTTATGGCAATACTACAAGTGGGAAAGTAGGCATTTTTTATTTAGCAGACGCTTACTTTCAATCGGGCAATTATGTGAATGCTGAAAAATATTTTCAAAATTATCTCGATGAAACTGAGAATGACATTTTATCGCCTTCAGCAATGTCCGGTTTAGCCGCTTGCTTTGAACAGGAGGGGAATTACGAGATGGCCGCACAGAAATATCGTGAATCTGCAGACAAATACAGCGAGGGATTTCAGGCGCCTGAAAATTATTACAATGCAGCACGCTGCTATAGGTTAGCTGGAAATGCTGTGGAAGCAAAAACGCTGTTAAAAAAATTGATAGACCAATATCCTAACTCAACCTACAAAAATAAAGCGGAAATTTCCCTGGCAGAGATGAACTTAGGGTAACGTCATGTCGTCATGTCGAAACGTAAAAAGAGCTTGCAAAAAATAAATAAATGTATTATATTTTATTTTGAAGTGGGTCTGTTGACCCACTTTTTTGTTGTTAGGGAATATTATCTTGGTAAGTACTGCGGATAAAATTCATGAAATTTTAATGCCGATTCTACAAATGCATGACGCTGAGTTAGTGGAATTGGAAGTTAAAGGAATGCCCGGTAGTCAAATAGTTAAGGTTTTCGTTGACACGGATGTCGGGATTACTCTGGAGAAATGTGAGTTTATCAGCAGGACGTTAGCGGACCAATTAGACATTGAAGATGTCATACCCGGTAAGTATCGTCTGGAAGTATCATCACCCGGACTATCACGACCCTTAAAGAGGCTTCGGGATTTCAAGCGAAATATCAACCGTGAAATAAGACTGATTTATGGTGATGAATCTCAAACGGTGACTGTTCGCGGAAAACTCTTGGATGTTACGGATCAACAAGTAGCATTAATCCTGAAATCAGAGAAGATAATAATTCCATTTTCTAAAATTAAACACGGTGAAATTTGCCTGCCGTGGTGATTTATTAGATAAATAGGAGGTTTATAAAGCAAATGCAAAATGAAATCGTCGAAGCTTTCTCGCAAATTGCAAAAGAAAAGAACATCGACAAAGAAGTTCTGGGAGAAATCTTGGAAAGCACGATTTTATCGATCATTAAAAAGAAGTACGGAAAGGCTGATAATTTCGATATTTTTGTAAGTATGGATAGAGGTGATATAGAAATATACCAGAATAAGATCATCGTGGAAAAGGTTGAGGATGAAGTCGAGGAAATCGATTTAGAATCCGCAAAAAAGATTGAACCTGATTTGGAGATCGGAGACGAATTTATCGAGATAATTGATCCGGTCAGCTTTGGAAGACGGTTGATTATTTCGGCTAAACAAAATCTGAATCAGAAAATTAAAGATGCTGAGAAAGACAATATATATGAGGAATACAAAAATCGTATCGGTGAATTTATTTTCGGTGACGTCCGGCAAATAAACCGACGTGAGATTTATCTGAACATCGAAAAAACCGAAGTTGTTTTGCCGAGGCAAGAGCAAATACCGTCAGAACGTTACCGGCGAGGGGATCACGTTAGGGCCGTGATCAAATCCGTAGAAAAAAATAATCGGGGGTTAGAAATTGTGGTGTCCAGAGCAGACCCGCAAATGCTTATAAGGTTATTCGAAAACGAAGTGCCTGAAATCTATGATGGTATTATTGAGATTCGGGATGTTGCCCGCGAACCGGGGGACCGAGCAAAAATAGCTGTTTTTTCAAATGATAAACGTATCGACGCGCTTGGTGCATGTGTTGGGATGAAAGGTATCCGTATTCAGTCCATTAGCAAAGAATTGAGTAATGAAAAGATCGATGTTATCAACTGGAACGGCGACCCGGGGATCTATATATCCAGGTCTCTAAGTCCGGCGAAAGTTTACAAAGTGATCGTCGACCAAAATAAGAAGAAGGCTATTGCAGTGTTGTCGGACGATCAAATTTCATTGGCAATCGGGCGTGGAGGCCAGAATCGCCGCCTTGCATCCAAGTTAACCGGTTTTGAAATAGAAATTATCAAGGAATCGGAATATCGAAAGATTATGGAGCAGAACCTGAAAAATAGCGGTGCTTCCAATGATGCTGACATTAATTTGAACGCGGTGGAAGGGCTCACATCATTTATGATCAAGAAATTGGATGAAGGTGGGTTTGTGTCCGTTGAGGATGTCAAAGAAGCAGGTTTGGAGGGTCTCATGGAAATTCCAGGCGTCGGTAAGAAAACGGCTGAAAAAATATTTTCAGTTGTTAATAATTCATAATTTGATTTTTCAAAGTAAAATGAAGTTGGAGTAATATATTTTGGGTAAAAAGTTAAGAGTTTTTCATGTTGCGCGGGAGCTCAGCATTTCAAATGAAGCGGTCATAAAATACCTGGGAAAAAAGGACAAAACGATCCGAAACCAGATGAGTTCTGTTTCTCAGGAACTTTATGAAGAAATTTGTAACGAATATAGAAAAGAGAAACCTATCTCGGGAACAATATCGAATTTCCGCCAACAGATAAAAGAAAAACACCAGTTGGACGAAATGCGTCGCAATAAAGCTCGTTTGGAGCTTGAAGAGAGATTACGTTTTGCAACGAAACTCGCTGAAGATCGACCCAAAATAAAAAAAGCTCGGGAAGAGGAAAGAAAAAAAGCCGAAGAAGAGGAGCGGATAAAGCAAAAATTAGTTGATGAAAAGAAAAAGCATGATGAGAAAGCTGCGGCAGAGAAAGAAGCGATGGCAGCCCGGGAAATCAGGACCGAAGAATTCTCCGTCGTTGAAATGATCTCTAAAGCCAAAAAGGAAATCGATAAAGAGAAAAAAGCGGCCGAGGTACAGGAAACAAAAAAACAAAAATCACTTCAAACGGACGTTAAACAGTCAGGCACCGCTGAAAAGGAAATAAAAACGGCAGAGCAAGGGAAGAATAAAAAGTCTCGAAATGGGAAAAAGGTAACAGGCAGGAAGGAAGCGGACACGAAAAAGGAAGAAGAAGTTAAGCCTGTAAAGCAACTCATAAAAGAAGCTGAAGCGAAGCAGGAGAAAGCTAAGAAAAAGTCCAAGAAAAAACGTAAAAATAAGATTAGCGAAGAAGAAATACAAGAATCCATTCGCCAGACTTTAGCTGGCATGGAAGAGACCAAACATAAACGACGAAGAAAAAAATCAAGGGAAGCCGACGAAGAAAATGACGAAGAGGAAAAAATCATCTTAAAAGTCAGTGAATTTGTTTCTGTGTCGGAGCTGGCGGATTTAATGGATGTTCATTCTGGTGAAGTCATTAAGGTTTGCCTCGGACTCGGTTTGATGGTTTCTATTAATCAACGGCTCGATATGGATTCCATTATAACCGTTGCTGATGAATTCGGATTTGATGTTGAAATAATTCATGAGTTCGATTCGGATGTACTTGAAAAGTATGATGATGAACCGGATGATGATAGTTCGCTTGTTCAGCGTCCGCCGGTGGTCACAATCATGGGGCACGTGGATCATGGAAAAACATCACTGCTCGATTTTATTCGAAACAGCAGTATTACTACTGGTGAGGCTGGAGGCATTACACAACATATTGGTGCTTATGGGGTGCCGGTTAAGGGTAAGTTTATTACTTTTTTGGATACACCCGGGCACGAAGCATTTACTGCAATGCGGGCTCGCGGTGCACAGGTAACCGATTTGGTTGTGTTGATCGTTGCCGCGGATGATGGTGTACAACCGCAAACTGTAGAAGCGATAAATCACACAATGTCTGCGGGTGTGCCAATGGTAATTGCCATAAATAAAATCGACAAGCCCAATGCTAATGTCGAATTGATTAAGACCCAGCTTTCTGAAAAAAATATTCTTGTTGAGGACTGGGGTGGTAAATATCAATGTGTTGAGATCTCCGCCAAGACCGGCATCGGGGTAGATAAATTGCTTGAAATGATTTTGCTTGAAGCTGAGTTACTTGAATTAAAAGCGAACCCTAATCGTAATTCCAAAGGTGTCGTCATTGAGTCAAAACTGGATAAAGGAAAGGGTGCAATTGCCACCGTATTAATTCAAAATGGAACGTTAAAGGTTGGAGATATTTTTGTTGCCGGCCAGTTTAGCGGCCGAGTTCGCGCCATGTATGATGAGAAGGGGAAGCGGCTTAAAGATGCGCCACCATCCAAAGCGGTTCAAGTGATTGGCTTTAACAATGTTCCCCAGGCGGGAGATACCTTTATGGTAATGGATACTGAAAAAGAAGTTCGTGAAGTGAGTACAAGACGCCAGCAAATAAAACGCGAACAGGATTTTCGCAGAACGCATCTTGTTTCGCTTGACCAAATTTCTCAACGGATTAAATATGGTGAAGTCAAAGAGCTGAATATTGTTTTGAAAGCTGATGTGGACGGCTCAAATGAAGCCTTAAGCGATGCGTTGATGAAGCTTTCCAATGATGAGGTCGCAGTGAATGTCATTCATAAAGGCGTTGGTGGCATTTCCGAGTCCGATGTATTATTGGCCAGCGCGTCCAATGCTGTCATCATCGGCTTCCATGTTCGCCCAACAGTAAAAGCGCGTGAACTGGCCAAAAAGGAAGAAATTGATATTCGTCTTTATACCATTATTTACGATGCCGTGGGAGAGGTGAAAGCCTCTCTTGAAGGGTTACTTGAACCTGAAATTAGTGAAGAATTAACGGCAACCATTGAGGTGAGAGAAACCTTCAAAGTGCCAAAAATTGGAACCATTGCCGGCTGTTATGTCGTTTCCGGTAAACTAACGCGTTCCGATCTTGTCAAAGTCTATCGGGAAGACAAACTGATTCATGAAACTGAAATAAGTTCTTTGAAGCGTTTTAAGGAGGACGTTCGGGAAATTACCTCCGGTTTTGAATGTGGCATCGGCCTTAAAGGATACGATGATTTGAAAGTTGGTGATATTCTCGAAACTTACAAAGAGATCGAAACTGCAAGAAAATTATAATGTGATACGAAATGTTTGTCGGGGTTTGCAAACTCGAGCTGTTTATTCCCAATAGCCATTCATTGAAATCAAAACGGATGGTGGGAACAAGTATCATAAAAAGGGTACAAAACAAATTCAATGTGTCGATCTCTGAAATTGACGAAAATGAAAAATGGCAGAAGATGTCATTAGGAATAGCAATCGTGTGCAACGAACGGAAATTTATCGATAAAACGATGAATAAAATTTTTAAATTAATTGAATATGACGGCCGGGCTGAAATTCTGAATCACCTGATTGAGTTGTATTAGTATGGCCGAATTTAAGCGGGCTAATCGAGTGGCGAATCTGATTAAGCAGGAGATCAGTCAAATCATTAGCAGGGAGCTAAAAGATCCTCGTGTGACGATGGCTACGGTTACCAAAGTAAAACTCACTGATAATTTGAGTTTTGCTCGTATTTTTGTGAGTATTTTGGGTGATGAAAAGGCGAAACAAAATACTCTTGAGGGACTAAATGGGGCGAAAAACTTTATTCGCACGGAATTGGGACATCGAACAGGATTAAAATTCGTACCAGACATAAATTTTTATTATGATGATTCCATAGATTATGCCCAAAATATTGAATCGCTGATAAAAAAGATCCACGATGATGAACGTTAATTTAAGCCGTACAGAGATACATGAAAATCGAGCTGATTTTGAAAATGGGAAGATTATAAATATTAATAAGCCGGAGGGATGGACCTCCTTTGATGTGGTGAAAAAAATTCGCAATGCCATCAAAATTAAAAAAGTTGGGCATGCTGGAACCTTAGACCCCTTTGCCACTGGTGTTTTGCTGGTTTGTACCGGCAAAGCCACCAAACAAGTTGAGTCTTTCATGGGAATGCGGAAAGTTTATGTAGCAGATGTGGAATTAGGGAAAGTAAGCGATACATACGACAGAACCGGAAAAATCACAGAAGTTGAAACTTATTCTAACATCCGTCGTGAGGATGTAGAAATGGTTTGCAGTCGTTTTGTAGGAGAGATAGAGCAAATACCACCTATGTTTTCAGCGATCAAAATAAAAGGACAGCGATTATACCATTTAGCAAGGCAGGGCATCAATATTGAACGGAAACCAAGACGTGTGCATGTTTATAACATTACATTGCTACATTTTGATTTTCCTTATTTCAAAATTGAAGTCACCTGTGGTAAAGGGACATATATCCGGTCTCTTGTCCATGATATCGGCCAGAAATTGCGTTCGGGTGCGTATATTGTCGATTTAGTTCGAACCAAAATTGGACAATATGATGTAAGGGAAGCGTTAACAGTCCCAGAATTTATGAAGTTAAATTTACGAGATTAAGTCGTTCCATGGAAGTTCTCTGGGGAATAAAAGGAATTAAAAAAAAAGAAAATTCCGTCCTAACCGTCGGTACATTTGATGGGGTACATTTAGGCCATCAGTATATTTTAGATGAAGTGACACGCAGGGCCATTGCAAATAATCTACTTAGTACTCTGGTCACGTTTCATCCACATCCGAAATTTATTGTAGGGTGTAAAGATAACTTTAAGATTAAACTTTTAACGACCATTCATGAAAAAATAAATATCTTACAGAAGAAAAAACTCGACCGGTTGGTCATTATAAATTTTACCAGAGAATTTTCACAAAAAACGTCCCGTGAATTTGTAGAAGAGGTTTTATTTGACACTGTGGGTTTCAAGGAGCTTATTATTGGTTATGATCATGCTTTTGGTAAAAATCGCGAAGGAAATTTTGTAACGTTATCTGAAATGGCCAAAAACCTCGGTTTTGCTGTAACAGAATTGTCAGCATTTTCAAATGAAAAATTTGATATCAGCAGTACACGAATTCGAAATTTGCTGTACGAGGGTGAGGTTCAGCAAGCCGCAGAAGCGTTAGGAAGGTCATATTCAATAACAGGTAAAGTTGTGGAGGGTCACGGAAGAGGGAAACTACTGGAATTTCCCACTGCGAACCTTCAAGTTGACGATGAGCACAAATTAATCCCAGCGGATGGTGTTTATGCGGTTTATATTAACATGAACTCTCAAAGATTTAAGGGTATGATGAATATCGGAAATCGACCAACGTTTCCGTATGCTAAGCACACTTTAGAGGTCAATATTTTTGATTTCGACGAAAATATTTATGGAAAATCTGTAACCGTTGAGTTTGTACAGAAATTACGTGCAGAAAAAAAATTTGAAAATAAACAAGAATTGGTAAACCAGTTAAAATCTGATAAAGAAATAACATTCAAAATATTAAATAACTAAGGAGATACAATGCCTTTAACCAACGAAGAAAAACTGGAGATTATTAAAAAATTTGGTGATAGCGAATCCGACTCCGGTAAAACCGAGGTTCAGATTGCTCTGCTAACCAAAAATATTAACAAATTGACACCGCATTTTCAGGAGCATAAAAAAGATCACCATGGCAGAAGAGGTTTGCTCAAAATGGTCGGGAGAAGAAGAAGATTGCTGGACTATTTAACCCAAATAGACATTTCCCGGTATAGAGCCATTATTAAAGAGCTTGGAATAAGACGATAATTCTTTTTTGGCCCCTTAATCGAAAGTGTCATTTTTTTAGAGAAACAGAAAAGATGCTGTTTCAACAATTTTGTCGTATAAACTAATTTTAGGAGCAGAAAAAGTATGGTTCATGTCGAAAAACTCGAACTCGAGGGGAAAACCTATACTGTGGAAACTGGTCGCTTGGCCAAACAGGCAGACGGAGCAGTTTTTATCACACTTGGTGAGACCATGATTTTGGTAACGGTAGTCGGTTCATCAGAGCCCAAAGAGGGACTGGATTTTTTCCCCCTTTCTGTGGACTACAGAGAGAAAGCGTACGCTGCCGGGAAAATACCTGGTGGCTTTTTTAAACGTGAAGGCCGTCCCAGTGAAAATGAAATTTTAAGTTCACGGATTACAGACAGGTCAATCAGGCCTTTATTTCCCAGCGGCTACAAAAATGAAGTACAAATATTAATCAATGTTTTATCGGCAGATAAAGAAAACAACCCTGATGTCTTAGGGATTATGGGTGCTTCAACAGCGTTATTAATATCTGATATTCCCTTTGCGGAAGCCATTGCCGGTGCACGTGTGGGGCGGATAAACGGGGAATTTATTTTAAATCCCACGTATGAAGATTTAGAACAAAGTGATTTGGATTTAATTATTGCCGCAACTGAAAAATCAATTGTTATGGTAGAGGGTGAAGCCAACGAAATCAGTGAGGAAGTAATGCTGGAAGCGTTGGAGTTTGGCCATGCGAATATCAAGAAACTCATCGGTTTGCAGAAAACACTACAACAGAAAGCGGGTAAAGAAAAACGAGTTTATACCGCCGAGGAATTTCCCGAAGACTTGGCTCAAAAGTTGCGCGAACTGCTGACGCCAAAATTGGCTGATATTTACGCTATCGCGGACAAGAAAAAGCGCAATTATTCTTTGAAAACGACGGTTGCCGAAATTCTTCAGGGAGTGGAAGAACAATATCCGGACTTTGAAACGGAAATCAAGGATAAGATTCACGATATTGAAAAAGACTTTGTTCGGCAGAAAATTGTTACTAAAAAGAAAAGAATTGATGGCCGGGGTTTAGATGATATTCGTCCCATTTCCTGTGAAGTTGATGTTTTACCTCGTGTGCACGGTTCTGCTTTGTTCACCAGAGGTCAAACGCAGGCTCTTGCGTCAACGACGTTAGGTACAAAAATCGATGAACAGAAAATGGATGAGTTGGATGGGCAATATTGGAAAAGCTACATGCTTCATTACAATTTCCCTCCTTTTTGTGTAGGTGAGGCAAAACCAATGCGCGGTACCAGCCGGCGTGAAGTCGGCCACGGTAATCTTGCTGAACGCTCTATAAAACCGGCAATGCCCGCTGAAGGTGTTTTCCCTTATACGGTAAGAGTCGTTTCTGAAGTACTGGAATCAAATGGGTCTTCTTCCATGGCGACGGTCTGCGCAGGGACACTGTCATTGTTAGCGGCAGGCGTACCGTTGAAAACATCCATTGCCGGTATTGCGATGGGATTGATTAAAGAAGATTCACAGTATTTGGTTCTCACGGATATTTTAGGTGATGAAGATCATTTAGGTGATATGGATTTCAAGGTTGCCGGGTCTGCAAGTGGCATAACCGGTTTTCAAATGGATATAAAAATATCCGGAATCCCTTCCGAAGTGATGCACGATGCTCTTCAGAAAGCGAAAACTGCTCGGCTTAAGATTTTGGAGATCATGAATGCGACGCTTTCCGAACCTAAAGAAATGTCTGAACATGCGCCGAGAATTACCACGTTAAAGATTAATTCCGACTCCATTGGTATGGTGATTGGACCCGGAGGCAAGATGATTCGTGAAATTACCGAAAAATCCGGCGCCACAATCAACATAGATGACGATGGGACAGTGCTCATTGCTTCCACAAATGCGGAACATAGTCAAATAGCCATTGATATGATTGAGGACCTGGTGCGCGAACCAGAAAAAGGTGCAATCTACGTTGGTAAAGTAAAAAAGATTACAAATTTTGGCGCTTTTGTGGAGATTTTACCGGGCAAAGAAGGCTTACTTCATATTTCAAAAATCGCTCATGATCGCATTAATCGCGTTGAGGATGTTTTGAAAGTTGGTGATGAAGTTAAAGTGAAATTGCTCGATGTCGATGCTCAAGGAAAAATGGATCTTAGCCGCAAGGCCTTGCTGCCAAAGGAAGAATAAGAAGAGATGTCTCTAAAAGATGCCGTTTATCATAAAACAATTCTGAATAATGGAATACGAATTGTTTCAGAAAAGATTCCTGCGGTAAGATCAATTTCCATTGGTGTATGGCTGACTGTTGGCTCGCGGGATGAAACTGCGGCCAACAACGGTATCTCGCATTTTATCGAGCACATGGTTTTTAAGGGAACATCCAATCGTACCGCTGCCGATATTGCCCAAAGTCTTGAGTCTGTTGGTGGCCATTTGAATGCTTTCACCGGGAAAGAGCAGACCTGCTATTTTGCACACATACTGGATGACGACCTGCCGATTGCTGTCGACGTCATCTCCGACTTCCTCAAAAACTCTCTCTTTTTAAACGAAGAAATGGAAAAAGAGAAGCATGTCATTCTTGAGGAGCTCAGCAACATTGAAGAGACGCCTGAAGAGCTTATTCATGAACATTTTGTTGAAGATTTATTCCCAAATCATGCATTAGGGCGGTCTATCATTGGCAAGCGGGAGAACATTCAGACGTTTTCAGTGGATGACATCCACACTTATTTAAATCAAAATTACACATCCGACAGAATTGTCATCGCTGCGGCAGGAAATGTAAATCACAAAACGCTTGTGCAGTTGGTTAAACGAAATCTCGGTCAAACAACAACGTCGTCAAATCACTCTTATGAAAAACCCCGTGCAAATTCTCAGGACCAGCATATTATTGAGAATGGTGCGATTCAAGCACATATTTGCCTTGGAACCCAGTCCTATTCCTACAGAGATAATAAGAAATATGCATTGTTAGTATTAAATACTTTGCTTGGTTCGGGTATGAGTTCCAGGTTATTTCAGAACATTCGAGAGAAATACGGCCTGGCTTATTCCATTTATTCATTTATCGACTTTTTGATTGACACAGGTCTCTTTGGTGTTTATATTGGCACTAAAAAGGATATGATAAAAGACTCTATCGAACTGATTTTTAAGGAACTTAAGGAATTAAAAGACACGGCCGTTTCACAAGATGAATTGAATCGTACGAAATCCCAGTTAAAGGGCAACTTAATGTTAGGTTTGGAAAGCACTTCCAGCAGGATGAACCGCTTAGCAAAGATGGAAATTTATTTGGAAGAGTATGTTCCCTTAGGTGAAACTTTGTCTGAAATTGAAAAAGTTTCAACGGCTGAATTGCTGGACGTTGCAAATGAATTATTTGAGGAAAAGAGAATTTACACGACGATTTTAAAGCCGAAAGATAATTAAAGAGAAGCAGGAGGTAAGACATGGTAATTGGCGTGCCAAAGGAAGTCAAAGCAAACGAAAACCGTGTTGCATTAATACCGGTTGGAGCTGAGATATTAAAAAGTTACGATCATACTGTTTTAGTGGAAAAAGACGCCGGGATAGGCAGCGGGTTTACGAATGCAGACTACGCTCAGGCCGGAGCTGAAGTTGTGGCAACGCCTGCGGAAGTATTTTCCCGAAGTGATATGATCATGAAAGTTAAAGAACCAATAAAACAGGAATATGACCTCATAGAAAGGGAGCAGATCCTGTTTACATATTTTCATTTCGCGGCATCATTGGACCTGACGAATGCAATTATTGCTTCCGGTTGTGTGGCCATTGCTTATGAAACAGTGCAAAGCGCAAATGGTGAATTACCGCTGCTGGTGCCTATGAGTGAAGTAGCCGGCAGGATGTCAATACAGGAAGGCGCCAAGTGCCTTGAGAAACTTCAGGGTGGAAAAGGTATTCTGTTAGGCGGCGTACCCGGCGTGGAACCGGCAAGTGTGGTCGTTCTTGGCGGCGGCATTGTTGGAACAAATGCTGCAAAAATTGCCGCTGGTTTAGGCGCCAAGGTGAAAATCCTTGATATCAATCTTGATCGTTTGCGGTATTTAGATGATGTCATGCCTAAAAATGTCATGACTATCATGTCAAATCCGGCTAACATTCGCTCTGCAATCTCTCAAGCGGATTTAGTTGTAAGCGCTGTTCTTATCCCGGGCGCAAAAGCTCCCAAATTAATCACACGTGATATGCTCAAAATAATGAAAAATGGTTCTGTTATTGTCGATGTCGCTGTTGATCAGGGTGGGTGTGTTGAGACGATTCATCCGACAACGCATGAAGATCCCATTTATGAGGTTGACGGCGTCATTCATTATGGCGTTGCCAATATGCCTGGCGGCGTTCCAATGACATCCACTGCTGCGCTGACGAACGCCACATTGCCGTATGCAATTCAAATTGCCAATGTCGGTTTTCCCGAGATCGCAAAAGTAAATGCTGAGATTGCAAAAGGTGTCAACATCATGAATGGAAAGGTGACTTACAAGGGTGTTGCAGATGCATTTAATCTTCCATATAATGCAGTTGAAACACTTTTGTCGTAAATACTATTTCGAGGGGATGTGGGATGTTTATCCCAATTCTTGCCTATCATAAGATTCTTGGGCACTCGAATGGCGGATTTCTTAGTGTCCCACTTAAAATGTTTGAAAGGCAGATTGCCTCATTAGCCGGTAAAGGCTATGAAACAATCACCATCGCTGACTACATTAGTGGAAAGGAAAATTTAGACAAAAAAATCATCATTACATTTGATGATGCCTATGCGTCCGTCTATGAATTTGCCTTTCCACTATTGAAGAAATATCACTTTACGGCCTCAATTTTTGTTATTACAAACTATGTCGGTCAATGGAATAGTTGGGATTTTCCATATCGGAAAAATAGAATTTTACACTGCGATTGGCAGGCGCTCGAAGACATGTCACAGGGAGGGTGGGAAATTGGTTCTCATACCGTAACCCATCCGGATTTAAAATCGTTACCGACGAAGAGAATGTGGTATGAATTGGAATCTTCCAAATCGGTTTTGGAAGAAAAAATTCAAAAGTCAGTGCACAGTGTTGCTTATCCCTATGGAAGGTTTAACGCTGAAGTCATTCGCAGCGTTGAGAAAGTTGGCTATAGTGCAGGCTGCACGTTAGGACAAAATTATCCGTATAACCAACAGATACCGTATGCCTTATTCAGGCGTGGCGTTTACGGATTTGAACCGCTGACTTTATTTGAGGCAAAATTAAGGAACACATATTTGTCCCATTTTGATGATCTTAAACAAAAATGCTTGACGTTTTGTGCGAAAGGTTCTATATTATTGCGAAGTGCTGACAGGTAACAAGAAGTAAACGTCGTTATTGCGTTTAATAGAACTGGCTAATGCTGCGAAATGAAACCGCCACTCATTAAAAAGCTGTATTATTCTATCAGTGAGGTGAGTAAAATAGCTTCCGTTAAGCCTTATGTTTTAAGGTATTGGGAGAGTGAATTTCGTCAGTTGAAGCCATCAAAAAACCGGGCAGGAAATCGGATTTACCGCAATAATGACATTCAGCTTATTTTGGCGATAAAGAAACTACTTTATGAAGAAAAATATACCATCGAAGGTGCTAAAAAGAAAATTAGAGATCTCAGGGTTGAAAGGAACAAACAAACCAAATTATCATTTGTTGAGGAAACGAACGAAGATTTAATAAAAAAGATACGGCAGGGCCTGTTAGACATCTTGGCGATATTAGAAAAATAATTTATCGGGGCGTGGCGCAGTCCGGTTAGCGCACTTGACTGGGGGTCAAGGGGTCGTAGGTTCAAATCCTATCGCCCCGACTGAATGAAAGGAGTTGTATAAAATGAGATTATTTTTACAGCTCCTTTTTTGTTGGTATGCAAAGTGATCCTGCCTCGTAGCGATATGCAATCACTGCCGGAATCAATGAGATTTCATCCCGGTTCACAAACATCCATTGACCAGAAGGGCTTTGAAATCCTCTGCCGTGAATATCTTCTTGTTGGCCCTTGCAAGGCTTGAGGTGAGATAAGATAAAATTCCTTTCTTCATCAGATATTCCCAGTACCTGTCCCACTCCAAATCCTTTCCAATCTGATTCATTTCATCATTTTTAATCAATCGCTTGCGACCTACACACGTCTGTCTCATTCGGATGTAGCAAACGCCGTTTATGCTGACCGCTTGTCAGGCTGGATTAATGAAAGAATTGAAACCTCTGTAACTATCCGTTGATTTTTTCCGCAGGGGTTTGTATTTTCAGTATTCTTTATAGATAGAAGTAAGGTTGACGACGGCGATTTTGGGACAAATTCAAAGACACGATAAGGTTGAACGTGACCTTGGAAGCACGACCGGATAGATTCGCCGTTCGTGCTTTTTTTGTTTAAACATGAGGAGAATAGTTTTTTAGATACCAACGCACAAACTTAAAGAATAGATAACAGGATTATTGAGGGCGAATATGAACAACTGGGGTAGCAAAGTCAATTTCATCTGGAGCATAGCTGACATCCTGAGAGGGCCGTACAGGCCGAATCAATACAAGGACATCATGCTACCGATGACAGTTCTCAGACGTCTTGACTGCGTTCTTGAAGACACGAAAGATAATGTCCTCAAAAAATACGAACAATTGCAGGGCAGTAAGGTAAAGAACATTGGACCGATTCTAAACAGGGCGGCGGGATACAATTTTCACAATACAAGCAGATTCACTTTTAAGAGACTTAAAGCCGACCCGGATAATGTTGCGGCAAACCTTGTCAATTACATAAAGGGCTTTTCTGGCAAGGCACGGGAGATACTTGAGCATTTTGGTTTTGAGG
>CAYVXE010000076.1:0-21469 GCA_964455375.1 uncultured Calditrichaceae bacterium
GAAAGTACTGACTGTCGTGCTCGCCAAAATCTCCCTTCTCGCCGGTGGGATGACAGCCAAAGCAAGCCGTACTTGCATACGCATATCCAGTCATACCCCCATGTTTATCATCCATTTTAGGTTGTGTATGTTCATGACAATTCAAACAGGAAAATTCAGTAAAGGTCGCTGAATTTGCATGACATTCACTACAATCGTTCCAGGTACCGTCATGCGAACCTGTAAACACGGGGAAAAACGTGTCATGATTTGCCAAAAATGCCGGTTGCCAGCCGCTCATTTCATGACATTCCTGACAATTAGTTGAAAAGGAATTAGAAACATGATTCGGATTTGCTGTTGAGAGGTAATCACTTTGATGACAGCCGATGCAGTCCGTTGTCTGCAATGCGAAGTCACCTTGCAACTGGTTTCTATGACAGCTTTCACAATCCACCAGAGCATGTTTTCCAACCATGGGGAATTGGGTATTGGCATGAATGGCTATATTATCTAAAATTTCCCAACCTTTAAAGGAATGACATTCGGAACAATCATTGCCCATTTTTGCTTCATGAACATCTTCATGGCAGGAAAAACAATTCTGACTTATCTTCCGGAAATCCTCAACATTATGGCAGGATTGACAGGCGACCTCCTGATGCCTGTCCCGCAATGGGAAATCTGTCCTATCGTGATTGAATCGAATCGCATGCCAGGATGTGGAAACATGACATGTTTCGCAGACCAGATTCTTTTGCTTATGGGGATTTTCCTGTGCAAAAACGCAGGCAGTTGTTACAAAAAACATCCCTTCTAATAAGAAACAACTCAAGAATAGTTTTATCATGCAGTTTGCAAGTCGTTTGCAATTCATTCTTTCACCATTGTTATCGAATTAACTCATTTTTTATTTCCATGACATCCAATACACCTCCTGTCCAGACCACGAAAAAGAACAAAAGCCGTCTGGTTGCCTTTTCTTACTTTGTGACATGCTGCACAAGGTACTTTTTCATGTGCGCCATTTAAATGAAACAATGCATCGCGATTATGATCAAATGTTAAACTTTCCCATGCCGAAGGCGTATGACATTTGTCACATGTTTTTTTCGGTTTAATCAGTTTGAACTGTCCCACATGCGGATCTTTGTGGCAGGTTCGGCATGCCGTTTTGATCGGTTTGAAAAGAATTCGTTCACTGCTTGTTCCGGCATCGATGGTTTTGTGGCACTGGCGACACTGCACTTGGCGATGTTTACCCACCAATAAAAATCTCGATGTGCTGTGGTCAAATTTTGTGTCACTCCAGTCAGATGTCTGGTGGCAGGTTTCGCATCCGCCAAGTCGAATTTGAGCGGCAAACTGACCTTTGTGAACATCTTCATGACAGCTCTTACACGTTGTTTCTGCAAAATCAAACATCCTCCCACGGGCGCCCTGTGCAAATTTACCTTCAGAGTGGCAGGCAATACACGGAATCGCCAGGTGTGCGCCGGTCAAAGGGAAATCGGTTTTACCGTGTTCTGCCACATCAAATTTTGCGGGGACAAATCCAAAAACAGTGTGACAGCTTTCACAACGTCCGCTGTCTTTCCGGTCAGCCAACTGGCCGAAATGCGCATCGCGATGGCAGTCTGTGCAATTGGCAAAACGCAGTTTTCTTTTCATATCACCGCCTCTATGACACTTTTCACAAGCGACCTGTTTGTGCAAACCACGCAACGGAAACTGCGTCAAAGAATGATTAAATGCCCCCTGCGAAATACGCTGCCATCCTCCTGCACTATGACATTTTGTACAATTTACTCCGAATTGGCCCCGATGGATATCTGTGTGGCACGCCGAACAATTACGAAATTTCAGCCCCGTGAACTTGGTATAAACCCTGGCTTTTTTTTGATTCCTGCTTTCATCAAATACGGGTTTATGACACTTCGCACAATCCACTGTTTTGTGCTTTCCTGTGAGTTTAAATTTAGCCATCTCATGAGTGAATTTCGCTGCCGGTTTCCAGCCATTAAAACGATGACATTGAACACAATCGGTTGGCAACTGACCTTGATGTTCGTTTGCATGGCAACTCAGGCAAGGTGTGTCAAGACCAAGAAAAGTATTTTTTAGATCAATTTTTGTATTTAATGACTTCAAATCTGTTTTTATATTTTTGGGTTGATGACATTGCCGGCATTTTTGATTCTCATGTTTACCCAAGAGCTTGTAACCCGCTTCAATGTGGTCGAACTTTTCCATGCCGCTGGGCCAGTAAATCAATTTAAAGTTGCTTCCATTGTGCTCCATGTGACATTCAGCACAATCTTTGGATTGCTTCTTTGTTACATAAAAATGGTATCCGCTGCCGGCATTAACTGCTTCTGTAATTTCCTTGTGACAACCAAGACACTTCTTGTTCTCTGGACCACCGCCAAGTGTATGACATTTTGTACAATTCTCCATGCCTTCTAAAGTCGTATGTGGTTTGGATAATTTACCCGGAGAAATCTGGGCGCTCCCGTTTGTCACCAAAACTGCAAAAACAACAAAGACTAAAAATCGCTTCATATTCCGGCTTTCACCAAATGCATCAAAAAATCCACCTGTACCCAAATAGAATTGTCACGGCAATATGAACAAACATGATAATGATCATCACATAAGCAAAAGGTTTATGTGCTACATGCCAGTAGTGGAAAAGAGGCTTAATGGAAGATAACAAAGACATCTTCCGCATGAGCAAAGACTTTTCTCTGATAAGCTCGAGAACGTGATCTGCTTTTTCCATGGGAATATTTCGTTGGGATAAAATATTCCGGCGAATCTGTCGAATTTTGAATGGCCGAATTAAATCGTTTACAAAAACGTAAATTAATAACGACAGTCCTTTGCGAGTCTGATTTTCATTGACTAAGGACAACTTTTTTATTTCAGTCAGAACATTTTCGCTTAATCGGTAGTCCTCAGCCAAAGATTTTGTCAACACCATGTTTTGTTCATCCATTTGGCGTAATGTCAATTCATCACCGCTTAATGCTCGTGGAATTTGCACATACAAATACCTGCCGATAAAACCGCTGAGCATAACAGCGATCATTGAATAATAGCTTACAGCCACAATACCACCAAACTTAAACGATGTGTGCAGGGTGACAAAAATCGGCCCCATCACGCCAAAGAAAATGTGGATATTTAACCAGTGACGTATTTTGCCGAAACGAAGTCCGAATTTCTGTCGTTTACGGAGCGAGTACAAAAATAAAAGCAGCATCATACTGCTACCTAAAATGCCTAAACCGTGCCCCCATTTGCCACCTGGTTTTAGTAACAGATGCAGTGATGAATGCGGACGCAGTTCCAAGGGTGCGGTGTAATAATGAATTCCTTTCACCAGAACAGCGCCAACCAGTAAAAGACCGGCAGAATACAGCACAATCAACGACAACCGATTCAAACTCAACTATCTCTCTCCAAATTTCTTAACAATACTCACGCCCATATTCTGCAGAAATGCGGTCGGTAACACGCCACCGATAAAAATGAACACATAATCATTTTTCAATTCAAACTGTTCATCCCCTCTTGTCAATCGCACTGACTCTCTTTGAATTTCCAGGACATTCGATTCAAGCAGGACATTCACACGATCATGCCGCATGGCGTTTTCAATCCGCTGTTGATTTTTTTCTTTGATTCGGCTGAAGACATTTTTGCGGTAAGAAAGCGTCACATCCGTACCTCTTTGTTCTGAAAGTGCCAGGGCTGCCTCAATTGCGCTGTCACCGCCACCCACAACCAGAATTTTCTTTTTCAAATACTGAGCCGGTTCCAGCAAACGATAAACTACTTTCGAGCTTTTTTCTCCCGGCACTCCAAGTTTCCTTGGCGTTCCTCGGCGCCCGATGGCCAGCAGTACCCGTTGCGCTCTCCATTGATTTTGCGTCGTCGTAATGGTAAAATATCCGTTGCTCCTTTGCACTGACTCCACCCGCTCTTTGGTGTGGATACTCAATCCGGTTTTTCTGATCACTTCATGCCACAGACCAAGCAAATCTTCTTTTACAATTTCCCGAACTTTCACTTTACCATACAGGGGAATGTCCATGGGTTGCGTCATAACCAGTTTTTGCCGGGGATAACTTAAAATTGTGCCGCCAATATCGTCTTGTTCCAGCGTTACGGATCGTAGTCCCAATTTTTGTGCCTCCAGAGAAGCACTTAAGCCCGCAGGGCCGGCGCCGATTATCGCCACATCATAAACATCAGGATTTTGAGTTTGGATTGTTTCACTCATGTAGTCAAGCGCTTCGCATCCCTGTATCACGGCATTTCGTATCAATCCCATTCCGCCCAACTCACCAGCGATAAAAATGCCCGGTACATTAGTTTCAAAATTCGGTTTCAAAAATGGCAGTTCCACGCCCCGGCGTTCCGAGCCAAATACCAAGGAGATGGCCTCCACAGGACAGGCAGCCTCACAAGCCCCATGCCCGATACACTTTGTGGGAGACACCAGTGTTGCGCTACCATTTAAAACACCAAGTATTTCACCTTCAGGGCAAGGAGGCACACACGCAGCCGTACCGATACATTTTGTCGGATCGATGACCGGATGCAGTGACAAAGGTTCAGTTAAACCCTTGCTTACAGATTCATGCAATCGCCGCTCAGCCTTCTGTTTTTGTTTGGTGTTTTTGTAGATATATAAACCGGGAATCAATACTACAATCGCCGCTGTCACCCCATAGGTGATGGTTTCAATCATGTTTTCGACTCAACTTTTTAAGGGGAACACTATAACCTAAATTAGACACCTTTCTATGCAAATTATGTACCAGTAATTTATTCATCGGCAAGTGTCTCTATTTTCTATAAAGTTACACCTAATTAGCAATAATCAGGAGGACTTAGAGACATGTGCAAATTGTGCACAAATTGTGCAATTGCGTTACGATATTGAAGTTGACCAGAATGGATATCGTGGCTGGTATTTATACGATTACATGTAATAAAAAGGTGAATCGATTCAAAAAAAATGCCGCCTGTATGAGGGATCAAGCGGCATTTTTTAACAACGATTCTTACAGAACTAATATCCGGACGAACCTGATTTATAGCGTTCTGCACGTGTCTTTGAGCGTTTAAAATTCCAGTCCCTTTTTACATGTTTGCCATCGGGTTTGTAAAATTTGCCAGCAGGCGGTTTTTGTTTCACAGCTTGATCGAGCATAGCCTTTGTATCGATATCGTTGCGATTTTTGTAAAGATCGAAAACGTCCTGGGTATCGAATTCCGTTCCCAAATAATAATCTTTTTTCTCGTAACGTTTCTCCCACAGGTTCCACTGCTCTTCCGATAGCAGATTTCGTTCATAAGCCGCTTTCACATTTTTCCGGACTTCTTCCCAATAGCCTGGATTATTTTTGTAGATAAATGGCGTCAGGTTGACTCTCGTATTCACTCCCCAGGCATTTCCCGGCAAATCATAAATTGCAAACGGTACGAATTTGGACGGATGATTGGAATTGACCCATTCCTGTGCTTCCTTATACCCGGCATCGGCGGCGAATTTCATTAGATTAACCACATCCTCCTGAATTTCCCAGATGCCGTGCCATTGGGTGAAATCGGCGCCCATCATTTCCGCACCATGCCGGAAACGCCGTCCTTCATGATGCCAGGCCTTGTACAACAAATGTTCCGGATCTTCATCCCAACCATTTAACACCGGATTGGACAAAAATTTATTATCCGCTTCGATACGATCAACCACACCATCTTTGGTCATTTTACTCACCCAATCAACAAAAAAACGTCTGATTTCATTATATTGCAGATTGACCAAATCCGCGGTTAGAAAATACGTTTCATAAAAATCCGGTGCGTGACAGCTTGCGCAGATAGACTCCATCCGCTGCCGCTTTTTCTCCCAGGTACCGAGATTTTCTTGATCCCAGACGGTACGAAAACTCCAGGGCGCCTGCGATTCCCACGCTAACCTGGCGCTGACGTCATGTGTCATGGGCTGCTTTTCGTTGCCATCCATGTGGCAGGTGGTACAAACCGGAGCTTCGATGGGAATTTCCTCGTTATCTTGTGTTGAGTAATTCATATCCCAATTTTTGCCCCTTGCCTTAAAGATATTCCCATGCTTGGATTCATTGTAAATTTCAATATGCGGATGGTCAGGACCCAGATGACACTCGCCACAAGTTTCCGGCTGTCTGGCCACTTCAAGTGAAAAGGAATGCTTCGTATGACAAACATCGCATTCACCCACACTTTTATCCGGCCAGATATTGCCAATGTTGTGACATTCCTCGCACCCGTTTCGTGTGGCAATGGGAAACTCGAACACGGATCGGTCTGCATTTTTAAGCAGCCAGAATTGATGCGCATGTTTACTGTTGGCAAACTCTTTCACTTCATCCTCATGGCAATTGGCACAATCTTTCGGGGTTGGATGCCGGGCAACAGGAATGTCACTTTCCGGACAATAGAATGCATCCCATTCGTCTTTTTCCGTTCCGTGACATTCAATACAGCCGATTCCCTGCTCAGCGTGTTTACTCATTTTCCATTGTCTGATGGAGCCAACCGACATGTTTTCTTTTTCATGACAAGAAATACATTGCTTTGTCACCCCGGTTATTTCAATCTCCGGTTTTTCCTTGGCTGTATTTTTCATTTCTACTCCGGCCACAATCACCAGCGTGACCACGAGGAGAACGCTAAATATTCCAATCAACCATTTTTGCCCGGTCAGGACATCTGTTTTATTGCTCATATTTCACTCCTTCACATAAATAATAGAATTTAAGATACCAACGCTTCCCAAACAGTCATGACTAAAATAATTACCACAAATAAGGTCCCAAAAATGTAATGTGTCTTAACCTCCGGAACTCTTTTGCAAATCAACTCGTCGATAAACGGCCAAAATACCAGAATTGTTATACTGGCAACAATACCATAAATTCCAACATTTAGCGGTACCAACTTTAACCAACGATAAACCGGATAAAAATACCATTCCGGTTTTATGTGCATGGGAGTCACATCCGGTGTTGCCGGATGGCCAATTCCCGGCGGAAAAATTACCGAAAGCGCACTCATTACCGTAACCACAAAGAGTGTTGCAATGATCACTTTGTAAAAATGTGACGGATAGAACGGATATTTTTCCTCGTGTTCGTGCCCTTCGATATCTGCAACACCATGCAAACGGATGACTAAAATATGCAGAAACACCAGTATGGTCATCAGGGGCGGTAAAAACCCGATGTGCAGCATAAAAAACCGGGTTAAAGTATTCGCGTTCACATTTTCACCACCGCGCAAAAAATTCAATATGACGATCCCAATTCCGGGAATGGCCTTAAAGAAATTTGTACCTACCGTCGTTGCCCAATAAGAAAGCTGGTTATAGATTAAGGAATATCCTGTAAACGCGAATGTCAATGTCGTCATAAGCAGAAGCACACCGATTATCCAGTTCAGTTCGCGTGGCGCCCGGTAAGCCCGCGTGAAGATGACCCGAATCATGTGCAGAAACAGTGCAATGACCATCATATTTGAACCCCAGCGATGAATGCCGCGAATCATAAATCCAAAACGTACATCCTGCGTAATGTGGCGCACACTTTCATACGCCAAATCAGGCGATGGAATGAAATAGAACGTCAGCAGAATACCGGTAATAATCTGGAACCCAAACAAAATCATGGGCGTTGCGCCCATGGCAAAAAACCAGTTCTTCATGTGTTTGGGAATAGGCTCCTTTATAAATATTTTTTCATTTATTTCAATGAATTTTTCATAATCAATAGGAAATCTCTGTTTAAACCAGTTTTTCATTACGACCACCTCCCTTTCCGCTTCTGTACCTGAATAAATACAATGTTATGATCAATGGTAACTTTATATTCATCCAGTGGTCTGGGTGGAGGGCCAGCGAGGACATGTCCATCCGTTGCGAAGACTCCTCCGTGACACGGACAATAAAAACGATTCTTATTCCCTTCCCATTTCACCAAACACCCCAGATGGGTGCAAATCCCTGAAAAAACCTTAAAACCCTCCTTAAGATGAACCACATGCAGCGGTACCCCTCCAACCTCTATTTCCCGGGTTTTGCCCAGTGGGATATCGTCCACATTCGCCACCATAAATTTAGTAAACGTATGTTTACTTGTATCCGGGTACAGAAACTGCCAGACATCCCGCAAAAAGGCTGTTGCTGCCACAATTAACCCTCCTCCCATAAAAATGCGCGCAAGAAAATCACGGCGGGATGTTGATTTCAACTCATTATCAGCCATAAATCACTCCTTTATTTATTTGTTTCCCCATCGCCAAAACGTAACGCCAATGCGCGCCCGGCTCTTTCACAAAAAGAGACACATAGCCCGCAATTAAAACAATAAGGATATAAATCATGACCCTCTTTAGGGGCAAGTTGTAACGGACAGATCGTGTAACAGGGGGCTGTCCCCGGCTTACAATCACATGCGGCTTCATTGAAAACAATTCGCAAGGTTTTTTTTGTTTGCAACAACCCTAAGAATGCACCCACCGGACAGGCGAATTTACACCAGTAGCGCCTGAACAACGCCCCCTCAACAGCTAATATCAGCAGAATAATCCCTATTTCCAGACCAAATCCCATACCTGAGATTCCTTGTGTTATTGCACTGGTGATAATGCCGGGAGCCGAGAGATAACTGAGCAGTGGCAGCCCCAGGACAAGCGTCAACATCAGCAACGAACAAAATATAATCCAGAACCAGTAGGCTTTAGGGTTTTTGCTACGTTTAAAATTGTGAACCTGACGCCATTTTTGGGAGAACATCTTTTTTTCAAGTGTATGTATCCATTCCGAAATGGTATTATGAGGACAGACCCAGCTACAAAATACTTTGCCGAAAATCAAAGCGATCACTATTGGCAAAACAGCAGACAAGATCAGCGGAATGTAAACCGACTTCGTCAACAAAATTGTCTGCACCACCATCACCGGATCTGCAATATCCAAATTCCCGATGGAAATTGAATAAAGCGTGCCAATAATAGCTTTGATACCGAATCCATTCAAAACGGGGATAAAAATGAACAGTAGCATTGAAACGATTTGCACAGTCCTTCGAACGGTTTCCAGGTGGAGATAAGGCCTTTTACTTTCAACGTTTATTTTCATTTACCTCTTCATTCCGAGCTTTAAATCTGATGTGAACTCTCAATGGTGATAGCAGGCTCTTCAGCGATACAAACATGTTCACAAACACCGCAGCCAATGCATTTCTCCGCGTGGACTTCCGGATAGAACTCATCTTTCATGGTGATGGCCTCGCGGTACATGGGACACCGCTCAAAACAGGCATGACAAATAATACCATTGTAGGGCAGACAGAGGTCCGGATTAATAACAGCGACGCCCATTTTTACCTGTTCCTTTGCAACAATTTTGTGGTCCAGTGCACCGGTGGGGCAGACTGCGGGGCATTTCATACAAACATAACACGGTACGTCCCGTGGAAAAATCATCGGAGTGCCGAATTTGCTACCCCAATCCAAATGCGCCATTTTAATGCTGTCATAGGGGCAAACCTGTGCACATTTATTGCATTTAATGCACCTCTTTACAAACTCCTCTTCCGCAACAGCTCCCGGTGGTCGTAACGGTGAACGAAGATTTATTGCCTGAGTAAAAAAATTTAACAGGGATGTCAACATATTGTCATTGCCACGTAAAAACTCTTCTAAGTCAATTCCGTATCTTCTTCATCGGATCCGACAAATGTTGGAAAAACACCAAGCACATCTTCATAACTATCTAAAATATATTTGGCGAGATTTTCCAACTGTTCTTCGTCGTGTGCTTCGATCACGACAATAATATTATTTTCTTTGTGCACACCATAATTGGTTACATTAGGCAGCCGTTCCAAAAACAGCGCAATTTCTTCTGCTTTATCCGGCATGACTTTAACGATCATACTTGCAATTAACATAGTGAAATTCCATTTCGAATTGCAGATTTTTGATTTCGGATTGCGGTTTCAGACAGAGACTCGTTATGACCGCAATCCGAGATCTTCATTTACATATTTTTATTTCATGCTTTCTCGATTCGTGCGGCACAAACCTTATATTCCGGTTCTTTCGAGCCCGGGTCAACGGCATCTGTCGTCAGCAGATTCGCCAGTTTTTCAGACCAGTGCCATGGAATGAAAATCGTGCCGCGTTTAGGTAAATCAATCACTCTCGTCCGGAGTTTCAGTTCGCCACGACGCGTAATCACCTTCACGGTCTGCTTGTCGCTAATGCCCCACTCCCTGGCATCGTCGGGATTGATTTCAACATACGGCTTGGGAACAGCCCGAACCAATTCAGCGACCTGTCCGGTCATGGTCATGGTATGCCAGTGCTCAAGAACACGGCCGGTATTGAGTGCGATGGGGAATTCAGCATCCGTCGGTTCTTCGGGACCCTTGTCGGGACGGGCAAAAATAACTGCTTTCCCTTCCGGTTTCTTGTAGAAGTACATGCGACGCCCGTTTGCTTTATCGTTTGGAAAATACGGGTCGTTCTCCGTGTAACGATGCTCCGTTCCCGGATGATCAATGGATGGCACCGGCCAGCGCAATCCTCGTACTTTACGCAACCGGGAATAGGGCGCTCCGCTCAGGTCAACGTCCTGGCCTTTGGTACAGGAAATATACTCCGTCCAAACATCTTCCGGGCTTTTAAAATGTTCAAAATTCTTCCCGTATCCTAAACGATTGGCCAGGTCAATTAAGATGTCGCCGTCCCAACGTGCTTCTCCCTGCGGCGCAACGGCTTTGCTCATGTGTTGAGACCGCCGTTCCGTACATCCGTAAACACCTTCCTTCTCGCCCCAGAATGCAGCCGGCAAAACGACATCGGCGATCTTTGTCGTTTCGGTGGGATGAAATGCATCTGCAACCACCATAAATTGATCCTTCATTCCCGGCAAATACTTATTCAAATTCGGCAATGATTGTGCTGGATTGGTACACATAACATAAATCGCTTTAATTTCACCTGCCGTCAGAGCGCTGAACATGGCAACGGTATGTTTACCCGGTTTCGGCTGAATATTGGTCACAGGAACGTTCCAGATAGCCGCGATCTCTTTACGATGTTTCTCCTTCTTAACCAAACGATGTCCCGGTAACAGATGACACAAACCGCCGCCTTCACGGACACCGCCACAAGCATTAGGCTGTCCGGTGAGAGAGAGTGAATCACAACCCAGTTTACCTAGTTTTCCGGTGAGTAGATGTAAATTATGAATGAGATTGTTTAACCAGACGCCTCGGGTTCGTTGATTCACACCCATTGTCCATAAACTAACAGTCTTCTCGGATTCGCCGTACATTCGGGCAACTTTAACAATATCTTTTGGATTCACGCCAGCCTGTTCTGCAGCATATTCCGGTGTAAATTTTTCAAGGAATTGTTTATACGCATCGTAGGTAATCGCATTCTTCCCGTCACTAAAGTTAACCGATTCTTTAATGAACTGCTCATCTGTGTACCCTTCTTTAATAAGGATTCTGGCAATAGCATGGACGACTGCTAAATCATAGCCCGGTTTTACTCGCAAATGCAGGTCGGCAATCTTATCGGTTGGGGTTTTACGCGGGTCGATAATCACAAATTTCGTATTCGGATTCTTTTTCTTGCGATCCACCAGACGGTCGTAAAGCACGGGGTGGCATTCCGCCGTATTGCTACCAACGATGAAAAACAAATCCGCATGGTCAATATCATCATAACTGCCTACCGGTTCATCTGAACCGAATGTGGAGATATATCCACCCACCGCACTGGCCATGCACAGCCTGGGATTACCCTCAAAATTGTTCGTACCGATATGGCCTTTAAAAAGCTTATTTGCGACATAGGTCTCTTCGGTAGTAGCCTGTCCGGATCCGTAAAAAGCAACTGCATCCGGGCCATGTTTTTCGATAGTTTCTTTAAACTTACCGGCGACCAGACTCATAGCTTCGTCCCAGTTTGCCTTTACCAATTTACCATTTTTTCTTATCATGGGGTGCAAAAGCCGGCCTTTTCCATTCACTACCTTGTGTAAATAAAATCCCTTTACACACATCAAACCATTATTAATTGAATCTTCTTTGTCACCTTTAACGGCTACTGCTTTGCCATTTTTAGTCCCAAGCATCACGCCGCAACCTGTGCCGCAAAACCGGCAGACCGATTTATGCCATTCGATACCGCTTTGCGCCATGGCTTGTTCAGACCCAAGCATCCAATTCAAGCCGATGCTGGCAGCAGCAACGCTTGCAGCCGTATTTTTCAAAAAATCTCTTCTCGTCATACTCATAATAAAAAAACCTCCAAATTAATTTAAGAGGATATTAACATTTAATTGACATGAAATTTTAAAGCATGCCCGTCATGACATGAAAAACAACTTGTTGCTTCTACTTTCCCGAAATCAACTTCTTTGGTTGAGTGACAGCTTATACAGCGTGTGTCTGATGGTTTCGGATAAAATTCCTCCTGGCCATCGCCGTGACAAATAAAACATTTGATGTTTACCTGGCCATGCATACTCTTACTCCAGGTTTCTGCAACTTCAGGCGTTACTTCCTGGTGACATTCAAAACAACTGACCGAGAAGTCAACATCGGGGTGCTTTTTTTCAGCGGATTTTCCGGCAGAAGCCCGAGATACTGCAAAACCAACAAAGTACAAGACGACAGCGCAGCTAAATAAACTCATGGCTGTCCACTTAAGCAATTTTTGCCATTTTGTAGATTTCATAAATATCGCTCCCTTTTGATAAAATGAAACCTCCTGTAGAATGTTGTTTCTACAGGAGGAACATGAACGAATTGAAAGAGGCTAAAACTTGAAGGTGATGGTCATTTTTGCTTCCCAGGGGTTAGTATCGTAGGTTGTATTTCCATTGATGAGCAGTTGCGCTCCATCTCCGGCGATTAAATAACCGCCACGCAGCGACCAGACCAATTGTTTGTAGATGCTGTAATCAATTTTTACATCAAATTCACTACCGATGGTCTTCGAGGATTGCGGTGTAAATTCGGTTGTCTGGATGACACCATCACCATTTGTATCGCTCCAGCCGTGGATACCTTTGGTGGCGCGAATAAGAGAATAAGCACCATAAAATTTAAGTTTCGGAGTCGCTTTGTAAAGAAGATTACCCTGGATGATCGTCGAGTTTTCCAGTTCACGATAACCGCGGGTATTCGGCGCACCCAAACCTTGAGGTGTAATACCTTCTTCATCCGGCATAATGCTGTCTTCCCACAATTCGGTAATGTAGAAGAAACCCATGGTCTTCAGCTTGTTCACATTACCACTACCACCGGTCAAATTATCATCGCCTGAACCCAGACCGAACGTCACTCCAACATCTACTTTAGGTCCTACTGCTTTCGTTCCTTTCAGATATAAATTATAGCCGTTGAGATTCCCATTATTTACATCAGAAAGTTGATTAGAACCGGAATTTGTATTGGCAACATGGTCTTTGCCATTCAAATAATCGAACTCGCCTTTAATTTTCAGACCCAAATCCTTGTTCACATAATCTGCGGTCACACCCAACACACCTAATATGCTGATATTAGGGGAAAAACGGGTTTTAGCATAATCAAGACCATTCAGAATAAACGTAGTACCGGCATTATCGCCGCGGTCATTATAATACATGCCAAACAAACCGTAAGAAAAATTCGACGTCTTTCGATTAAATTTAACCGCAATGAGGTCGGCATCTCCACCATCAGCTCCACCGGTACTCGAGTTATCATTATCAGAAAGTGGTGAAAAACCTCCGCGGCCTTCGGAAACTTTCGCATAGTCTAATTCAATGGTACCGGATTTGGTTTTAAAATCCACCTGGATACCATCAAAATTACTGTCGAGGACTAACTTGTTGCCAAGCCCGTAGTACATACGTCCCACACGAATATCAATTGGAAATGACGTGTTGGGCACCAGGAAATCCAGATAACCGATGTCCACGTGTAAATTGTAATTCGTATCCTTGTTACTGAATCGTGACGAAAGGTTCGGATTATCGGTAAAATCGGTTCTGAAATCAGTATTATCAACGCCCCACCAGCCTTGAGCCATATCAAATCTGGTTACCGCTTTCACATAATCTGCGAACGCGAATGACATGTGCAAGCGCAGCATTTGCACAACGTAATTGTCATTGTAGTTGGTTTTTCCGAAAAAGAAATCCTGTTGTTTTTGGAACCACGCGGTATAAACACCTTTCACTTTGAGTTTCATTTCATCATCCTTCTTTTTTGCCTGCGCACTTGTAACCTGGTTAAAGGCAAAAAAAAGGACAACGGTTAATACACCGATCATCGCTTTTTTCATGAACGTCCTCCTTAATTTGATACGTTTGATTTTTGGGGAAATATATTGCCAAACTATTCTGGTGAAGCATTACAATAGCCGTGCCGATTTTTTTTATCCTCAAAATATCAATTACTTAAGTCGATTGTCTAACAGAAAAAAAGCCAAATTGCCGACAATTCGGCAGTTACTTTCGGCAGTCGACAAACAGCTATTTTAGGATTTATTACTATGTTAAAGAATGATATTGAAGGGTGAGGCAAATAGAGACGTCATCGATTTGAATGTGCCCGGGAGAAGCACAACAAATTCACCAATTCAATTCTTGGTTTACAGCAAGAAAGACAGGTAAAAGTGGCTGGTTATTTAAATGAGATGATATTTCTGTAAATAGCTTTGCATGGTTGTTCTTGGAATACTTAAAAGTGTAGCAGCCCGGGTTTGATTATGATCAGCACACTCCCAGGCATGTACGACAACCTGTTTTATCACATCATTTATGATGTTATCTGATGATTGAAACTTAATTTCCACGCGGCAAACATCTTTGTCAAAATGGTTCCTGTTTTGACCCGTTAAAAAAGTAAAATCCGAATCGGTAATTTCCTGATTCTTCTTTAGCAGCATAACGCGTTCAATCGCATTCCGCAACTCTCTGACATTTCCAGGCCAGGGATAAGAAAGCAGGAATTGTTCAGCTTCATTGGAAATTTTATGAACGAATTTGCCTAACTTCTGATTGAGTGTGTGGACAAAAGTCCTTGCAAAAGGCAGAATATCTTCTTTACGATCACGCAATGCCGGAATTTTTACACTGGCCACATTTAAACGGTAATACAAATCACTGCGAAATTTCCGCAGTCGCATTTGCTCTTCAAGAGATACATTTGTTGCGGCCATAAACCGAACATCCACTTTTGTAGGTTCCACCGCGCCAATACTTAAAAACTCGTTCTTTTCAAGTACATGCAAAAGTTTTGACTGTAACTCCAAGGCCAAATCACCGATCTCATCCAGAAACAAGGTTCCGCCGTCCGCACGTTTAATCAAACCGATTTTCCCTTGACTTTTTGCACCGGTAAAGGCGCCGTGCTCATAACCAAACAGCTCACTCTCAATGAGCTCTCTTGGAATGGCGCCGCAATTAATGGTTACAAATGGACCCGAATGCCGTTCACTGGAGTAATGAATATATTCTGCAACAATACTTTTGCCGGTTCCTGTTTCACCTTCAAGCAAAATAGTTGCATCGGTTTTGGCAAACGCATCGACCATTTTCAACACGTCTCTCATTTTCGGGCTTTCGGTGATGATAGTTGTTTGTAAACCATTTTTTATGCGTTCATCCCGCAGGTGCTGTACCTCTTTACGCAATTTAACATTTTCCACTGCGCGTTCCACCACGTGCAATGTTAACTGAGGGTCACCCTCTTTCTGCAAGAAATCAAAGGCACCTTTCTTAATCGCATTCACAGCCAGATCGACATTTCCGAATGCTGTGAGCATAACCACGACGGTTTCCGGAAAATGTTGCTTAATAAACTCAGTAATTTTTATACCATTTGTGTCTCCGAGTTTGTAATCGACGATGACGACATCAAATGACATTTGGCTCATTAACCGTTTTGCCTCATCCCCACTTTGTGCCGAAAAAATTCGCCAATCGTTGCGTCGCAGCAGTCGAGTCAAAGAATTGCAAACAATTTGTTCATCGTCAACAATCAGAATTGAATACGTAAGCATATAATTTCTATTGTTTTATTGGAAGTTCAATCATAAAAGTTGTTCCCTTGCCCATTTTGCTCTTAACCCGAATTTCACCTTTATGTTCCTGGATGATGCGTTTCACAATCGTAAGGCCAAGACCGGTTCCTCCTTTTGACCGGGTATAAAAAGGATCGAAAATCCGGGAAAATTCCGATTCTTTTATTCCGACGCCGCTATCTTGCACGTCTAACCGAATTTTATCGCCGGTTCTATAAACACGAAGCTCGACAGTACCTTGTTTCTGATGCATCGCATTTTTGGCATTCGTGAATAAATTAATTAAGACCTGTTCAATGCGGTGAATATCAATTTCAATGGCGGGTAAGTTCTTTTCTATCTCAATATTAACCAGAATATTTTCTTTGGCAAATTGTTTTTCCATGAGTACCATACACCGATCGATCACCTCATGTACTTGATGAGTGGAAAACTCAGCTTTGTGCGGCTTTGAATAATCAAGCACTGATTGCACCGTTCGATTAATCCTGACGATTCCGTCTTCCATTTCCCGGTAAATCACTGTTTGTTCACCGTTACCGGAAAATTTTCGTTTGAGATAATCGAGGTCATTTCGTACGGCAAATAAAGGATTACGAATTTCATGCGCGATACCTGCTGAAAGCTGGCCAAGGGCAACCATTTTTTCTGTGGCTATTTGCCGGTTTATGGAATCCCGGATAGCTCGCTGCATTTGCATGAACGCTTTGCTGAGATCACCGATTTCATCATTCCCATTTAGCGGAATTTCATTGGTATATTGCCCAAGGCTAATTTTTTCCGTCGCAGTTTCCAACTTCCGCAGGGGTTTAATAACCGTACGTTTTATGAAATAAAAAATCAAAAGTGTAATTACCGCAGAAGATAACAAACACCCCACAATCATAAGTTGTAAATTCCTCTGTTGAGCTAACTGAACTTTTTGGGCTGGTACAATAATACTTATTCCACCGCGCACATCACCCACTTTATATCCTTGAACTCCATGACAGGACAAACATGCCTGTTGGGTATATAGAGGTGCAAAATATCGAAAGAAGGTTTCGCCGCTGTCTGTTTTTTCCAACTTTGTAAATTCCCCGGTTGATCCAGCAGAATTTTTACCAGTTTTCTGGCATGCCAACAGCGCTTCATGCTCGAAATCATTTGGCGCATTGTCCGGATTGATCGGTTGTAAACTCGTTAAATGAAATCGGAATCCCCCCATGTTTTCACCTAAATGAGACAGTTCCCTGGTAACAAGAGCCGGATTTCTTGCTACTAATGTATCACCATCCATTGTGTAAACCACAGGTTTTTCCAGAAACTCGTTGATCTCCATGTCAGGTTGAAATTTCACGTACACCCCATCATAATGGGCTACCCAGGCACGAGTCACAACAATTTGTTTGTAAAAAGACCGTGCTGACTCAGAGAGGTTATCTAACAATAAATTGTTATACCGGCGTCCAATAAAATAAAACACAGCGCCATTCACTATCGTTATTACAACGACCACACCAATCATAATTTTTGTTGTTAAACGCATATTATTTTTTCTGTTTCATCCAAAATTTAATGGAAATAAAATATAAGAAAAAAAGTTGCTAAAAAAAAGATGAAAAGGTAATCTGTCTATTATGGAGAGGAATGCTAAGAAAATCATGGTTCGACTCCCAGCCTGTGCAAGCACTTCTTCAAACACACAGACGGTCACCGATGAAAACCCAAAAGGCGGTGACAGATAATTTACGTCTGGCAAAGAACGCAAGGACTTTATACTCGTTAATAAAAAATGAACGAAGGCTTCAAGCATTTAACTTTTATGCTCAATCGCTATGTTCATTCAAAGTTGAAATTTCAAGGCAAGTGTGTTCCAAAATAGAAATTTTGGAACAAGAAACAAAACTGTCACCATGTCATTCCGATCCGGCAGTTGCCGGAGAGGAATCTGTGGGGAAATAAATCTCTCCCCAAAAACAAACGCTCCCCCCAAAAAAATCCGCACCTCTATCGCACCCTTATTGCCATATTGCCTTATTCTCACATTCCCGTATATCCTTTGCTGAGGCCAATTCGTAATTAAAGATTCGTAATTCGAAAATTGCAGAGCGAGCAAACAGATTTCACGGGCAAAAAAAAAATTCACAGATTGTACCTCCCGAAGCCGTAATTGTCTTTCGGTATTCCTCGTTCTGAAATCGATTTCTGCAAGCAGGCCTTTCGACTCCGCCCTGCTACGCTCAATGTTACAAAATAAAAATGAATCTGGCTAAAGTTGACGCAAAAACGCGGCTGCCGGGAAGGAACGTACCATCAAAGGGAACGGTTTCGGTCGGGCGGTAATTATTTTGAACTTAAAAATTGTGCGGAAAGATTCATAAAATCGTGTTCTGTAACAATCCCCACCAATCGCTCTTCCAAAACAACAGGCAAACAGGAAACACCGTTGTTTTTCATTTTGGCAATAGCATCTAACGTAGCGGTATCGGGGGTCACGGTAGGAATTTTCTTTTGCATAATGGTGCCAACAGAAACCAGCGAAAAATCCTTTTTCTTGCCATGGTTCTGAACCAGTTCAACCAATGATCTGTAATTTACTAACCCCACAAGACGATTCTTATTGTCTTCAACCGGAATATGCCGAATGTGCCGCCACCTCATGACACTAAGCACCAGTTCAACCGTATCTTCTTCACGCACGGTGAACAGGTCAGTGGTCATAAATTGCTCAACTTTTAAGAAGTGTTTTATAATATCTGTTTTACGTTCCGGTACGGCGTAGGTCCATTCATGAACAGGTTTGCCCCGTTTCTCTTCCTTTAAAGCGGCTCTCGCAAGCGAGAATAAACACTTATCATCACAATCATTTTTCTTAAGTCCATTGAAGGAACGTAACAGCCATTCTGAGCCCGTTTGTCCGGTGGCAGCCCTTTTCTCTATTATTGAGAGATAACGGTCGATATCATTTTTGTCGATCCCAACTTCCTGTAAACCTTCTCTTGCCAGAGGGACAAGCTGCTTCCTGATAAGTTTATGAGCCGGTATAGTTTTGTTCTTAATCCAGGTAAACTGCGCTTTCAACCCTCTTCTTGCGGCAGCATAGAAATTTGCTTTAATTTCAGCAAATTCAAAAACCTCCGTAATATCTTTAAAAACAGATGTCATTCCCTGAATCAGACCAAGCCAGAAAGCTGCGTTTGCGACTTCATCAACCGGTGTGGGGCCTGAGGGGAAAAGCCGGTTTTCCAAGCGCAAATGTGCCGTGCCGTCTTTAACCCCATAACAAGGCCGGTTCCAGCGGTAGACCGTTCCATTGTGAATTTGTAACGCTTTCAACTCAGGTATTTTCCCAGTCTGCAAAACCTCGAGTGAATTTTCCTCAATATTCTGTGCAAAAAGGACTCTGAAGCGAGCGATGTCCTCTTTGAAAATTTCAAGAACAGACTCCCATATCCAACCATGCCCGAAACTGACTCTTGCGGGATTGTGGCGGATATCCCGTGGACCCCCTCTTGTATCCGTTGACTGCTGAAAAACTCCTATCCGCGTTTCATTCCAAAGCCGTTTGCCAAACAACAATGGAGAATTCACGGAGACTGCCAGGACCGGTGCGGCAAGAACCTGGGCAATGTTGTAAACATGAGCAAAATTTTCCGGATCAACCTGGTAATGTACCTGGAAACTGGTATTGCAGGCTTCCAGCATCACAGAGTCATGTTTCACATATAATTCATCTATTCCCCTGAGAAATAAATCATAAAAATCACCGCGCAACCGATTCATCGCCTCATTGAGTGCAAAATAGCGAGGTCTTGGCGTCATATTTTCCAATCCCAAGTCCCGCTTACGAAGCGTTGGCAAAATTCCGGTCAACATCACATCAGCATTGTATTTTCGGGCTACCGCACGTATTTTATTTAAATATTTTTTGATCTTTTTTTCCAAATCAGACAAACATTTACCGGTAAACATCACCGGATCTAAATTAAATTCCAGATTAAAACTACCTAACTCCGTTGTAAAATGAGCATCCCCTAATTCCTTCAGAACCTCCAAAGAGTTGGGGTACGGCCTTGTCGACCGGTCAATGAGAAACAACTCCTGCTCTGCACCCATTCGACTCACACCAGACTCGATGAGCCCCTTATCCAGCATGATTTCAAGTGCTTGTATGTCGTTTAATAAACTCTTCTCAAACAAACGAATTTGTTTAGCATCTTCAATTTTGTTTACGCTCTGCCGCCCCATAAATACCCCATAGAAAAATCATGGAATCATTGAAACACATCATTCCATAAAGCATCAACAAAAAAATTAATTACGTGAGTCTGAAAAAATTACAGCGCGTATTGTATTCGGTCTAAAAGTGGAAGTGAACATATAAACTCAACCGGTTGAGACGGCTCCTGTTTCGTTTATCGTATTCTATCCGTAGGAAAAACCAGTGTGTTTTCTGGAACAAAAAAGATTCATCCTCAAAAACAATGCAAAATACGCAATTTATGTGTAACAATCAATCATTTTTTGAGTTTCTGCATTCATTCACATCGTCAATTTACAATTAGTGTTCAGGTTAGTTTTTATTCTGAATTTCCTCTTCTGTAAAGATAAAAACAAAAAGGGGTTAAAAAAAAACGCATTCGCTTCCTGCAAAATATTAGAAAATATCTTCTAACACAACCTTGTCGATGCAATCAAAGGCAGCACTTCTTTTAGCGCTTGTACGTCCCCATCAACTCGCCGTGTGCCAGAATATGTCCCTGCATAGCGTTTAATAACTGTTCTTTAGTTGCACCGCCTTCAAGAGCTAATTCTAAATCCAAGGCATAGATTTTAAAAAAATACCTATGAACTCCGGATGGTGGACAGGGACCGCCATACCCGACTTTACCGAAATCGTTTTTTCCCTGTTTTGCACCATTTTCCAGCATCGTTTGCGGCGGTATATTTTCCGGTAAATCTTTCGTTTCGGGTGGCAAATTAAATAGCACCCAATGTACCCAGGTGCCCATTGGCGCATCCGGATCGTCGCAAATAAGAGCGAAACCCTTGACTGCAACCGGGATGCCCGTCCAGGACAACGGTGGTGAGACATCCTCACCGTCACACGTACATTTCTTCGGGATCATCCCGCCATTTGCAAAGGCAGCGCTCTTTAGTTTGATCGTCATCACATTATTTCCGTTTAGTACAAATTGATCATACCCCACAAGACTAAAAAAACAAAGAATGGATAATACGAATGACTTTTTTTTGAAAAACATTTTATAAAAATTTCATGAGTGTCCGGTTAAGCGATAGATGGTTTTAGGTAAAGTCGTTAAAAAACAATAGTCAAACTTCTCGTTGTGAAAGCCTG
>CAYVXE010000077.1:0-20855 GCA_964455375.1 uncultured Calditrichaceae bacterium
CTTTCTGTTTTCAATAATATCTTTCATTCTTTCATGTAACTTTTGACACTACCTTAAGTCTCACATTTCTCTATTTAAGTGACAATTCGTAGTTATTTTCAGTAAGTTCTTTTAATGTTTGCAAATTCTTCTTCAGCATTTTTTTCAACCCGCCCCGGACTTTTTTTCTTAATATTCCGCCAAAATGCGGATGACGAAGAGAGTCAATTCTTGCACGTTTGAGGTACAAAAAATAAATCCCGACACCTGCACTCTCAGAGACGTTTTCGATGGCCGTCAAACCCAAATCGGCTTCAAAATAATGACTTGCATAAATTTTCTTTGAGGCAATATAAATATTAAATAAATTTTGATTCCTGGGTTTGTAAATGGTTACGTGAGTGATATTAATGACCCGGCGTTTTGTCTCTATATCATCTTTTGACCAATAAATAAAGTTTTCCGTATTTGGCAATTTGTATGCAGGATAGTCTTCGAGGTACTTGTGTAACTTCGGTGCATAATCAAATAAATATTGACTATCTTTTAGCAAATCATGAAATTCATCAACCAAACGCAGTGGATATTTTTGGTCATCGAACTCCGCCATTGCTTCGTTTCCGCCTACCAAATATGAAGCGACATATTGAATCATCTTTTGACGGAAAAGAGCTTTTACCTGCTCTTTATAATCCGGAGCAGACCAATCGACTTTCCTTTGAAAATAAGCCATGGCCTCAGACGACATTTTAATATTACAGTCTCCCGGCTTGCATTCTTTAATTGCTTTAACATCGCCTTCATCCAATGTTAAATCCTGTACATCCTTTAAAGCAGGCAGATTGCTGAACCTTCCTTTTTCAACCGCATTTAAGGTTTCAATGAAGATATCGCTATCGTGATAGTTTTCTACAAAATATTCTTTTGGAACATTCATTTTTACGATACCCAAAACAGCAATTTCCCGTCTTAGTTTTGTTTTCAGTAACTTAACAACGACGTTTCCTTGCCTCATCTCCGTTAGCTCATTCTCTGAAAGCTGTATGCGATTTCGCAAAAAATCGGTCAGTTTTACGGTTTGCGAATAAGCAAACTTTGATTGCATTAGGAACATAAGTGCGAAAAATGAAGAAACGATGAAGAACTTTAATCTATTTTTAAAAAATTCTTTTTGCATTTTTGTCGTAAATAACTCCTTGTTTTATTCATTCGTTGCACATTCAGTAACCTGATAATTCTTTTTAACTTTCATCTTATAAAGATTTCATAGTCAGCCATTCTGGTCTGTATTGCCATTCCTTTCAAGCAGCGGTTTCCATTCTGTATTACCTTTATAGCCAAGCCGGCGGAGAAATCTGGTAAGAATGGTTTCCTGAAGTTTCTGCCAGTCGGGATCATGGATGCCATGTCGTTCTATGCGGCCACCAGCCATCATATTGTGACCGCCGGCGCTGCCCAGTTGACTCAATACCCGTTTCAGCACAGATCCGGCATTGGCATTAGGCTGACTGCTGCGCAGCGAGACGAACAACTGGCCATTATATTGCCCGGTCACGAATGCCCAGCCAATGCGTTCCTGTCGCAGCAAAAGGTCGGCAATTTGTGGAACAAACTCTGGCGAGATAACCGGACCAAGATGTACATGCGATAAATGGCGAAACACTTTTGCTTGTTGTAAAGCTGTGTGTAACAAGATAAAATACTCATTCGGCAGTTTGGGATTGTACATTCTGGATAGTTTTCTTTTATTCGCTTTCGGATAAACTGCCAGATAAGCTTCAACATCCTGCGCAGAGGCGTCCCGACCCAATTCCTGAGTTTCACTGCGAATGGCATAGGTGATCCCGGTTGCTAAATCAACAGGAATATTTATGTCGGCAACGTGCAGATATTCCAGCAAAATCGTGGCGCTTGCGCCATAGTCCGGACGGATATCATAAAAATTCGCTCGCATTTGTCCTCCGGCAGGTGGATGATGATCGATGACAATCTTAGGATGCACATGGTCAGGCAAACTGTTATTTCCGAAACCCGGCTGCGTGTCCACCGTTGCCACACATTTGTAACGATCCCACCGAATTTTACTGACATGAGTTAAGTTTAGCCCCAGTTGACGAACCATGGCCCTGTTTTCTGCACGGGTAATCAATCCGCCAAATGCAATTTTTGTGCGCATTTTATGCCGAAATCGAGCAAAATATGCAAGCGCCATTGCACTGGCCAATGAATCAGGATCAGGATAGTCATGCATCATGATGAGAATTGTTTTATAACTGCTCAAGATGCCATCGAGTCGGGAGAAATGTTTTTGTGTCACTTCAATAGAATTTTCCATGTCAAAACGTCACTAAAATATTTTGATAAAATGTCTAAGTGAGATGAAGCCTGATGATAAAGTTCGAAGTTTGTTATGAGAGCTAATTTAATAAAGACGTTATACTTTTGCCAGCTATATTTGGACAGACCGTTTTAAAAAACATTATTTGACTAAATCTGTAATGTGTTCACTAATTATAGCGAGGCCGGTTCGGCGTTCTTATACTAATCCCAAAAAATATTTGGGCATCAAATTATTTACAGACTCCATGATTTTGTGATACCCTAATGTTGTACAAAGTTCATCCAGAATGCGTTGTCGTTGCTTTCTGGAAGTAAATTCGTAACGTTCACGAAGCAAATTAATATACTCTTTTTTTGTTGCTGTACTCATAATCTATGTCTTCTCCTTTCTGGTAACATAAATTGTGAGGCAACGACCACATTTGCAAATGTCTATGGTAACATTCTTTGTGAGTCAATGCGTCCACACAAATGAGCATCGTTTAGTGCTAAAACAATTTTATTTATACTTTTATCAACTCATTTCCATTAAATAAAGCACCTTTTTGACAATATAGTATCATTTTTTGTCGAAATAATATTAGACATTAGACATTTTATCCCATACATTTAATCTATTCCTTATAGGCTAGACCCCTTAATTTTGCATTATCATTTTTATTTGTCCCGATTAAAACACTTAATTGTTTTAATCGAACATGCCGCAGTACGAACGACTTGGTCCTTTAATTTTTTCATATAAGGAGGTGAGTGCGATAACCTCATAGTTGTGACGAATCATATCATCATCTATTTCTTATTAATACTATTAAAGGGAGGGTAATTTCATGTTTAAGAAGCTACAGCTACTTCTAATCCTGTCCTTAGTTTTCAGCTTACCGATAGTTGCATTTGCTCAGCTGACGATTCAAGGACAGATTACTGATAATCAAGGATCTCCATTACCTGGCGCCAACATTATTGTCGTTGGAACTAATTATGGTACAGCGGCTAATAACGATGGTAATTTCACCTTGATTATTCCACAGCCGGCTGAGCAGAACATCCTTGAAGCACGTTTTATCGGGTACAAGAGTACCCGGCACACCGTTACGGAGACCAGCGGTGTTGTCGTGCTAAATTTTGAACTCTCGGTGGATGTTTTGCGTTTTGATGAGATTGTCGTGACCGGAAGTGCCGCGGCGATCAGTAAGAGACAGCTTGGCAATACCATTTCAACGATTTCAGGGAAGAGCATTTCAGAGTCCGGTGCTTTGGATGTTACGGGGTCCCTATCCGGGAAATTTGCCGGAGTGCAAGTAACACAGAATTCAGGAGATCCGGCAGCCGGGATTAGCGTGAGGTTAAGGAGCGCCAGTACGGTAAATGGAGCTTCGGATCCCCTCTATATCATCGATGGGGTCATTGTGAATAATACTTCTAATGACCTTCTGGGAGTTAGAAGTGTGCAGCAGAATCGACTGTCAGACATCAATCCTGAGGACATAGAACGGATTGAGGTCATCAAGGGAGGGGCGGCGGCGGCCATCTACGGTTCAAGGGCAAGTAATGGAGTTGTCCAGATTTTCACAAAAAAAGGCAAGCTTGGCAAACCAAAGATTACATTTGGCACCCGTGTCAATTTTAACTCGCTGCGGAAAAAGATAGACTACAATAAAGTGCTATTGGATTGGGTAAACGCAGGTGATGTTACCGATTTATCAACCGTACCTGTAGAGCGGTTTGACTATCAGGATATGGTATTCGAAAACAGCACGGGGACGGATAACTATCTATCTGTCTCTGGGGGCGTGGGAAAGACCACATACTTCGGCTCTGCGTCTTTTCTTGCAAACAATGGAATCATGAAGAATACAGACTATGACCGCAGCGGAGTCCGTCTCAGAGTCAACCAGGTTATTAATGACTGGGCTTCATTTTCCGTTGGAACCTATGTTTCCACCAGCAATAGTAATGACATGCCTGACGGTGGTTTTGGCCCAGGCGTTATACAGACGATTCTGTTTTCAAACAACAAGATAAATCCTGCACCCGACGCTGATGGGAATTTCCCGAAAATGACATTTTATCCGAATATTCTCGAGTATATTAATACGTTTGATTTTCGACAGCAGAATAAGAGAGCTATCTCAGATATTCAATTTACGTTATCGCCCATTGATGGTATGAACGTCAACTATGTGTTGGGTTATGACGATTCCCGTTCAAAAGCAACCACGTACTCTCCAATCGGAACGACCACAGAGACGGATGGCAGAGCCAGGTCTTCAAACCTCAACAGAACACAAATCAACAGTGACCTTAATGTTACTTATAAGACCCAATTGTCAAACGCCATATCATCTGTAACTGCTGCAGGAGGTTCTTATCAATATGACGAATCAAAACTCGGCACAATAAATGCAAGAGGGCTTGCTCTTGGAGTTGAGACCACCGCGGGTGCTGCAACAGTTTCAACCACAGATTTTAGTAGCAGGAGAGCCATTTGGGGAGGATATATCCAGCAGACACTTGGATTACAAAATAAACTTTTCCTCACCGGAGCTGCCAGGATTGATGGTTCTTCGGTATTCGGGGATAATGAGAGAAATCAGTTCTACCCCAAGGCCAGTTTGTCTTACATCATTTCAGAAGAAGACTTCTGGCATGTTGACGCAATTAATAATTTCAAAATTCGGGCTGCCTGGGGACAAGCGGGAAATCTGACCGCCATTGGACCTTTTGACCGGTTAACGAATTACAGCGCAGTTAGTACAGGAGGAAGATCGGGGTTAATCTCTCCTTCGCTAATAGGTAACCCCGACCTGAAACCAGAACGACAGACGGAAACGGAATTCGGCATTGATTTGGCTATGTTTGATAACAGGCTGGGGTTAGAAGTTACCGGTTACTTCCAGACGATTAAAGATCTGTTAGTGAGGCGAGCACTGGCCCCATCTACAGGCGCATCAAGTCGAATTGAAAACATCGCAAATATGGACAATAAAGGGATCGAAATACAACTCACAGCTACTCCGGTTACAAGCAAAGATTTCAATTGGTCCACCAGCTTCACATTCTCTTCCAATAAGAATGAAGTGAAGGGAATTGAAGGGGATCAGATCGGCATCGGCAATTTCGGTTTTTCGGTAGCGAGGAATGGCGAACCTTTAGGAGTGTTCCGTCAAGGCTATTTTGCCCGAAATTCGGATGGCAGCTTGCTCCTGGATGCCAACGGACTGCCTCAGCGTGAAAGAGGCTCGGTGGATGCAAATGGCAATAACGTTGTTGAAAGGGATGCTAACGGTCAGCCAACGGGGGTTCTTCTGCAAAAGAAAATTGGCGATCCCAATCCCGCTTATATCGCTTCCTGGACAAATGAACTGAAATACAAAAACTGGTCTTTCCGAGCCCAATTTGATGCTGTTCAGGGAAATGATGTGCTGAGCTGGGATTCACGCATGTTCTTTCGATTTGGTGGTGGTGTCCAGACGGGCAAGGAGTTAAAAGGGGAAGAACCTAAAGGTACAGGAAGAGCAAAATTCGGGATAGCCGAATCCTACATTGAAGATGGTTCATTTATTAAACTGCGTGAGCTGTCACTTTCGTACCTGTGGAATAATCCGTTTAGGGGTTTGAGCAATTTGAGATTTACCTTAAGTGGTAGAAACCTCTTGTCATTTGATAACTACTCGAAATGGGATCCCGAAGTAAATATGGAAGCCCAAAGCAATGGTGCAAGAGGCGGAATAATGGGATTAACTCCCATTCCAAGAACTATCGTATTTGGAATTACTGTTACCAATTGAACTATTTTAATAGGAGATACATGAGATGAAGCATAGAGCAAAACACACAATTGTGGCAATCTTTGCCCTTTTCATGCTGGTTGTAACCTCGTGCAAAAGGGACTTTCCTAACCCGAATAATCCTACTGAAGAAGTCGTATTTAACTCTAAAGAAGGACTGTTTGCAATCAGTATTGGTCTAAACCAGTATTTCACAACTACAGTATTGCGTCAAGTTATAGAAGCTCCCGGCATCACGACTCGGGAATTAGGCGTTACGAATACCTTTCTCAATATAAACGAACTTGCCAGGGGAAGCACTGAACTGCCGCCCGAGAGTGGGGGTATTACCAATCCCTGGGTAACTCTTCTTAGAGCCAAGGGTATGGCTGAATCGCTGATTGCCGGCGTGGAAGTTCTTGATTTGTCACCTGGCACACGGAGCGGGCTTCTCGCTTATGGCAATTTTTACAAAGCGATTTGCCTGGGATACCTTGTCGGCATGTGGGACCAGACTGTCATAATGAATTCCCCGAATGGAGATGCTGCTTTCAGTGACAGGGCCACCGTTTTAGCAGAAGCAATCCGTTTGCTAACAGAAGCGAGAGATGCAATCAATGCTAATCCGGTATCAGATGATTTTAAAAGTAACGTGTTGGGAGACGACTTTAACTTGCTGAAGTCTATCAATGCATTTCTATCGCGGTACAGTCTTATGGCTGGGAACTATAACGATGCAATTACTCATGCGGACGCCGTATTAAATGATGCGAGTACGCCGGTGAGTTCGTTGTTCAGCTACGATGCAAACAATGTCAATCCCATATGGGATCGAATAAATCCTGGGGCCTCCGACCTGAAGCCACAAAAGAATTTTGGATTGTTAGGCGCTTATATTCCTGAACCGGGAGATGGCAGGATTGCATTTTACCTGGGAGCAGATGCTGGTAATGCCAATGCTGATGCCGGTGGGCAGCCCTTGAGTCAAGCGCTTGGATTCTGGATCACCCAGACTTCGCCCATTCCAGTTTACCTCCAGGGTGAAATGCTGCTCAACAAGGCCGAAGCATATGCGCGGCTCAATCAACTCTCCGAAGCAGTCACCAATTTGAACCTGGTTAGAGAAAAGACTAATGACCCCCTGGGTGTTAATGCGGGACTGGCAGCCTGGACTGGGGACGTAAACAGTCAGGCAGACATCCTGGAAGAAATTTATAAGAATCGGTCTATCGAAATGTTTCTAACCGGAATGCGATTTGAAGACAGCAGGAGATTTCATCCCAACCTGGATCCTGCAGTTGGCAACCTGACAAACGAGCGTAACAGAAATTTTTATCCTTATCCTTCAATTGAACGGGATAACAATCCAAAGACTCCGGCGGATCCGGCAATCTAAGTACCAGGAAAGAGTAAACACCGTTATTTTTGCCGGGTTTTGCAAAATGCAAAACCTGGCAAAACTCTAAGAACCTAAATTGGACAAATGATGTTGCTGGAAAGTCATTTATGACGACCAATCCACATAGCGACAAAAAGATAATTGATTCCTGGAACAAGAATGCCGCTCAATGGACAGCCGCCGTACGTGGGGACCAAATTGAGAGCCGAACGCTCGTTACGAATCAAGCGATTATTAATACGGTATTAGCAGTATCTCAAAAATCCGTAATTGACATCGGGTGTGGTGAAGGATGGCTTGTGAGAGAATTATCAGTAAGAGGTCTTGATGTCCTTGGAACGGATGTTATCCCCGGACTGATTGAACAAGCTCGAACTGCTGGTGGTGGCCGGTTTGAGATTCTTTCATATGAAGATATGGCGGCCGGCAAACTGAACGAGAAGTTCGACACTGCTGTTTGTAATTTTTCTCTCATTGGGAAAGAGTCGGTAGACGGGCTTTTTGAAATAATGCCATCTTTATTGACTCCCAATGGTACTTTCATTATTCAGACTATGCACCCTGTGATTAGTTGCGACAACCTCAAATACGAGGATGGATGGCGTACGGGAACATGGACTGGTTTCAGCAGCGATTTCACAGACCCTGCACCATGGTATTTCCGTAAATTGGAAACCTGGGTAAAACTGTATTCTGATGCTGGATTTAAAATTATCCAAATGCAGGAAACAACACACCCGCAAAAGGGAAAACCAGTTTCGGTAATATTTGTTGGCAAATTGGCCGGTTAACAATAATTCAACATGTCAAAATTTGCTATTTGCCAAATCCAAAAACATCTCGGCTAAAACAGTAACATTTAAAAAATGTACATCAAAACTTTCATCTTTAATGAATAGGCTTCATTGTCTGTTTACCGTGCCCGACAGCGAAATAGTTTTGTCGGGTTCCATAAAAATTCTGCATAAGGAATGAGGGCAACCTCAAGGTAAAATAATGATTTTGTCTTCCATAAAACTTCGGAAAACATATTTGGCATTTCTTGTAGGAGTGACAATTGTATCAATGAATCTCTCTTCAGGATTTTCTCAGCCTGAAAACATAAGAAAACGTTATCCACCAAGCCAGGAGAGCAAATACTGGTTTGAACTCGATAACGATCTCTACTTCTCAGAAGAAATTCACTTACCCCATTATAGCGAAAAAGAATTTGGAAAAATTGAGTATCCTGCATTAGCCGTTGATAGCAAAAATAAAGTCTACCTTGCTTACGATTTCACAAATGATGATGACAGGGAAGGCATTTATCTTACATCTTTTAACGATTCTGAACTTGAACTCGAAAAAGTCAACGATTCAACCAAAACCCACCGCTTTTTGAGGTTTAAAAAAGAACCAACTTTTAATAAGCCACTGCAAGTTAGCTCGGTTCCTGGAACAGAGTATCGGTCGAGGATTGCTGTCACGTCACAAGACGTCGTTTGGATTGTATGGTCAGCAAGAAGAGAGAAACAATGGGACATCTACGCACGCTCTTATACCAATGGTGAATTAGGTAATGAAATTCGACTTACATCAGATGTGGACTATGATTTTCGACCGGTCATTCTAGCTGACAAAGCCGGAGGAATTTGGGTGGCATGGGAACGCGGAACATCAGCAAAGAGTATTCAGGTTGTCGCAAAATATTTGAGCAATGGTAAATGGTCTGAAAACATTGTTTTGGAAAACAGACCGGGTTATGCTTATCGCCCCACAATTATCGAAGCTCCCGATCACTCAATCTGGTTTGCCTGGGACTACACAAACGCTCATAATACAGATGTTTATATCAGCTGCCTAAAAAATGGCACACTGCAAGAACCAATTCAGGTAACCTCACACCCTGCCATTGACAGTAAGGCAACGCTCGCCTGGTACAAAGACAAGTTATGGGTTGCGTGGACGACAAATCGGCGCAGCACGAATGACTGGGGAATTATCCGCTATCCTATGCTTAGAGCGTTTGATGGCAATAAATGGTTTGAACCTGTTAATGCTATGAATGGTATCGATCTGCAAAGCCGTAGTGAAACTCAGTCATATGAGTATCCGACAGTAACTTTCGATGCATATGGGAGACTTTATCTTTTCACCCGTCACGATCATGTTTTCAATGCAACCTTTTATGAAAATGGCATGTGGAGCAAAAATTGGTTACTTGATGAGTTAGGATGGGGATTGCGAGGTTTATACGTCCATACAGCCTGGACAGCCAAAAATGAACTCTGGATGGCTCGTCGTGATCGCAAGACTATCTTTTTGCAGAAGATGGTGAGAAGGAACCCGGTTAGTACAAAAGTTAAACTCAAAAAATACATCCCTGTTTCTTATCCATCTGAACTTAAAACCGTAGAAAAAAACAGCTTTCGCGGACCGACTAAACACGGTAACTATAAGGTGTACTATGGAGATCTGCACGTTCATACGGCGTACTCGGATGGTTCAGGCAGTTTTGATGAGCTGTACAACTTGTACAAAAATATTTACAAGGTTGACTTTCTCGCCATCACAGAGCATGATGCGCTGCGGCTAGGTAATAACCATTTTTCACCAGGAGAGTGGGCTTATCTGAAGGCACTCAATGAAATTTACAATCAGCCTGGGGAATTTGTCACCATCAATGCCTACGAATGGACGCATTCGACCTGGAGCGGCCGCCAGGATTCTACAGTCAGAACAGGCCACAAAAACGTTTATTTCAAAAGCGGAGAGGAAAGCCGGTTTTTCAATCACCATGGAGAAATCGCTTACGATGTCAAGTCACTGTTCAAAACCCTGCACTCATATGACGCCGTCGCTTTTCCGCATCATCCGCCGTGGGGTGGCATGACCTGGGAGGACCACGACCCTGAGATCCAGACAAATTATGAAATCGTTTCTATTCATGGTGCTAACGAATATATGGGCAATCTGCCTATTCCACATCGAGGTGGAATGCCGGGCACCTTTGCGCAGGACGGACTTGCGCTGGGCAAACGCTTCGGCTTTGTCGGCGCGTCGGATTCACACGGGTTGTATTTTCATTCCAATGAAGGATGGCGGGAGGACGCATACAAAGGTGGTCTGACTGGCGTGCTGCTCTCAGATACTCTGAGCCGTGAAAACGTTTGGCGGGCATTGAAAGCGCGACGAAATTATGCCACCGCCGGAGAGAAGCACTATCTTGAATTTTTCGTCAACGGTGCGCCCATGGGCAGTGAAATAGAAATTAAGCAGCCTCCGGTTATTTCCTTTGAGATACGTAGTCGCGATCTGTTGTACGCTTATATTTTACGGGATAATCAGCAGCTTTTTGTATCCGGAAAAATCGGTGGGAATTACACCGCATATAAAAACATGACAGATGCCACTGTGCAGCCCGGCAGCCATTTTTACTATTTGCGAGCTGTTTATACAGACGGTACAGTCGCCTGGTCCAGTCCCATCTGGGTAAATTATTTGAACGAGGAGGAAGTAAAATGACAAAGAAAGCACTTCCGATTTCGGCGCTACTCATTCTGTTTTTGGGTTTAAATTGTGCCAATAAAACGATGCTGAAAACAGAAACAGCCGCATCTTTCTCTTTTCAAAAGCAGATTTTGCAAACCATTCTGGGCGAGCAAAAGTTACGACAAGAAGATAATGTGTACTACTGGCCCAAAGCCACCGATCCGGAAGCGGTTGATTCTACTCATTTGGGAACGACGGTGAATATCGACTACCTGGGTGAGCGTTTAAGCAGTGTGCGGGAGAATCGTGGCACGCACTGCGTCGGTATGAGCTGGCAGGTGTGCATGTCGGTTTTGCAGGAATGGGCACAGAGGCAAAATGCATCCGGAGAGATTTCCGGCATGAGCGTAAGCGACATGAAAGATTTTGTGGACAAATGGTTCGTTAAATTGAAAGGCGCTCCCCTGGCCGCACCGCGTGAAATGGGAGCGGTTTATGCGCTCACTTCCTACAAGCTGGGTAAAAAAATTCCGTTTGAAAAAGCTCAGGCAGGCGATTTTGTGCAATTCTGGAGAAAAGACAATTCCGGCCACTCCTGCATTTTTCTGCACTGGGTTTATAATAAACAGGGCGAAATTATCGGGTTTAAATATTGGGGCAGCCAACCTAGTACGGACGGCGTTGGCACCGGAACCGAATATTTTTCTCAGGAAGAGTTTGCCCTTAAACCTGAAAAGCTGGTGGAACGGAACCGGTTTTATGTTGGCAGACTTCTACCACAGGAGAGATAGGTTGAAAGTGTAAGTGATGACGAATTCAAAAGCACACAACAAATTTATTTTTTAACCTCGAAGGACCGAGATACACGCTGGTTTAATGGAAGTGGAATTCTAAGATTCTTATCCTTGTAAGCAAGGAACTTAAAACGATAGGTGCCGGGTATTTCTTCCGGATGCCTAAGCTTGGAAGAACCTGAAATCTGATCAACTTATTTGTTAATCCAAACGAGGAAATAAAATGATAAAATTAATCAGATCTTTTTTAGCTTTTATATTACTTACATGCATTGTTCAAATTGCATCTTCCCAAAACAAAACTGAAAATCTGTTTTACTATGTAGATCGTGAGTCGAGTTTGAAAAGTTTCAAAAATAATCTTGACAAGATCAGTATCATTGCACCTGTTGCCTACAATGTTGATGAAGACGGAGTTGTATGGGGAAGTGTTGACCCGCGGGTACTGAATTTAGCAAAGCAGAACAATATTGACGTCATGCCCTTGATTCATAACCCGGGTTTTAACCAGGAGATGCTTCACGAACTGCTCAGCAACAAAATTGCTCGTGATCGTGCTATCGAAAGCATGCTTAATGAATGTAAAGAATATAAATACCTGGGTATTCAATTTGATTTCGAAAATCTAAATATTAATGATAAGGACCTGTTTACACAATTTTTCAAAGAAACTGCTACGGCTTTCCACGCAAACGGTTTTCAACTCAGCGCGGCTGTTGTCCATCGACCCCAAAAATTTCCCGGTCCCACAAAATATTTCAAATGGCTTTACAAAAACTGGCGGGCCGGATACGATTTGAAGGCTCTGGCAGAAGCAGGTGACTTTCTTTCGGTGATGACTTACTCACAACACACCAGGCGAACCCCACCCGGACCTAATGCCGGAATACCGTGGGTCAAAAAAAATATCGAATACTTTCTTTCACAAATTCCGGCAGAAAAATTGTCTTTAGGGATCCCCGTTGTTTCCCAGTATTGGCGTACGGAACAGGATGATGAAAAGTATCTCGGCAAGGCACGTTCCTGGAGCAACGCCTTGCCCTATTCTGAAGCCATGTCGCTAACGGAACGCTATCATGCAAAGATAAATTGGTTAGACGATCAAAAAGTACACTATACTTTTTATGAAAATGGCGGCTTGTTCGAGTATATCTTCTTTGAGGATGCTGAATCATTTAAATATAAAATCAATTTAATGAAAACAAATAAATTACGCGGTTTTTCTGTTTGGGTCATCGGCTCCGAAGACCCTGACATTTGGAATGAACTGAAAAAAGTAACCGGAAAGTAACCAATACAAATCCTCCTTTCCCGACGACATTGGAGACTATATGCAAAATAATGTTTTTGACGAACTAAAACACTTAGTAACCGAAGCAAGAAACCCTGCATCTGAAAAAATAGACGGTAAGAGCACAGAAGATATTCTTCATATTATAAACAAAGAAGACAAAATAATTGCTGACGCTATTGCAAAAGAGATCCCCTACATAGCTGAGGCGGTCGATATCCTGGTTGCAACATTTAAAAAGGGCGGACGTCTTTTTTATATCGGAGCGGGAACCAGCGGACGACTTGGAGTTCTGGATGCGACTGAATGCCCGCCCACCTATGGCACACATCCTGAAATGGTACAGGGCATCATCGCAGGTGGTGAAAAAGCCTTGACCACGGCCATGGAAGGCAGCGAAGATCACACCGAACAGGCAATTAAAGATTTGGCACATCACGGATTTACGAAAAATGATGTAGCCTGTGGTATAGCCGCAAGCTATCGGACACCTTATGTTATTGCAGCTATTGAAAAAGCACGTGAGATTGGAGCAAAAACGCTGTTTGTTACATGCAATCCAAGAGCCAGGTTCAAACTGGATGTAGATGTTGCCATCTGTCCCGTAGTGGGTCCGGAAGTCATCATGGGTTCCACGCGGATGAAGGCAGGAACTGCAACAAAGCTTGTCTTAAACATGTTGACCACGGCTTCAATGATTCGATTGGGGAAGGTCTACGGAAATATGATGGTTGACCTGATGATGAACTCCCTTAAGTTGGAAGAACGTTCCAAACGTACCGTCATGATGATCACAGGTTTGGATTATGCCAGTGCATCAAGCACGCTTGAAAAAGCCGGGGGCCACGTCAAAACAGCACTGGTCATGATCTTAAAAAACGTAGATGCTGACGAAGCCCGCATAAGACTTAAAGATAATGATGGTTTTGTAAAACGTGCTATCGCCTGAGCGGGTGTAACCCAAACATTTTTCCCAACTAACCGGAAATTCTCAGCACCCTTCTTCCTCTTCCTGAATAACTGCCGGAACCTGGCGCTTTTTTATTTTTGGCTTCTTTACCTGTTTGCGGATCACGGTCTTCTGTGGCACTTGTTTTTTGACCGTCTGAGACATTTGAATCGTAGATTTTACACTAGCTCGCTGACCTTGTTTTGAAGGGTAAGCAAGTGCTAAAACAACACCGAGAAAAAGTAAAATGAGTGCGCCAATCAATTTACCTGATATATTTTTTTTCTGCATAAAACGACTCCTGTTTACTTTTATTCATACGTGCATGAATAATCAAGGTTAACCTTATTTAGCGCTTGACCGAAAACGCCTTTTCTGCCTTGTCATTTCGACCCGGCAGCCGCTGGATGGTGAATGACACCTTTTGTAAAAAATAGTATGTTTTAGGCCAATCACTATTTAGACGCAGGTGTATTCACCAAATCACACCCGCACGTATTTTACTCACTAAGATGCCTCTTTTTCCGAGGTATATTTTTTGTATGGATCCCACTCCCGTTCAGCTTTTTCGGCCAGCCAGAAAGCACCGACTGCCATGACAACGATGAAAAATGCGACCACACCGGCATTCACACCAAGCCAGTCAGGCAAGGTAATTTTGCCCATATTCCCCGAAAGATAAAACTTTTCAATGAACGGATAAAGAATATCTCCGAAAACATAAACGCCTAAAAAGATTCCGATGGCAAAAAAGACTGCATCTAATTTTCCGATTGCAACTGCAACCATTGATGTCCCCGGTCAGTAACCGCCCACGGCGAATCCAAACCCCAACAGAAGACCGCCAACGATTTGCGGCCACAGAAATGTCGGTGTGACATAGACTTTACTCAGGTCTATCCAGCCCAGCATACTGAAATAAAGCAAGCCGAGCATGGCCACCACAATTGCCGTAAACATCACCTTCAAAACAGTGAAGTCTCTGAAATAAAACTGCATCACCAATTTCTTGGCGCTGCTAAACCCGGCTCGTTCCAGGAAAAATCCAAATGCAATGCCGATGAGCACCGCAATAAAAAAACTGGTACCCAGTGAAAACAAACCATATTTATAGAGTGGTGCGCTCATAACCATAACCTCCTTACAAAATATGCGCCGACAAATCCTGCGGCAAATACACACAACATAAAGACCCAACCTCCGAGAGCCAGAGTTGCGCCACCGGTTAACGCTAAACCGCTCGTACAACCCCGGGCAATCCTTGCGCCAATTCCCATCAAAATTCCACCCAGCAAGGCAAACACATACCTTTTTTTGTTCGAAATTCCAGGACCTTTATCCACAGCTTTTCGTGTTCTTTTCGCCAAATAACCGGAAAGAAATCCGCCAATAAGTACGCCGATGACTTCAAACACAAGAAAATTTGAAAACGGCGATCTTCCACCTGCCGTGTACCTCCCCCAAACCGGGGAACTTTCAGCGTGCTGAGGAGCAATCAGATGCAGGAGATAAGCATCAAAACGGGCAAATGCACTCGATGCACCAAATCCCCTTCCCATAATAAAAAACGTCGCAAGAAGGACAAGACCAATCGCTATGCCTGCCCAATAAGGCTGCATATACGGTTTGGTTTTTGCCGGTGCATCGACGATCTTTCCGGGAGGCGGGCCCACAACCTTCTGTGGTATATCGGTCGTAATCTCACGAACCAGTTTTTCCACTTTCTGCTCTGATTTTGCTTTATTCGCAGCGTTGGCAAAACGGTCCAACAACACATCTTTCAAATTTACATCACCGTCGCGTTTTTTCCGCCAGCGTGCTTCAGAGCGAATCATCTGTTTCCACCATTTAAAATGATGTGTGTAAGCAAACTCTTCATTGACAAAACCGGTAATCATTGAGAAAAAGGCGGGTTTTTCTTCCGGGAAAACGGCACCCATATAAACATGAATGATCAACCCGGAAACAACCAGACCTACAGCAAAAAAGTGAACAGGAACCGCCCAGGCGACGACGGTGGTGCTGAATAAATGGAACGCCATAATCAGCCCTGTAATAATAATGACAGGCGTCATAACGCCAACCAACAATCCGTAAAGTTTTTGCCCGGCATTAAACGAGCCTTGCGGTGGCAGCGGTTCATTTGTTTTACCCAGAATACCTAATGCCCGTATTTTTAACCATTTGAAATCATCCTCATCGAGACATAACTCATCATTACCAAATAAAACACACAGCGTTGAATGTAATATTGTTTGCCAACGTTTAGCAAAAGATTTAATTTCGCCTAATTCTTTATTACGAACATACCTTCTAAATCCAAAAAGACCATGCACGAAAAATACAAAAACCCAAACAATACCCAACCAAATATGGGACTCCAGTATTTGTGCTTTCCCATTAAACAATCCATGTACAACATCAATGAAAATCTGCGGCGCAAATTTATAATGACTGGATACAATCAGAGATGCTCCGGTCAAAAGCATAAAAACCCAAATGAATGCGTTAAACCAGTGCAACAGGATCGTTGATACATGATGCTTCTTCATCCTGCGTTGCCGCATCTTATCGATTTCATGAGAGGTCAGCCTTTCCGGTTCCTGAAAAGAATCCAGAATCTCTTCAACTTGCTCGTCTTTATATTTACTCATCGAAATGCTCCTCACCTTTTACGAGTTGGTAGAAAAAGGCAATCGCCTGCCCGGCAAACGTCGCTCCGATTGCAAAGAAAATAAACGGCCTAAGAAACGTCGCCCAAATTTTTGCCGGAGTTGCAAATCTCGATTTCCTGGGACCAAACTTCTTCATCACCAATTCACGTTGTTTCTCTGTGCCGAGATAATAGACATTTGGCCCGATTGCCGCATTTTCGTTTTCCATTCTCCAGGCGCCTTCTCTGAACACCTTCTGATAAACAACACTATTTTTATCTTCCAAGTCACCAAAAAATTTTGCATTGGCTGTACAGGTTACAACACATGCAGGTTGCAATCCCTTCTCTAAACGATCTTCACAAAAATCACATTTATCCACCTTATTTGTAACCGGATTAATATACCGTGCATCATAAGGACAGGCTTCAACGCAGTACCCACATCCGATACAGACTTTCGGGTCAACTTTTACAATACCGTTTTCCAGTTGAAAGGTCGCTCCGGTAGGGCAGGGTGCCACACAGGATGGGTCGTCACAATGATTACACTGCCGCACAAAAAAACTGGACATGACATTGGGAAACTCCCCTTCAACACCCGTATGTTGCACCAAAGTCCTACCATGGCCAAGCGGTACATCCCATTCGGTACGGCAGGCAACCGTGCACGCATCGCAGCCGACACATTTCCTTAAATCTATGACCATTGCATAACGTGGCATGATGAACTCCAATTATATTTAATTAATTTTGTTAACCGCTATGAAAGCAAAGTAAGTTTTTACCTTTTTTGGGTTCTCACAGTGACCTCCCTTGCGCTCTTCGCGGTAACCTCACAACCTTAGCAGTTTTAGCTTTTGACAATTCAGTCTTATCCATTCTCAGCACCCCTCTTCCGAATCATCCGTCATGACAGCCTGACGCTTTTTGGCCACAGGTTTCTTTGTTTCCTGTTTGCTTTTTACCGCAGGTTTTATTGCTACGGCACCTTCCACCATAAGCGGAAATCCGTCCTTGAAAATACGAACAAAATTTACCCGCATCCCAGTGGCGCCACTCAAAGGATCGATTTTAACTCTGGTCATAAGCTCTGTATCCGACGTGCCTTTTTGAAAAGCACGTGTCATAAAGCTTGAATTTGTTCCGAAGCCATGTACAGTAAAGACACAGTCCGGGCGAATACCGGCAGTCACAGTGACCTTCACCGGATTGCTCATGACGCCATCCTGATTTTCAAGCTGAATGGTATCTTTATCCTGAATACCGAGATTCTCGGCGATTTTGTTGTTGAGCCAGATGGTGTTTTCCGGCATATAATCATGCAGAATTTCATTATTTTGCGTCCGTGCAAAGGAATGTAAAGGCGACCTTCCGTACAGTAACCGGAAATAGCCTTTCGGCACCTCTTCCACAGGTTCATAAACGGGCATCGCATCAAAACCCAAATCAGCCAGCGTCTTCGAATACAACTCTATCTTCCCGCTTTTGGTTTTAAATTTATGTGCCCCATTCAAATAAGGTCTGCTCTCGTTGTACGGAATGATACCGTCCGCCCGGATATTTTTCAGTTCAACACCTAAACCCGACAAACGATAGTTCAGATATTCTTCGGGTGTTTCCCATTGGAAATAATCATCTAATCCTAAGCGTTTTGCCATTTCTTTTGCAATCCACCAACCCGGTTTACTATCAAACAGCGGTTGGACCACCGGCTGCCGAATGGCAGCAAACGGTGTAATGGCATTTTTCACGGTAAGCAAATCATCATAGCGCTCAAGATACGTCGCTTCAGGCAAAACGATATCGGCGTATAGCATCGGCTCTGTGGGCATCACATCGACCACAGCCAACAGATCCAGCTTCGAGATGGCTTCTTTTGTGTGTTCCGGACAGGGAATACTTTGTAAAATATTTTGTCCGTAAACAATCCAGCCTTTGATTGGATAGGGATCCTCATTCACTGTGGCGTCCACCAGACCGTTGGTCACACCCAATCCGGTTGAGCCGAACGGATAAATGGTCCCGGCACCGTCGGCCCGTGGGGGTCGTTTCGGATATGCAGGAGATGGAAATTTTGGTGCTGGCACCGGCGTTGGCAAGTAAATACCCCCCGGCTTGCCATAGGCGCCCAGGAGCGCGGTGAGTATTGCCATGGCCCGCGCCCGTTGTGAATCATTGCCGTACCAGGTTACGTGACGGCCCGTATGCAAGCCTACAGCCGGGCTGTTTTCAGCCATGGCCCGGGCAGTTTCGCGAATGGTTGCCGCCGGGATTTCTGTAATTTTTTCTGCCCACTCAGGAGTAAATGTTCTTACATGTGCTTTATATTGATCGAGGCCCATCGCGTATTTACGGACATAACTCTTATCATAAAGTCCTTCATAAATTAAAACATGGGACCAGGCCAAAAGTAACGCCGTATCGGTGCCTGGTTTCACCGGCAGCCACCAATCCGCTTTTGCAGCGGCAGTGGAAAATCGCGGGTCAACGACCAGAAGTTTCGCACCGCGTTCAAGAGCATCGGCAAAAGCTAAGACCTGTCCGGTAAAAACATTTTCTCCAATATGAGTCCCGATAAAAACCATCATTTTGGTTTTGCCAAAATCTACGGGTTCCGGGGAACCAACGGAACTACCAAACGTCAGTTTGTATCCTACATCCCTGGGACCACGGCACTGTGCAAAAGCCGGCTCAACAGAGTTTGGAGTACCGTAAGCTTTCATCAGATGACTGAAAAAACGGGCATGAATTCCATGCGGGAAAAACCCCATTGACTCGGCACCGTACTTTTCTTTTATGTCGCTGAGTTTTTTCGCCAGAAAATCCAGCGCTTCATCCCAACTCACCCGTTTAAAATTCCCTTCTCCCCGTTCGCCAACCCGCAGGAGGGGATATTTTAAGCGATCGGGATCATAAAGCAATTTATGGCCTGCATTACCGCGGGCACATAATCGGCCGTGCGTAAGGGGGTGTTCGGGATTCCCATCTATTTTCAGGAGCTTGCCTTGCTTGTCCACATTGCCCAGAATACCGCAGCGCCAAAAACAGATCTCACAAAAAGATGGAATTTCTTCCACCCGCCCGTGGCCGCGCCAGCCATCCGGATATTTTTCCAATCCGTGCAGTTTTATGTTCGGAACCAGGGTAAGCGCACCGGTACTCAGAGCAGTTCTTTTTATAAACTCTCTCCGTGTTAAATTCATTGTGTTACTCCTGTTAAATTAAAGTTGATCTTTCAACCCTTTCAGTTAAAAATAACTTCAAAATACTCACCAGATAAGGATAAACCGGCAACGAGGCTTCTTCTTTAACCCGCAGAAAAAAATCATTCAGCCAATTGAGAATATGCTTACGAAGAAATTCTGCCTCAATTCCCTTCCACTCATGCATGTCAACTATCCGGTAAAGGAATTCCAGTTCCAGCGCAAGATGGTCAGCCGGTTCTTTCATCTGACCGGAAATTCTAAAACCATGTTGTTGATACAATTCTGAAATCTCACTGCTCGCCTGCCCGTAAATTTCATTCTCCAAATAAAATGATGCATACGGCGGAGCAAGGGCTTTGGGAACGGCTGTGATAAACAATCTGGTATATTCAACCTGCAAGTCCCGCAGCATGGCAGATTTGGACTCACATTTATCAATCCAGTCTAAAAACAAAATTTGATTCGTTTGATTTTCAGCAAATATTTGAACAAATGGCTCAATCGTATCGGGGTGAAATAATTCGGTGAGGTCTTTATCCGGGTAATAAAAACATTTGGAAAAAAATTTATATAGAGTAGATACTTCAGTCGTCATTGCGCATCCAGCGTCGTCCTTTGCAAACCGGTTCAACCTATCATTCAAAAATCCAGTCTCTTGAACTATGTTCCAAGTGAGGACGCAATCGTATTTATATTATCAAAATATTTCTTTATCATCTAAAAAAACAGACTCATATCTATAACTTAGCACATCGTTTTCACAACGATTCATGCGGAAACATATCAGTACAATTTGCAACACGAACGTTAGATGCAGCAAATTTCAAAAAGATACCGGTTGATTTAAGATTTTTTGAGATATTTCAATTTTTTTTCCATCGGAAGTTCTCTTCCTCTAAATATTGATTTTCCAATGATCGTCCTCGAAGCATGAGATAATAACTTTTATTGCTCACCTACTCTGCCGAACATGGTACGTTACTTCATAAAAATAAGGAACTTC
>CAYVXE010000078.1:0-7151 GCA_964455375.1 uncultured Calditrichaceae bacterium
CAGGCACAACAAAATCTCCGGTGCCCTGTGTTATTTCAACCAGTCACTATATAGCTCTGGCCGGCGATCCCTGAGAAACAGCCGTCTGGCGTGCGAATCCCGGACGGCATCCAGGTCGAGATTACAGAACAAAGTTTCTTCAGTCCCTTCTCCGGCACGTGCGATAACCTTTCCTGCCGGGTTGCAGACAAAAGATTCACCGGCGAAAGTCAGGCAGGACTCAGCTCCGACCCGGTTGCATAAAGCGGTAAAATACCCGTTCTGAAAGGCCGCAACCCGCATCTCGGCTTCATACAATCCTTCCGGCCATTCACCGGTGGCGCCTGCCTGTGGCACAAATACGACCTCAGCTCCTGCCAGCGCCAACGCCCGCATGTATTCGGGGTAGTGCCGGTCGTAGCAGATAGCGATGCCAATGCTGCCAAATTTTGTCTCATAAACCGGGGCGCCGCAATCTCCGGGTGTGTAGTACCCCTGCTCATAAAAACATGGGTAGTCGGTAATATGCACCATGCGGGTCGTTCCCAATAAACTGCCGTCGGAGTCGATGACCGGAGAAGAGTCAAACGTGTGGTTGCCGTGGCGTTCAAAAATATTGAGAATAATGACAACACCGAGGTCAGCGGCAGATTTGCAGAAAGTGTCCGTGGTGCGACCGGGAACAGGCTCCGCAAGACGTCGTTTGTCTTCCGTGGCTTTCTCCTGCGGGTAAAAAGGATCGAAGGCGAGTTCTGCAAAGCAAATGACCTCTGCACCTTGAGCAGCCGCTTTTTCCACCGCTTTGAGACCTTTTTGACGATTTACAGTTCTGTCTTCCGAAGCTGTTTGTTGGATGAGTGCGATTTTCATAATTTACAGTTCCTTGCGTTTCGTTTTATTCATCAGTAGAGAAGGGATGAATAAATTTCTTGTTTTCCGGACAATTGAATGCTTGTTTTACACGAATTTAGTGCAAGAAAAAGTTATTTATCCGGTCATGGTAAATATTTTCCCAAAACGACGTTATCAAGATTATTAAGGATATGTGTCGAAGAAAGGCTTAGAATTTTAATGTAACAATCTTGTCGAAACCTGATTTTAATGTATTTAAATTATTATTGAAAGTCAAGACAACCGTTGACTGCGGAGTAAAGACGTTCAACAGAATGTTCGTTGTGGCGGTATTGCTATTGAGAATTCAATTCAAGTTATTGAAATATTTTCTGACTGACTTGGTGGCTTTTTTATTTCCGGTTTGTGTATAAAAGGACAGCCAGCGTTGCAGGATGAATTTTAAATGCTGTCTATCTTTTTCAGTTAAGATTTTTAATTGGCGAATTTCATCGATCATCTGTAATGTGAGTTCTACATTTTTTGTCTGCCAGATTCTCTGCAATGTTTGAAAAAACGCGGCTCGGCAATTTTGAGCAAAATCTTTGTTTTTTGGATAACGGAAAGTTCCGTCACAAAACACCTCGAAAGCGTCATAAAAGCGGCCTTCTTCGTAGCATTGTTTCCCCCATTTGTAGTAAAGACTTTGTTCAAAAAACTCATTGGAAGGAGACTTTTCATTAAAATCCTGGGCAACGAGAATCAGATCGTACGCTTTTTTATAATCACCGCGTTTCATGGCAAAGTACGCCTGGTTGTAGGCCAGAAGTCCCAGTAGTTCTGTGTTGTTAATCATGCGGCCTTGACTGTTTTCATGTTCGTAAAGACGATCCAGGCCGATTTTCAGTCGCTGACTTTCCGGATAAAAACTCGCAAGATAACTGGAGTAAACATGCAGGTTTTTCATAATATCAAAACCCATGGGATGTGTATTTTCCACGATGACTTTTTTACCAAAATCCGTGAAAATAGTGTAAACATGGGTTGGTGTCTCAAATGCCTCGGTTTGCCATCCGAGCGCTTCACAAAGCGTATTATAAAGGATCGTTGATGAGACGCAATTGTACATTCGCTTGTTGACGATATCAGGGAGCGTGGTAGCGTCTAATTTATATTCGTCATAGAGTGATGTACGGACATAATTGAAAAGTTTTTTAGCCGCATGCAGCCGATGGAATTCATCAAAATGAAACCCTTTGATTTTTGCAACCAGGTTATTAAACCAGTTGAGATAATAGGTCAGGCTGTCCGGCGAATTTACACCGGATAAAATAAAGGCCGCTTCAATATGGGAAAAGTCATCGAGTTTTCCATCCTGAATATCAGTGAAAAGTTTCGTTTGCAGGTCGGGTTTCTGCGCATAAACTGGATGCGTTCCTAAAGCAGATTGAATGAGGATGAGAATGATGCAAGACAGGTATTTTCTCATATCATAATTTTTGTTAAACTTCAGGGTGCTGTTATCGGCCTCTCCGAATTTTTTTTATCTCTGTTTCGACAATGATGATTTGTTTGTAATAATTCTTTGGCGCCAGAGATAAAAATCCTTTAAAAGCCGCCACGGCCTGTTTGTTTTTGCGGGCGCTTTTACAGGCGAATCCTTTCCAGTAATACGCCCAGTAGTATCTTGGATTCTGTTTGAGAACTTTATTAAACTGTGTGATTGCGTTGTTGTACCGTCCCGATTTGTAATAACTTTCCGCTAACTTGAAGCGGGTTTTGGTATTTCCAGGTTCAAACTCCAGAACTTTGACTAAATCCGCATTTGCTTGTTTATACTTTCCCTGCTCGTAATAGGTGACGGCGCGATGGTAGTAAGCATCTTTAAAATTTGGTCTTTTTTCGATGCACGTGTTGAAGTCTTTTATCGCTTTGCGGTAGGATTTGAGGTTTCTGTAGGCGATGCCCCGGTTTAAATAAGAATCCAGATAGTCAGGATTGATCTCAATGGCCTTGTTGAAATCCAGAACCGCTCGTTTATAGGATTTTTTGAGCGTCCTTTGCACCCCGCGACTGAAATAGGCTTCGTTGACAATCGCACTCCTACCCCAATCAGGATATTGTTTGGAAGCAACATTAAAGTCCTTTATGGCACTGGCGTAGTTTTTCCGGACACAATTTACAAATCCTCTTACATAGTAACCGATAGCTGAATTAGGATCAAATTCGATGGCTTTACTGTAGTCATCAATTGCCTTTTCGGGTTGGTCATTTTTCTGGTAGAAAAGACCGCGCAAGAGATAGGGCAGAGGCGATTTTGGAGCCAGTGCAATGGCCTTGTCGTATGCAAGCTCTGCTGCTTCATCGTTTTCGAGGTTGTTTAATATATCTCCCTTGATTAAATAAACCGGGAAATAGGTCTTATTTTTTTTTCGGCTTTTTTCGATTTGCTTAAGCGCTTTTTTGTAATGAGCATTGTAGTCCTCAAACACCGCTTTGAAAATATTTCCGGCAACTTTCTTTTTAATTGTTTTTTGCTCACTGTCCCGTATTATTTTTAAATACAAACGAGCATTGGGGTGAGTCTGCCAGGAATTCAGAGTCGCTCTAAACGCCGGTTTCGCTTTCTTAAAGTCTTTCTTTTTGGCGAACTTGATGCCGCTGGACAGCGCCTCATTCAGCTTTGATGTATCCGTACCGTCCTCGATATTGGTTTTTGCCTGAAGAGTCAGGGGAAAAATGGTTATGAGAAGAAGTGTGAGAAGCCGCAAAAGATGTTTTAATTTCATATTATTTCCGGAATGATTCGGTCCTGGTGCCTGGATTAGCCGGGTTCATTTTTTTGTGGGTAGCAATATAATTAAAATGGTGATTTATGGCAAGAAAAAGATGCAGTTGGACAGATTTTCTTTTTTATTTCCTATCCGATTTGATACCCTTTAAATTTCTTGATGACTTTTTAAAGAACGGTTTTCGTTCCCACGTAGTCGGGAATGACGCCGCCATACCCGAAAAACTTCCGGATGAGTTCTGCCATCCATCTTTTTTGCATGCGGACATAAAACTGGTCCGCTGCCCGCCGGGCCCCTAAAAGCATGGTCGGGTACGCATGAATAGTGTCGGAGATTTTCGAAAGTTTGATACCGTTTTTCATCGCCAAAGCATATTCATTGATGATTTCTCCTGCCTGCAATCCCACGGCGTGCGCGCCGAGAATTTTCCCGGACGGTGCGCCGTGAATGATAATCCACCCGTCACTTTGTAATTCTGTTACGGCCCTGTCGATTTTGTTGTACGGCAGTTCAATGGTGTCGAATTTAATATGTTCTGAATTTAACTCTTTTGCTGTTTTGCCAACGTGTGCACTTTCCGGGTCGGTGTAGGTGACCCAGGGGATGACTTTCTGCTCGTGTTTAAATAACGGAAAATGTAAAACCGCATTGATTGCCGCGGTTTTGGCCATGTTTTCCGCCACGTGGGTAAATTTGAGAAACGTGGTGATGTCTCCGGCTGCATAAATGTGTTTGACATTTGTCCTGCAGTATTTATTGACGGGGATTCCGTTTTTTGCGAACCGGACACCGGCTTTATCCAGACTTAGTTCTGTGAGATTGGGAATACGGCCCACCGCCACGAGCAAAGCATCTCCCTGAATGGTTTTGTTCGCTCCTTCCAAAGGCCCTACGGACAGTTCGAATCCGTTTGCCTTCTTCGTAGCCAGGTGGATGGTCTCTCCCAGATAAAATTGAATACCGGCTTTTTGGAGTTTTTCATGGATGACGGCGGTACATTTTGGTTCATCCCGGATGAGAATTTTCTCGTCCAAAGCTATGACGGTGACCTTTGTTCCCAATAGATGAAATGCCTGCGCCATCTCAACACCGATGGGGCCGCTGCCCAGAATAACGAGATGCTTTGGCTGTTTCTTTAGTTCAAAGATCGTTTCATTCGTTAAAAAGTCAATGTCCTGAATCCCTTTTATGGGGATGAGCATTGGTGAACCGCCTGCTGTAATGATAGCTGAACGGAAGGTCATGCTTTGGTTGCCATCTTCATTTGTGATTTCCACGGTGTGAGAATTTTTAAATGTCGCCGCTCCGTTGAGAATGTTGACGCCGCGTTTTTCCATGAGCTCCGGGGAATCGGCTTCTTCATAAACCTGTTGCCGGGTTTTTCGGACCGAATCCATGACTTTTGGGAAGTCGATGGATATGTTTTCAAATTTCAGTCCCAAAGATTCGTTCTCTTTAACCGAAGAAAGCTCTTTCGCTATATGCAGAAGAGCTTTACTGGGTACGCAACCTGACCAGGTACAATCGCCGCCTAATCTGTTTTTTTCCACCAGTGCTGTTTTTGCACCGAAACTGGCACAGATGCCTGCGCTGGTAAGACCTGCCGCGCCGCCGCCGATAACTAAAACGTCATAATCGTATTTCGCCATAAGAGTAAACTTTCAAGAGTGAATGTTCGTGTTAATTATATATGCCTTTATGTGCAAACCGGGACATTGAGAGACAATATTCCAACTATTTGTGTGCAGTTCTTCTGGATTCATTGAGACAGGCTTTACTGCATTGATGACGAGACGGTCGAAAAAATCAGAATTAAATAAATTTTCATGTTAAGCGTGATCCGGCGGCAAAGACAGGATAAAGGACTTTACGTTCTAAAATTAAGAGTCAAAAGTTGTTTTTAAAAGGCTTTCCTGCTCAAATCGCTCCATCGCCAGTTGAATGAGCCGGTCGATGAGTTCCGAATAAGGAATGCCGCTGATTTCCCATAATTTCGGATACATGCTGATTTTTGTGAAGCCGGGGATGGTGTTGATCTCATTCACGTAGAGCCGGCCATCTTCGGTTAGAAACAGGTCTACCCGTGCCATGCCCTCGCATTCCAAAACCTTGAATGCGCGAACAGCTAATTGTTGAACCTCTTTTATGATGTCATCCGGAAGTTTTGCCGGAATCTCAAGCTTTGCCCCCTGTGCATCGATGTATTTTGCTTCATAAGAGTAGAATTCGTGTTGCGGAATAATCTCACCAGGCAGCGATGCGGCGGGGTGTTCATTCCCCAGAACAGCACATTCAATCTCGCGTCCTTTTATGGCCTCCTCAATGATGATTTTTTTGTCGTACAGAAAAGCGTTTTCTATGGCCTCGAGGAATGTCTTTTCATCTTTGGCTTTATGAATCCCAACGGAACTTCCGAGATTAGCCGGTTTGATAAACACTGGGCTGCCCAACTGCTTGGTCACTATCTCATAATCGATCGCCTTTTTTTCGTATGCCCGGAAAACGACAAATTTTGCGTTGGCAATTCCGGCATCGCGCAACAAGCGTTTCATGACATCTTTGTCCATACCCACAGATGATCCGAGAACCCCGGCGCCCACAAATGGGACATTTGCCAATTTTAAGAGTCCCTGAATCGTGCCGTCTTCGCCAAAGGTGCCGTGCAGCACCGGGAAAACGACGTCGATATTCCCGAAGGATGCGTTCCCGGTGGTACTGACGATTTCCCGTGCACCGGATTTTCCGGTGACCAGGGCAACCTGTTCGTTGGAACTGTTCAATGCGATGAGTTTGGGATTTTCAGCGTGCAGCAAATAGTTGGAAGCTTCGTTCAAATGCCAGCGTCCCTGCTTGTCGATACCGATAAGAACAACGTCATATTTGTCGCGGTCGATGGCATCGATGACATTCCTGGCTGATTGCAGAGAGACTTCATGCTCGGCGGTTTTTCCACCGAATAGGATGGCGACGCGGGTTTTGGGTGTCATAAATAAACGGACTCTCTGTTATTTCAAGGTCACTTTTAAAGAATAAATTACGAATGATGTTGACTTGCAAAATTGCATATAATATACACAAATCATTTTGTAATTACAAATTTGATTTGTAAAGATAAAACCCCGAAAAGGTAACCGTATCGGAGGTGTCTGATAAACTGTATTTGAAGTCGTACTATTTACGGGAATCAAAGACTATTCATATTGCACCGCTGTACCACTCGCACTGACCATGAGCATATTTCCGCCGGAACCAATGCCGATGGTTTCATAATCAAGGTCTACAGCAATGACTGCATTGCCGCCGAGATGTTTTGCTTCCGCGATCATTTCCTCCACTGCAATTCTCTTGGCCTTGCGTAATTCCTTTTCGTAGGCTGCAGAACGCCCGCCGACAATATCGCGAATGCCGGCGAAAAAATCCTTGAAAATATTGGCGCCGAGAATTGCTTCGCCGCTCACCAGCCCGATGTTTTTGGTTATCTTTTTTCCTTCAATATGAGGTGTGGTTAAAACTAACATAGCAAACCTCCTTAAATTTGCATTGGAATTT
>CAYVXE010000078.1:7251-20703 GCA_964455375.1 uncultured Calditrichaceae bacterium
ATGAGGTGTGGTTAAAACTAACATAGCAAACCTCCTTAAATTTGCATTGGAATTTGCTGCCGCTGCGTGTTTCCAAGCAATCCGGCAGTAAATTTAGAGTAAACTTCCGGCTGCATGTTATCCCCTGAAAATCACACTTTCTTTCATAAATAGTTTTGAAGAGACAAATAAACTTAATCCCGCCAAAATGATTAGTGAGGCATACACTTCCGCCAATAGAGCGTAATTGATTGTACCGGAAATAATTCCTTTGGTTGCCAGCGAGACATTTAAGACCGGAATAAACGCCGTGGTGGTGTTGAGTTCAATTCCGGGAATCAAGCCAATTGCGACCGGGATGATGACCAGAAAGTTTGCCGGTGTGATAATGCTCTGCGCTTCTTTAAAGGTTTTTGCAAACATGGAAAGCGACAGGAGAAGTCCGGCAAAAAACATGGTTAAAGGCAGCAGAAGTGAAATGAGCAATCCGATGGTTTCCGGTTTCAGAACACTGAGAATGACGTCCATGATTTCCGGCGGAATATCGCCTGCCTGCCGTATGCCGATGTACAACCCGACGATAGAAATGAGCGCCGAACCGATGCCGGTCAATACGACGACCCAGAATTTTCCCAGTAGAATTTCAAATCGACTCACCGGTGTGGTGAGCAGGGTCTCAAGGGTGCCGCGTTCCTTTTCCCCGGCTGCCAGGTCGATGGCCGGGTACATACTGCCGATGAAACAAAAAATGACAAAAATGTAGGGTAAGAATCCACCGATGGCCTTACCGAATTTTTCCTGAGTGGTGGCGATGTCCACTTCCACAAGATTTACCGCATCGGTGGCTTTTTCATCCAGGTTGAGTTTCTGGAAACGTTCTTTCAGTAGACGTTGCTCGAATTCATCTGCCAGCTTTGTCATGCGATTTTTTTTAATATTTTGATCTTCCGTGGAGCGGAAGTAAAACTTTATGCGTCCGGATCGCATTTCTTCCACACGCTTTGCAAATCGTGGTGAAAAGACAAACGCGCCATCCAGACTGTCTGACTGAATGAACGCACGCACGCTGTCTTCCGGGACATTTGGCACCAGCTTTATGTCATCGGTTGCTGCGATGAGTTCGTCAAACTGTTTGGCATAGTCTTCTCCGATAACAGCCACGCGCAGGTTTTTGGATTTTGCTTTTTCTGCCTGTGAGCGACTGATTTTGGATGTAACACTGATGATGATTGGAAAGAGTAAAAGAGGAACAACCACCATGGTGATGATGGTGCGTTTGTCACGTAACGTGTCGATGAGTTCTTTTTTGAAAATAACCGGAAATGCTTTCATCTTAGGCCTCCTCTACAATTTTGATAAATTCATCTTCGAGTGATTTGGTCTGCATCTGATCCACAAATTCTTTGTACGTGCCGCTGTAACATAGTTTTCCGTTGTGGATGATGGCGAGATCGTCACTCAGGAGGCTTACTTCACCCATGATGTGGGTGGAAAAAATGATGGTTTTACCGCGTTCCCTGAAATCACGAATCATATCCATAATCGTGCGGGCCGTAATGACGTCGAGCCCGGCAGTGGGTTCATCGAAAACGACGATCTCCGGATCGTGGATGATGGTTCTGACAATGGAAACTTTTTGCTTCATACCGGTGGAGAGTTTTGCAATGCGGCTGTTAACAAAATCATGCATGTCCAGTTTGTCGAAAAGTTCGTCTCTGCGTTGTACGAACGTCGTTTTGTCCATCGCATACAAATCGGCGTAATATTTTACCAATTCCTTTGGCGTCAGGCGGTCATACAGACCGGTTGAGCCGGTGAGAAATCCCAGGCGTTTACGAACTTCTTTGGGTTGGGTTTGTACGTCAAATCCATTGACTTTTATGCTGCCGGCCGTGGGTTTGAGCATGGTTGCGATCATTCGGAGCGTCGTGGTTTTGCCCGCGCCATTTGCACCAAGCAGCGAAAAGACTCTGCCGGGTTTACAGGTAAAGCTGATTCCGGATACAGCCTCCACAGTGCCATTTCTGGCGGAAGCTCCTTTTTCTTTTTTCTGCTGCCGTGTTAGTTTGAACACCTTCTTCAGGTCTTGTACTTCAATCATGAACGAAATTCCTCTCTTTCTTTTCTGCTGTTATGTTAGGAGTAAGTAAAAAAAAAGTAAAAGTTGAACAAAAAATTTACAGGAAAATAGGGAAAAAAGATGAATTAAATGTTACTATTCAGCCACGAAGACTCAAAGGCTCCAAGTTTATATGATAAAATTAATCAGAAAACCTATATGCTTATTTGGTAATTTCAAATGACTCAGGATTTGAATTCTCTTTGACCTGAAATATATTAGTTCATCGTTTTTTTCTTTTGAGTCTTACCTGCCTGCAACAGGCAGGGAGACTTAGAGGCTGAATAATTACAATCAAATCAAAATCTTACTTGCACTTATTTTAAGGTTATTTTTTTAGCGCTTCTATTTCCCGAACTTCTTCCCTTCCTGTGTGATATTTTGTAATTAATGATTGACCAAAACCACCAAAAATATCAGTTCGATAGACTTTCAGACTATAAAGTTAACACGACAAAAGAAAATTTATTCAGAAAATAATCACCCGCTTAATATTTACGGGTTAACCGTTTTTTGTATTGTTTTCTATGCAGGTTCTCGTCGAACCAGGAAATGATTCTTTCGCCGATATCTTCAATGAATTTCGGTTCGCGCGGTCCGTGCGGCGTTCTCGGATAAACGATCATCTCCGTCAGACACCCCTGGCGTTTCAAGGCGTTGTAAAGTTCACGTCCCTGGGAAATGGGGACGCGGTTGTCCTTTTCACCGTGAATAATCTGCGTTGGAATCGTCACACCTTTAATGTTGAACATGGCGGAATGTTTCATGTAGGTGTCCAAATGGTCCCAGAATTCACCGCCAAAATAATCGGGGAGAAACCCCGGAATGTCACTGGTGCCGGTAAAACTCATGAGATTGGTCACCCCGGCGCCAACACTGGCTGCTTTGAAGCGGTTACTTTTTGTGATGATAAAGGAGGTCATGAAACCGCCATAACTCCAGCCCATCACACATAGACTGTCCGGATGTGCGACGCCCATGCCGATGACTTTATCCACGCCGGACATCAAATCGTCGTAATCGCCAAAACCCCAGTCGTTGTAATTGGCAAAACGGAAAGCTTTGCCGTAACCGCTGCTGCCGCGGGGATTGACCCGGAGGACAGCGTAGCCTTGCTGTGCAAACGCCTGAATGGGATAAACCGATCTTCGGGCGGTGAACGTTTGCGTATAAACGCCGGTGGGTCCGCCGTGAATGTTCAAAATGAGCGGGTATGATTTGTCGAATTCGTAATTGACCGGGTAGGTCAGGAGACCTTCGATTTCCTTCCCGTCTTTTGTGCGCCAGCTAATGATCTCTGTTTTACCCATCCGGTAGTTTGGAAAATCCTCGTGTACCGAAGAGAGTTTTTTCGGTTTGAAGTGCGTTGTTCGACTCATAAACACTTCCGCGGGTTTTTCCGTGGTTTGATAAACAAATGCAAATTTCTGGGTTTTAGGACTGAGGGAAATATCGTTGAACGTTCCTAAACCTGAACTCACAATTTGCGCCGGTTGACCTTTTAAGCCGATTTTGAATAATCGATGTGATGTGTGGTCGGTTTCTGTAAAGTAGATCATTTTACTGTCGGCAGACCAGCCGAGAATCGTTGCCTGCCGGTCGGGCGTTTCAGCGAGTTTTTTCGGTTTGCCACCCCTGGCCGGCATGACGTAAATATCGCTGATGAAAGCCCATTTCGGGTTTCCGCCATCAGAGAGAAAGGCAATTTTTTTACCGTCCGGTGAATAGCGGGGTTTGCCGTCTGCGCCTTTCCGGTTTACCAGTGGTTTCACCATCCCGCTGTCTGTGGGAACCACCGAAATGTCGGTTGTGGGCCAGTCGTCAATACGCGGCGTTTTCCGGTGCTGAAAAACGATGTTTTTGCCATCCGGAGACCAGTCGAACGGCGGGTCGGAGTCGAAAAGTGACCCAATGTGAAAATGACCGGATGTCAATCGCTGCACGTTTCTATGGCCATCTTTATCTTTTTTAAGGGAGATGATATAAAGATGGCTGTACTTGAAGTCGGTGTCGAGAACGCGCATGTCCCGTTTTTCTTTTTTGTCGGTTTTTTCCTGTTCCGTTTGTGGGTCGGTCATGGTGAAAGCGATACGGTTACCCTGCGGTGACCAGGCAAAATTATTGACGCCGGTTTCTGTTTTGGTGAGTTGAAAGGCTTCGCCGCCGTCAACCGGCATAATCCAGATTTGATTTTTCCCATTTTCCCCGCGAGCCGATAAGAATGCCAGTCGTCGGCTGTCCGGTGAAAAAGCCGGATCGTTGCATGATTTTTCCCCCGTTGTGAATTGTCTGTTCATGACGCCATTGGAAGAGGCGAGCCAGATGTGCTTGAGATACTCGGATTTTTCACCATCCATTTGCGGAACGGCTACCGTATAGGCGATGAGATTGCCATTGGGTGAGATGGCCGTTGCGGAAATAGATTCGTAGGTAATCATATTTTCAGGCGTCCAACCACCGGCTGAGACCTGTGCCACTGTTTGGCAGACGGACATGGTCAAACTAAGGAAAATAACGATTAAAGATGATCGATGTGCCATTTTTATGCCTTTTTGTTTATAAGAATGTTTTGGAATTTAAGTAAATGAATTTATGAGAAATTCTATTGGATGTCAACAAATTATCTTACGATATTCGGCAAAATAGTTGCATGAAAATAATAGAAATCAAATTTATTCCGGAATAACAGGTTCTAACTCATTCTTCGTTTTTGATTCCAGGTGGATTTGTTTTGCCGCTAAACATGCAAACCGAACACAGGGGCGAAAAAAAAGCCCGGATGCAGTATCCAGGCTTTTTTCTGATCAAAGAAAGGGTTATGCGGACACAGTTTGTCCCAGAAAATGCTGGATCGTTTGAGCGATGTCCGACTTCGGACGGACACCCACCAACCGCGTTACTTCAGCGCCGTCCTTAAAAAGAATCAGAGTCGGGATGCTCATGACTCCGTATTGTGCAGCCGTATTCTGGTTCTGATCCACATCCAGTTTGCCTACTTTTATCTGACCGTCAAAGTCATTAGCCAATTCTTTGATGGTTGGCGCCAGCATGTGACAGGGCCCGCACCAGTTTGCCCAAAAATCAACCAGCACGGGTTTGTTTGAATTTAACACCTCTTCGCCAAAACTGCTGTCGTTGAAATGTAAAACTTTATCCATTGTTTGTCTCCTTTTTTTCAATGTAACGGTTATGTCCGATTTTCTAATTAGATGCATGAACCGGATAAAGGATACAATTTTTTAGATTTTCTTTATTTTTATTGCTAATATTCTTTCATTCTTTTAAGTTCATTCTGTATTGTTTAAAAGAGGGTATTCTTCAAATTGGGCTTTCAGGGTTTGGAAGTTATTTGTCATTTTAATGATACAGGAAAAATTAATTTAACATTAATTTGAGGGAATCATGGCTGAAAAGAGATTGTCATTTTTCGAAACGGTTTTGGCCTTTTTTGACGAGGCAGCGTCGTATACATCGCATCCGCAGGGATTGCTGGATCAAATAAAATATTGCAACAGTATTTACCAATTTAAATTTCCGCTGAAATATGATGATGGTTCTTATGAAATCATTCATGCCTTCCGGGTGGAGCACAGCCATCATAAATTGCCGGTAAAGGGCGGTATTCGTTACAGCGGAATGGTGAACGAAGATGAAGTCAAAGCACTTGCTTCGTTAATGACCTACAAATGTGCTCTGGTGGATGCGCCTTATGGCGGTGCGAAAGGCGGCATTCGGGTTGAGCCGCGTAAATACTCAACGTCACAGCTTGAGCGCATTACTCGTCGTTACACAGCTGAGTTGGTGAAGAAAAATTTCATCGGACCGGGAATTGATGTGCCGGCGCCGGATTACGGCACCAGCGGACGGGAAATGGCGTGGATTGTCGATACCTACGGTGCGCTCAATCCGGGACAATTAGACGCCGGGGCGTGCGTGACCGGAAAACCCATCGAGCAGGGTGGAATCCACGGCAGGGTGGAAGCAACCGGAAACGGCGTTTTCTATGGCGTGCGCCATGCCGTGAGTTTTAAAGAGGATATGCAGAAAATTGGTCTGACGACAGGCATTGAAGGAAAAAAAGTGGTGGTTCAGGGTTTGGGAAACGTCGGTTATCATGCGGCAAATTTCTTTCAGAAAGCCGGAGCGATCATTGTCGCCCTGGCAGAATACGATGGCGCCATTTACAATCCGCAAGGTCTCGATGTGGATGCCGTGCAGGCACACCGCCGGGAAAACGGCACGATTCTGGACTATCCGGGAGCGAAGGATTTTCCCCAAAGCAGTGAGGCCCTTGAATATGATTGTGACATTTTAGTTCCTGCCGCTCTGGAAAAGCAAATAACCCAGGATAATGCACCGAAAATCAAAGCGAAAATTGTCGCCGAAGCGGCGAATGGGCCAACAACCGCCGCCGCCGCAGACATCTTAAAAGCCAAAGGTGTGATGGTCATTCCGGATATGTATCTCAATGCCGGCGGCGTGACCGTGTCCTATTTTGAATGGCTGAAAAATCTCAGTCATGTGCGCTTTGGCCGGATGAGCAAACGCTTTGAAGAATCCTCCAATCTTGCGCTTTTAAGCAGTGTGGAAAAATTAACGGGAAAACAATTATCCGTGGAAGAAAAACATGTCATCTCGCATGGGGCAGATGAAATCGACCTGGTCAATTCCGGATTGGAGGAGACCATGATCAATGCCTACAATGCGATTCGTGAGACGATGCTTACCACAAAGGGCGTAGATAATCTGCGGATGGCGGCATTTGTCAGCGCCATAAACAAGATCGCCATTTCCTATATGCAGTTGGGGATTTTTCCGTAGTAAACTAACAGTTCTCACTTGGTTTGAGGCGTCATTCCGATCCGGCAGTTGCTCATGAACGTCAACTTAAAGATTTTTTTCAAAATTTGACACGATTAGCGCAAAAAAAAACACCACCTACTCGGTCCAAAATTTCTATTTTGGAATGGGGTTGTGGAGAAACTCTGTTTCGATTAGGTCGACGAAATAAAGTTTCAAAGGCAATTTTTGGGCTGTCTAAAAAGAGGAAGAGAAATATGTAGCTCAACATTTATGTCGAGAGATTTGCTCGCTCAAGCCCGACGACATAAATGTCGCGTTACAGTCTCTTCGCACGCCTTTTAGACAACCCCAAGTCTGGCACTTAAGTTGGCGCACCAAGGCAGTTTCCGGAGTGGAATCTGGTGAAGCGCTAATCATAATAATGCATAAAAACAAATACTTATATTACGCTTTGTCTCATGCCCAGATTTCTCCTCAGGCTTCCGCCTGATTCGAAATGACAATATTTTTTGACTTTTTGGACGGCCTCAACGAAATTGTCAAAGAATGAACGCTTCAGGCAATTATTCTTTGGCATAGTCGCTGTGATAATTCGAAGTCGAAACTTCCAGGCAAGGGTGTTCCAAAATAGAAATTTTGCAACAAAAAGCACGCGTAAGGACAGGAATCACAAAGTCTGACTCAAACACGGATTAAGAATAGAAATTCATGCCGACGCCTTCCTTTGAAATTGTCGCCGATGCGAACATGCCTCTGGTCACTGAGTATTTTGGGACACTCGGCCATGTGCGGCGGTTAACCGGCATGGACATGACGCCGGACAGCATTAAGAACGCCGATATCCTGCTGGTACGGTCAACCACAAAAATCGATGCGCAACTCCTGAAACGAAGTTACGTCAGATTTGTAGGCACTGCAACCAGCGGCTTTGATCATGTGGATACGGATTATCTCAGACAAAAGAAGGTCGGCTTTGCTTATGCGCCAGGCAGTAATGCGACGTCGGTAGCCGAATATGTCGTCGCAGCCTTACTTACGTTAAGCGAAAAATATCATTTCAGTCTGCGCGGAAAAACAGTGGGAGTCATTGGTGTGGGACATGTGGGCAGCCGCGTGGCGGCTCTCCTGCAGGCGCTGGATATGCACGTTCTGCAAAACGACCCACCGCGAGCGGAGAAAACGAAATCTGCGGGCTTCGTACCGTTGGATGATTTAATGTCCTGTGATGTCATCACGCTGCATACCCCCTTAACCACCGGAGGAGCGTATCCCACCTATCATTTGTTCGATGCGCGCCGTTTCGAAAAACTGAAATCAGGGTGTGTTTTCATAAATACATCCCGTGGTGCGGTTGTGGAAACCGGAGCGTTGAAACAGGCCATCCGCAGCGGAAAAATCAACCACGCGGTTTTGGATGTCTGGGAACATGAACCGAATATCGACCATGAATTGATCGACATGGTGGATCTCGCTACCCCACATATCGCCGGTTATTCTTTTGATGGGAAGATCAAAGGAACACAAATGCTCTATGACGCCGTGTGTGATTTTTTTAACGTCAGCCGTCATCAGCGCGATAGAACCGTGATCCCCCAAATTCAGGATGCGCACGAAATGTATTTTGACTTCAAACATCATCACGCATCCCACTCTTCTCTTGGCAGGCTGGTAAGAAGCTGCTACGATATTCAAAAGGACGATGCATCCCTGCGGAAAATGGTGGACATGGCAGAAAGAAAACGGGGAGATTATTTTCGTCAACTTCGCAAGAATTATTCCGTACGGCTGGAATTTTTTCACACAAATGTAACAAATGTGACCCACAAGGAAACTCAAACGAAATTAAAAGCGTTAGGTTTTAAAGTCCTCATATGATTTTTTTTTAAAATTTTAAACATTTTTTGAATTTCAGTGGTCTAATAAAATAGATGAATTTTCTGTCCGGTGGTGTGTTATCTCAGAAAACAACCGTTTTATTTTTCAAAAATAGGTGATGAGTGTGCCAAAACCAGATTACAGTTTAGTTGAAGAAAAAATTCCTGTTCAGGTTTTTCATACTTCCGAGCACCTCAAAGATGAAATCGGACAGCGTATTTTGAATCGCTCAAAGAGAGATTGGGTTTTTGTGGATTTGTCCAGCCGCGGGCCGTTTATTTATTTAAAATTTAAACAGAAAGAAAACTGATTTTTAAACGTCCCTTCGTGAGTCGTCACCAACTTAGTTTTTTGTAAACTCCTCATAAATCAATTCGCTGTTGTCGAAAAGAATTTCTATTCTACGGTTTATCTGCCTGCCGAAGGCGGTGTCATTGTCACTGAGGATTTCCAGCTTATCCCCAACCGCTTTAAATATGAAGGGGAAATTAGGATCTAATTTTTTTCCGGTTTGAAGTTGATAAACGATTTTATCATAATCTTGCCGGTTGATTTTTTGTATGGCGGCAAGAAAACTTTTTTGGTTAACTTTTATGGTGTAAGGTTCTTCCTCTCCTTTCCCTTCAATGCGGATTTTTACGGATTTATGCCGGAACGATGAAAACAACTGCGGGTCGCTCTTTTTCAATTTTTGATAAAAAATAGCGGCCCGGGTACGTGATAACGTCTGATTGAATGACAAATCGCCAATGGCGCAGGCATGTCCGATAAATTCCAGCGAGTCGATGTGACTTTCCTGCAGGCGTTCTTTTACTTTCGAGAGCACGTTCGACCAGTAAATGGAAGAGTCCGGAGTTGCACTTTGAAATTCTGAAATTCCCAGAATTATTTTTGATTTTAATTCATTATGGATTCGCGAATGCAGGGCAACCGTTTGTTTCGGTGTGGTGAATGTCCGCCCCAGCGAATCTTTTATGACGGCATAATACGAGACTTTTTGACGAATCCGGGTATTTTCTGTAAATTGCAATGGTTCCCAGAGCAACGTGTCCGGCAAGGTTTTTTCAAAGTTGAGAGCCAGAGAATCGCTGAATCCGTTTTGGGTTTTTAAATACAAGGTTCCCTTTTTCAGGGGTACGCTTCTATCCAGCTTTACCGTAAATTTAACCGGAATGTTCGAACGGGTTTTGGGGATAGAAATAAAGACCGGATTAAAAAGGCCGGTATTCTCCGTATTTTCATGTCTGATTCTGTAAGCAGAAATCTTAACGTATCTGTTTTCTTCTGCCACGCGAAATTTGTCCGGATTCTTTGCGGAGGTTCTCCGGCGCAGCATTTGCACTTTCTTTGTATCGGGAATCGTGATTTTGTCCGCCGGAGCCCCGTACGCAATCAGTTTTTGTTTTACGGCATTTGCCCGCGCGTAAATCAAAGAATCCGGTTCACCATGCGCTGCATCGATAAATGCGAGCAAGCGAATCATCGTGTCATCGCATTCCTCAAGCCGTTTCGCTAACGTTTGCAGCGGTGAATAAAGAAGCGACGTTTTAGTCAGGTCGTCATTGATTTCAGCGCTGTTCCGCGCAAAGTAGACTTTCGGGATGAACGGTAACTCATAGGCGATGACATTTTCATCATAGACATAAGCGTCGTCTGTTTTTACCGCGCCTTTCAGAACGGTGAAAACAGGCATTTCAGTGGCGTTATTTGTTTTGCTGAATTCATGTAAATTGTTGTCCGGATCGAGAGTCACCTTAAGCACATGTTTGCCGGCAACGGGTGTTTTCCATGGAAAGGAAACGGTTGTGTCCTGTCCGGGATTTATGGTGTTTAAATCGATGGCAGAAATTGAAATGTAATGGCTACCTGTCCCCTCAGCTTTATTAGTGTATTGAATATCCGATTCGGGAAGCGAGTCCGTGATTGCAAACCTGGTTGGTAGAGATGCGGCCGTTCCGGTGTTTTTAATCTTTAGGATGATCTTGCCTTGCTCCGTGTTTTCCGTAATTACAGAATCCGGCTGAAAAGATACCTGAGTCAATTGCAGGTCAGGCAGGATGGAAAAGTTCCAGAGGTTTTTACCTTCCTTTTCAGCAATCCTGACGTGGTGGTCGCGATCGTAAGCTAAGACCGTCCAGAAATATTTCCCCGGTTGGAGAGCGGTTACTTCTTTTTTAATGTAGTCCGATTTAGTGTCAGGAATGTCGGTCAGCCGGAAAACAAAGAAATCGTCCGATGCCAACTGTTCTATTTCACTGACAAAGTCGGTGAATTTTGTTTTTGAATTCCGGATGAGGTTAAATAAGAGCAGACTGTCTGGGGTCTGAAAATCCATTCTTTCGATGAGCAGGGCGTAGCTGACATCGTCGTACAGGTCCGGGTCGCGGGAGGGTTCCCATTGGAATGCGACCGGTGCGTCTTTGAGATTTTTACCGTCAGTCGGTGTCGTAACCGCAAATTTTTCCGGGCCGATGGGATAGTGGTTCAGGCTGCCGCGGTAGGTGGTGGAAAAGACATCGTTGTTTTCCACGGCGGCGATATCCACGCGCATTGCGTTGTTGAGACCGGGAATGGAACGACCACCGCCCAGCGACCGGCCATCCAAACGGATGCTCAAACCAAATGACACTTTGCTGAGTAGGTTGCTGTTAAAATTGTACCCGCCGCGCAGTGCATAACGGTAGCTCCAGGAAATTTCCGTCCCGAAACTGACGCTTGTTTTCTCATTCCGCACCTTCTTCAGATCGGTGGAGAGTTTGACCTGAATGCCGTTGTGTTTGCCGATATTCAGAGCGGCTCCGGCGCGAACCGTACGGGGAAGCGGCGTTTCAGCGGAGATGAAATTTAAACCGTTTCCGAGTTGGGTCACGGCAACGCCGAATGAGAAAACCCCGTAATCGAACAAGCTGTTATTTACGTGAAAACGATTCGATTTGTAAAGGAGTCCAATATCAGCAATCAAAGAGGAAGCGCTGAAGTCAGCCAATGAACTCCGAAAATACTTCAGATTGACGCCGAAAGAAAGATTGGGAGTCAGAAATGTTAACGGATTACCAAAGCTACCGGTAATGAGTAAATCGTTTGCGGAAGCCGTGGCGTCGAGTTTATTGGTGCTGTCGAATGCACGGATACCCTGATATTGCAGGCCCAAAGCAACGTGTGATTTTCGGCTCCATGGGGTCCTGATTTTTTTACCATAAAGAAAAGAAACATTATACGTATTGGCAAACCATTCGGTGTAGCTGGTGGCCCACTGCCACTCCCTCAGGAAGCCGGTGGCTGCAGGGTTGATAAATAGTGCGTGCATTTCATCGATGCTGCCTGTGAGGCTGCCCGCCATTCCCTGATATCGTGCGCCGGGAGTAAAATTGAGAAATGTGGAGCCGGAACGAATTTGCCCTTGTGCCGGCAGTAAACCGATCACCAGCAGGACAAGTGTGAGCATGAGCAGGGTTAAACTTTTGCTCAACAAGTTATGTTTGTTTGAGGACTTCATCGTGCTAATATGACTTTTTTCCAGCAAGTCAACGTTTGAGAACGCAAGGTGACGATGTAAACGCCACTGCCCACTTTCATCCCCGATTCTGTGGTTGCGTTCCATTGAATTAGATGCTTCCCCTCGCCGAATGCCTGATCGGCGAGATTGCGGATGTGATATCCGCTCAAATCATAAATATCTATTTTTGTGAGTTGGTTTGCTTTTAACTCAAAATTGATGGTCAATATTTCTCCGCGTTCCGGCTTTAATACATTTTTGTTCAAAGTGAAAAAGTCACAGGACTGCTGGAACTCCTGTTTCTCCGGAATGATGAACAAGGTCTCGCTTTGGGTCGTCAAATTGTCTGAAAGTTTGTTGGGGTCTTCGTTCTCTGATTCCACAAAAGCGGTATTGATAAGAGGTGTTGTTTCCCGTGCAATGTATGAGGATACAATGGCTTGAAACGTAAGAGTTGTATCTTGCAATCCTGCAAATTTGTTAAACTGCCAGAACAACGTATCTGCTGAAGGATTGGAAATGGCATTTACTGAATCGGGTAAAATGTCAAAGATTCGAACGTTTTTTGCCGCTGTATTTTCCCGGTTGAGGATATGCAGCCTGTATGTGTATCTTTCCCCCGGTTGCACAAACCAGAGAGTGTCGGTACCTTGCACGGTAAAGGAATCCGTTCTTGTGGATTGCCAGATTGCTAAGTCTGAGTAGGCAGCCGGCGCTGTCGTATAGTTGAAGACCGTTGTGCTGTCCCGGTTGTTGTTTAATGCGTTGGGGTCTTCGTTGTCTGCTGAAATGATTACCTTACTTTGCAGCAGATTCATGCCGACCGGGAGGTCCGGTTTGACTTTCGTCCGTACCGCCAAAGACGTGTCTGCGAATGGTGGAAGATTGCCAAGCGTCATTTCACCCGAGGTTTCAGGGGTAAACCCGGTTTCGAGGAGATCGGAGAATTGCAGGTGAAGTTTTGTATTTTCTGCTTCGGTGTTTGTGAGATTCTCAATAGAGACAACGTAAATCAGTGAATCGCCGGTATCCGCAAACCGGAGGGTGTCGCCGTTTTGCACCGCGAAAGAATCTGTTTTCACAGACAATCGAACAGCTAAGTCCGCATAAGAGATGGGTGGCGGTGGATTGTAATTGAAGACCGTTGTGCTGTCCCGGTTGTTGTTTAATGCGTTGGGGT
>CAYVXE010000079.1:0-20625 GCA_964455375.1 uncultured Calditrichaceae bacterium
TTCGAAACTTTGTTTCGTCTATCTAAATTGGTTCATCGAAACAGAGTTGCTCTGCAATTGCGTGGGGCTGTCTAAAATGCCCCGATTTGTCATTTCGATCCGGCAGTTGCCGGAGAGAAATCTGGTTTGCGCATAAATCAGACCCCGCGACTACGCTTCGCTCCGTTCGGGGTGACAATATAGTGGTTGAACGCCTCTTAAGTTGACGCATAAAGGCTTCCGCCTGATTCGAAATGACAACGTTTTTGGGCTTTTGGGACAGCTCCACGCAGTTGTGGCTTTTCGTTTAAACATTATCTGTACTGCCCTCCGAGGTCGATCCAGTTCATGAATTTGCGCAGTTCATCATCTGTCAGAGCATTGTCAGCTCCCGGATGACGGCCGGCGCCTTGAAAATCTTTGATGCCCAGAAGTTTGTCGATGAGCCGACTTTTGCGGGAAAATGGTTCCCGCACCAGGCCATCGCTGGCCATCAAATTTGCGTAGGCCAGAGAAAACCGGGCGTCTTCAGCGGATTTGGTTAAGGTGAGTTCCAGGTTACCACCCGGAGTTGCACCACTGTGACAGCTCGTGCACTTTGCAGCAATAATAGGTTCTATGGCCGTACCGAAGCTGACATTTTCCCGCTGCGCAACCGGAATATCTAAATCTGTTGGCGGCAGTGTGGCGGCAATGGGGTTGGGAGTTCCCGAATCCGTGCCTCGCGGGCCATGGCAGCCGGTACATTTTGCAAAATGTTCCCCCGGCCGGATGGTCACCCAGTTACGCTTTACCACAAGCGCCCGGCCCAGGGAATCAATGGTGTTGAAGGACAGCGGAATATTCGCCGGCACTTTGATGGAAAACGACCCGTCGGCTTGAACCGGCGCCACGCCGAGGATGCGTTTTTGCTCGAAATTGGTCATGCCGAAGGATTCACGGTCACCTCTTTTTTGTGGCATGCCTTCAATCACCATCACGGCTTTCACTTCCTGAATTGATTTGTCCGGTCGCACCTGACCGTCGTTCTGTTGCCGGAAATAAACGTTCTGAACCGTGAAAACACCTGTGCTCTGTGATTTGTCCAGAACGGACGGAATGACCGGGGGAACGGAGCGCTCGCCGATGACGACGGCATCAAACTCATGATACTCGGTGTTATTGTACAAAAGCGTCAAGCCGCTTCCATTTGTGTTTATGGTATAAAGTCCATAGTCCGGTTCGATGTCTTCGATGACATTGTCGTTTTCGTCTTTAAATTCGCCGTAACGGGGCGTGTAGGAAACGATCAAACGGCCATCCGGCAGCGGATGCGGGTATTTAAACACACCGTTTTCGTAGGGCGGCCCGCTGGTTTCGATTTCCGGCGTGATGTTGACATAATCGCCGTCCTCCAACGGTTCGCCTGCTTTTGAGTGATCTTTGATGATCACCAGCGGTCCGCGGTCGCCGTTGACCATGTTGGAACGTACCGCAATAATTGACCCGTCCGGCAGTTCACGGGGATGAAAAAATGTCCGCAGGTTGTGCGGGCTAAAAAACGTAAACGTCCCATGACCGTCCGGGTTGGTAATAAATAGGGGAAAGCGGTTGATGGGACCGTGGTGTTCCCAGCGTGTGTAGACGACGTGTCCGGTTGCGGTAACAATCGGGTCGAAGTCATCGCTGGCATTAAATGAAATTTCCTCGATATTGGCGCCGTCGGCATCCATGGTGAACAGGACTTCGGCGTCGCGCCGGTTATATTCGTCTACAAATCCGGGCCGGTTGGAAGTAAACAGAATCTTGCCGTTCGGCAAGTAGGTGGGGTCGTGGTCGTCAAAATTGCTGTTGGTTAATTGACGCAGCCCGTTGCCATCCACATTCATTTCGTAAATGTGAAAGCTGTCGCTGGAATTTCGCCGCATGGAAAACATCACCTTTAAGCCGTCGTAAGAGATTTCCGGGTCGCTCACGTCGCCTTCCTGAAGGTTAGTGAGATTGGTCAGTTTGCCGTCCGGAGAAGCGGGAATAAGAGAGAATAAGTTGCCGCCTTTCGAAAAATGATTTAGCGTACCGGTGCGGGTTGCTTTGACAAATATGATCCCCGTGGGCTGTGACTCCAAAATCAAGTCATCGGGAACGCTATTGTTGCAGGCCCACAAAATCAGAGCAAAGAGTGTCGCTATCAATGCCCGGACAATGCGGGTTCTTTCTCGCTCGTTGTTTCTTAAATAGTTGTGGAAATTTTGCATAGATGAACCTCCTTATGTTGATTATATTTCCCTTTGTCAAACAAATTTTGAAACAACAGCTTTATTGTAAAAAAAACGAAAGTCCGACCGAAAATTCTAAATTATTGTTTGTCCAAGAGGTGTTACCCTGGCCGCTGGTGAAGATGTGATCGTTCATTTCCCAGCGAATGAAGGTTGTTTCGCCAAATGGAATTTTCGTACCGATTCCCAGGCTGAAAGCGAGATTGGAATCCGAGTGCTGTCTGACGATACCGAGACCCACGGTACCGTAAGGGATGACCGTTCCCACCGGAAACGCCTGAGTGACCCGGCCGCTGTAGTACAAAACCGTCGAGCTGCCCTGTTCCGGCGCCGGCCCGCCGATTTTCTGAAAAAAGTTCTGCCCCGCTTTTGCGATACCCACCGTGGCTCCGAATGAGAATCTCGAATCAATGTGATATTCGTATCGCGCCCCAAAGGTCAGCGAACTTTGAAAACGGTCGGGAGCGTAAAGCCCGATAAAGGGAAAGAGTTCATGTACTTGCGAAGTCCGTTGTGCGTAAACGGGGCCTAACAGACTTAAACTCATGAATAATGCCGCGAAGATGCTAAATTTTTTCACTTCTTGCTCCTGAAATTAATCCCAAAATTTTCCAACTAAAAGACCCATTGTAAATTCTCTGAAATTGTTAATTCCTTTGCCAACGAATGCCGTGTACTGGGTGACATTGAACAGGAAAGAGAGATTTTTCCGAAAGTATTTTCTGGCGCCGATGCCATAATTAATTGTCATATTAGAAACCCCGTCTGTACCGATACTACGTTTGGGCACGGTGTTGATGACTCCCATGCCAGCGGTCACAAACGGCATGAACCGGCTATTGTCTTCTTTTAGAAGATACGACAAATTCGCCAGGATGAAGTAAGAATCTGCTGCGTCGCCAAGCGTATGTTTAAAGGAACCCACCAGCGCCAGTCTTTGCGTGGTGTGAAAGATAAATTTCCAATTGTAAGTAAAGTCCAATTCCAGAAGCCCCATGCCGAATGAATAGCCAAAGCGTCGGTAGTCCCTGGGGCCAAACGGAGGATGCGGCTTTGGTTTTCTTCGCATATCGGCAGCGCTTGAACCGCCTCTGTTTGCATCGGCAGTGTTGCTGGCACTTTCGTAAGTATTCTGCGTTCCCTTCGGAATGTCGGCGGTTGTTGCCGGTTTCCTTCTTTCTTTGCCGGATGAAGTCTTTTTCGGCACTTGTAGCTGCATCCAACCCTTATGTCCGTCGGCGGTTTCGATTTTTACCCAGGCGCCTCTTTTGCCAATCACGCGGACGTTTTCACCTTTTGTCAGAATGGCCACCGGGTTGGCATCCACCATTGGCAGAGAATAGATTTTAACGTGGTTCAGAGAGATAACCGCACGTTGTGCGAAACCGGGCTGTACATCCCAGAGCAAAAGGGCCAGAAAAATGAATAACGTGTATTGTATGCCGATTTTCATGACGACTGAAAGTTTAAAAATGATACGTAAAATTGATTCCCCAGATGCTGTTTTTAGCTATTATGTTTTTCGTTGAAATGCCGTCTACTTTAAGTTTTTCCGAATGAAACAGGACGACCTCGTACTGGAAAAGCAGTTTCAGTTTTTGGGTTAGCGTTTGCACAAATCCGCCTCCAAAATGCAACTGGGATTTGTGCTCTGAGTTCGGGTTGAACTCAAGAAAACTTCCACCGCCCGTATCCAGAGTTGTCTTTTCCGGGTTAAAAATAATCCCACCCGCTCCGGTCTGCATGAACGGCGTCACCAGATTAAAAAAGCGTTGTTGCGATTGAAATTTAATGTTAAATTGATATTGGTACATAGACACGTTTGTTGTGAGTTCCGATGTTGCTGTGCGAATGTGCTGTCGGGTCGGACTGAAATAGACGTTAAGGTTAAACTGAAGATATTTCCGGATGTCGTAACCGGCACCTAACCCAAAAAGCGGACTGCTGTCAAATGAAAGTGATTTGTCAAACTGAACGAAACCTGCGAAGGTTTGCAGTTCGATATTTTTCACCTCGTTTTGACATTTACAATCCGGTGCGAGACAAAGTACCGCAACTGTAAAGAGAGAGCAAAGTATGTTATATTTCCAAAGATGCACATTAAGATTGCCGTTAAATGATGAATGAGAGATTTTTTGTGATTGAACGAAGTCGAAATGACAGAAACGTGAGTTTTCGGTCAATCACTATTTAGCGATAGAAATGAAAATCACTGTTCACTTCGGCAAGTAACGTGCCATTTTTCGTGGCAACGATTTTTGAAAAGCATCGATTGGCGGTTTTCAACCTCAAAAAAATTTTATTTCTACGTCCAAAGAATGACTTTAAAAATAGGAACCGCCTTATTGAAGTTTCATCGTTTAACCAAATTGTAATTCAAAAATGAAAGAATGTCTGTTTTACCGGTTCATTTTTATTTGCTTGTTAGATTTTATATATTTAGGTTCATACTAATTTTTATCTATTCTTTAGGCTGAGTTATTTATGAAAAATAGATTCTTTGTCTTTGTGATACTTTTCGTTGCCGTTGGCCCGAAAATTGGAACAGCTACTGAATTGTTTACGCAGTCTCATTTGGAATATGACGGGGAAATCGTTTGCTCACAGATTGAAGACATAAACCACGACCACCGCAAAGACATTCTGCTTCTTCTGAAAAACGACAACAAGGAAGTTTGGTTTTCTCTCTTTTTGCAAAACGAAAACGGCTTTGTTAAAAATCCACAACAGATTTTTCCAGTACCGCAAAATTTAATTCTGTTCGACATCGGGAATGTGAACCGGGAGCCCAATAAGGAATTGGTTTACTTCCGGCCCGACGGCCTTTATTTTTATGTATTTAAAGACGGGACCTTTATTCTTCAGCCGCAGAAATTATTGGCAACGAATTCGATTTTCAAACTCGCTAATCCCAATTCCATCATAAAATGGGATTTTGTTGCAGATCTGAATGATGATGGCGTAGATGAACTGTTTGTACCAAAAGTGTCTGCAACCTCGATCTATTTCAGGGAGGCAGATTCTCAAAAATGGCAGGAAAATCGCCTGTCGTTACGGCCGGAGTCGAATACTTTGGGGACACAGTGGAGTCGATTTTCATTGGGCAGTCAAGTGGTTTCAAGTTTATTCATGCCGTATATTTTCAGGGAAGATTTTAACCGGGACAGTCGCAGGGATTTGTTGGCGGTTTACAAAGATAGTCTGCTTGTGTTTTGTCAGAAAGAAAACGGCACTTTCGAAACAACCTGCCGGCAAAAAATTAACCTGCATTTCGGTGATCCCTGGAAGGGCGCTAAAATTCACCGTAATAGAATTGGCACAAAAAGTTTAAGAAAGTATTTGCTGAAAGTGATAGACCTTAATGATGATGGGAGAATCGATTTGATCGCATCTCGCATTTCTACAGAGAAAAGCTTTATCAGCCCGGAAAATGAGATTCTCATTTATTATGGGAAGCAGGACACATCGAATGCCGGGAAGATTTATTTTACAGATGACCCCGATCAACGGATTAGGCCCGGTGGTACGCACCTGGTTATGGATATGGTCGATCTCAACAAAGACGGCAAGCTTGACCTGATTATTCCGGTTGTGAAAGTCGGGGTACGAAATATTATCCGCATGATGTTGACGAAGAGTGTTGAAATTCAGGCGGAAACCTATTTAATGCGCAACGAAGGAGTTTATCCCCGGAAGCCGAATTTTAAAAATAAAATTATAGTCAAATTTTCCTACCGTGGCGGTCCCACGTCCCCGGTGTATGAAATCGATGATTTCAACGGCGATGGTTTTGAGGACATTTTGACCAGTGCTGAGCAAAAGAAATTGGTGTTTTTTTGGGGCAACAAGGAGAAAGTCCTGGATTCAAAAGTTGGTGCAGAGTTCCGAATTTCCTTGCCGCAGGATGGCGAATTGGTCAGTGCCATGGACTTAAACAATGATGGCAAATGCGACGTCATCATTACGTACCCTAAGGAAATGGCAGAATATCATAGTAAACGTGTGTTATCTGTTTTGATGGCGAATTAGCATGACGGCAAAGTGTTACAGTTTTATAACAAAAACAGATAAAACTTGACAAAATATTGGATCAAATTATAGTATTTTACTAATTTTAAATAATTACTTGTAAAAATCTCATGACAAATCCATTAAGGGAGTATTGGACCGCAACTTTTTTAATCCTTACCTGTTTGTTCTGCTTACCACTCCGCACCGAAGGTCAATGGTCAACAAATGCAGCAGAAAATAATGTCGTCATTTCTTTGCCCGGGAGTGCACAATTTTCTCCGGCTGTTACCACAGATGGGCAGAAAGGGGTCGTTGTGGTATGGGTTGATGATCGCAACGGGACAGCCGACCTGTATGCTCAAAGAATCAGCGCAGCCGGAACTTTGCGCTGGAGTGCAGCTGGTGTACCGTTTGTCACAGCGGGAAATGACCAGCAGTCGCCTGCTGTTGCCCTTGATAAAAATATGATTTATGTGGGCTGGCAGGACAATCGGAATGTGGAGACGTTTAAAGAAATTTTTTTGCAGAAATACGATCTGACTAACGGGGCGGCAGTTTGGAGTCAGGCGATTTTTGCACAACAGGGAAATAATTTTCCACCTGTGGTTGGGATTTCCGGTGAAAATGTTTATACCTCCTCGTATACGACGGGTTTATTTGATGACGTGCTTAGTGTTCAGTTCATCGATAATAGCGGCGGCGTAAGACATATCCCTCAAAAAATCGTTGATGAAATGGCGAAGGGGCGGCAACCGGCGTTACCGCCATCTGTGGTTCCGGCCTTAGATGACGGGGTCGTCGCAGCCTGGGTGGATGCACGTAATGATACAGCGCTTTATGTGTCGGGAGTTTCCGCTACCGGGGAAATCTGGCCCGCCGGTGAAATCATGTTAAGTAGTGACATCGTTAACGACGATCCGCCGCAAATCGTCGTAGATGGACAACAAGGTGCTGTGGTCTGCTGGTTGGAAACCGACCGTCTTGCTGGGACAGATGTCGTAAAAGCTGCAAGAATCACTGCTTCCGGAAACCTCGATTGGATGCCGTCGGTGGTTGAAATACCAGGTTTGCCAGGTAAAAAAAATCGGTTGAAAATTTCCGCAGATGATCATCAAAATATCTTCTTGGTCTGGGAAAACGATTCAGGTTCCGGTTCTGAACTTTATTTTCAAAGGATAAATTTGAAGGGAAACGCCCTCGTTTCGGATGTGAAGGTAACCGGTACAGCGGCGTTACAGGGAAATGCGGAATTAATAAGCAGTCAGCAGGGTGCGGTGATTCTTGTTTGGGAAGATCAGCGCAATGGGGAAATTGAGTTATTCACGCAAAAAATAGATTCTGTCGGGTCAAAAGTGTGGGATGAGGGTGGAGTGGCTCTGTCCACCGCATTTTCAGGAGGTGAAAGCGGGATGGTGCTTGCAAATGACGGTCTTGGTGGTGCGGTGGCCGTTTGGCAGGGGTCCAGAAATGGCGATAAGGATATTTTCGCGCAGCGTGTCAGTGTGACCGGTGCGCTGGGAGAGTTTCGTGCCATCAGCGTAACCGCTCCTGCATTAAATGATGTGTGGGAAATTGGCAGCGCGCAGACGGTTTTCTGGAGGTCCACACCGGGGATTGACAGCGTGCGGGTCGAATTATCCCGTGATGGTGGAGGGTCGTACGCGGTGTTATTTGCTGCACTGGTAAGCCAGGCGGATAGTCTGAATCATATTTTAGTGGGCCCGGTTCCCGGACCGGCGTCTGAAGCGTGCAGGGTTCGCATTCGCTCGTCTTCCGCCGATTTTATTTTAGGAGAAAGCAAAATTTTTCGTATTGTGTCGGCAAAAGGTCCTGACATTTCCATACAGGCGCCGGCAAAGGGAGCGTTGCACGATTCTTTAAGAATCGCAGGTGAGGTGACGGATTTGAGCGGCGTGCAATCGGTCGGTCTCCATTACCATCAGGGTGGCGGTGATCAATTTAAGTTCATCGAAATGACCATGGCCGACGACGGCCGTTTCTCTGCTTCGATCCCATCTGACTCGCTGACGGAACGGGGGGTGCTCTACTTTGTGACGGCTACTGATAGTTTAAATCAACGCAGTTTTACCGACACAACTTTCTTGCCGGTGACTTTTCCGGAAGGGACCGAGACGGTCACCATAGCGCCTGGTAAGGAGGAAAATGCGTATCGTATGATCTCGGCGCCGAACCTTTTGCAGGATAACCTCGCACAAGACCTTTTGTCTTTCTCGGGATTTGGTGTTCCCGATAGCAACCGGTGGCGAATTTTTCAGTACAGCAACAATGAAAACGTTGAATTGGATTCTTCAAATGCCTGGCAATTTCGTTTCGACCCGGGCAGAGCTTTCTGGGCAATTTCTTCCGTAGAGCAAACGCTCAATTTTGGGGCCGGCGAGTCCCTGCCCGCAGTTACGTCATACAGCATTCGTTTAAAGCCGGGCTGGAATCAAATCGCTGACCCCTTTGCATTTCCGGTTTCATGGAATGAGATTTTGCGTAAGAGTGGCAATCCGGATATCAGCAGCCCGTTTTCATTTAAAGGAGACTATAGCGCCTCTACTCAGATCGCGCCTTATGAGGGATATTTTGTCTTTAATCAGTCAGCGCGGGATATTGAGCTAAAGATTCCGGCGGTTGCAGCGTCTAAGACAACCGGGTTTACAAAGGCAGAAACCAGTGACTGGCAACTGCAAATCTCCGCAGTGTGTGATTATGCCCGGGACAGTTACAATTTTTTAGGCATCCGAAAAGATGCCGAGCCGGAGTGGGACCGGCTTGACAATCCGGAACCGCCAACGATTGGTGATTATGTGTCTGTTTCATTCCCGCATGAGGAGTGGCGAAAATACAGCAATTCCTATACGACAGAATTTCGTCCGTCCATCGGCGAGGGGCAAACCTGGCCCGTGCATATTTCAACAAACATAAAGAACACCTCTATCCGGTTGATTTTTTCGGGTTTGGCAGAAATTCCAGATAATCTTGAGGTCAAACTTTTAGATGAGTCATTACAAATTTCACAGGATTTGAGGAAGCAGCCGCAGTATGTCTCGTCTACAGGCAGGGGTGGTTTGGAAAAAACAATGTCGGTGGTCATCGGCAGCTCGGCGTTTGTGGCACGACAGATGTCGCAAACGACTCTTATACCTACACACTTTGAACTGTCGCAAAATTTCCCAAATCCGTTTAATCCGTCCACATCCATTCGGTTTGGTTTGCCGAAGGTTCAGAAAGTCACGGTGCGGATTTACGATGTGCTGGGTCGTGAAGTACGCACGTTGCTGGATCACAAACCGCAAGCCGCCGGGTATCATCTGATAACCTGGGACGGGCGAAATGAAAGTCGTTTGCCGGTTGCAAGCGGCTTATATATTTATCGAATTTCTACGGAGAACTTTACGAGAACACGTAAAATGCTATTGGTAAAATAATTCGTGATAGACCGAAAACAGACTCTTGTTGTCATTCCTGAGATCTTTTAAGCAGGAATGCATGAAGAAACCAGGCTATAAATGGAGTGTTAGATGAAATCAATTTTGGTGGCGATTGCCATTTTTGCGTCTTTGAGTTTGTCATTTGCTCAGAGTGAAAATAAACCGCAGTATCCTGATAATTTTTCAGAAAAGGGGTTTCAGAAAGCCGCCCCTTCCGTTGTCAAACTCATTTTCGACAGTGGTGAAACAGTCGGTTCGGGGGTTGTTTTAGCTGTTCACAAAGATAATGTGGGCTTTATTTTAACCTCTTATTCACTCATTGCCGGGCGGGACAGGGTTGCCGTCATCTTGAAAAATTATCCGGATGCTCTTTTGGGATATGTTGTAGAGAAATTTATCGATTTTGATTTGGATTTAGCCGTGGTTGCCCTGAAAAACTTTCCTGCAGGACAGCCAGTAATTACTTTAAAAGAACTCAAGAATTCAGACGCCGGGAACAATTTTTCAACGATCTCCCATGTCCGCAATGCCGATTGGTCGGTTTTCCGAACGACGATTCAAGAATCGGCACCTCGCTTTTTTACGGTTAGCGCCGATAGTGCGAACGAAATCGGCATCGGTTCTCCCCTTCTCACTAAGAAAGGGGAGATGTTTGGGCTAATTGTGAAGAAGGAAGAAGAGCTCGACTCCGATGATTCGGTCTATATGAGGGCTGTAAATGTTTCCGCCATAAAACCGATGTTAGATGAATGGTTTCATGCTTTGCCACTGAAACAAAAATGGCATGAACAGGGAGCGGGAATTGCCAGTTGGATGTGGGCTGTGGGAGGCGGTGTTCTAGGTGGGACGGTCGCGGCAATCGTTGCGGCAGGCGGCTCCGGAGAAGGCAGTCCTGCCGGCTTACCACGTCCGCCTCAACCTCCAAAACAATGAAATGCAGCCATCGGATTTCATTTTATTCGTGCCTCGAATGTTCTGGAGATTTTTGGCGGTTCTTAACACTTTTTAAGAGCTTATCAATTTGAATTGAACTGGAATTGACACCCAGACTCTTATTTTTCGATCGCGCTGTTTTGCGGGCACCCATTTCACTTTTTGGATTGCCGACATTGCTGATTTTTCAAATCCCATACCCGCTGGTTTTGCTTTGATAATGGCCGTCTTTTCGGTCCTGCCATCAATTCCCACCAAAACTTTTACAAACACAACCCCTTCCACTCCTGCTTTCTGAGCGACTACCGGATATTTCAAATATTTTTGCAGTGCAGCAAAACCACCGATAATCTGCGGTGCCTCGTCGTAGGCCACAAAAATGGTTTCTTCGTCTTCCGGCGGTGAAGGCGGTGGGGGAATATCGGACAAATCAATATTCGTAGACGCAATGGTTAAATCCTCAGGTACGGATTCTTCTTCTGTGGGGATTGGCACACTTGGGCGAGGTGGCGGTGGCGGTTTTTTGAATTGTTCTGTCGGTGGAATATCGGCAACCTCTATCTTGACATCTACTTTTGCGACCGCTTTTGTTTGTAAGTTTATCTGTTTTGCGACCTGAAATGTCAGGATAAGAAACATTAACGTGCTGATGAATGATAGTTCAATTACTTTTTGATAGTCGAGTTTCAAGTCAAACTCTGGGGCTTTCCGTTTGACCATTCGGCTAAAGTCGACCGTTCGGGAAAAATATTCTCTGGTTGATTTGTTTAATGCACTTTCCTTTTTGATGAGGTTGCTCTTAAAAGGGTTGAATCTGCCTTTTTTATCTATCAACATTTCTTTCTCCTTTTTTCCCGTTCGTCGTCGCTTTGTGTTTATAAAGTACGGAATTTTTCATGTGGAGTTGCATCTTTCCCGTTTTAATTGTGAACATGGGGTGCGAAAACATTTTCCAGTTTTCTAAAAAATCCCGGAAAGGCTTGCAACATAATGAGATTGTAAGGGGGGGTAAAAAAAGTATACGTGTACTCGGTGTAGGAAAAACATGGGGAATATCAAACCTTTTCCGATGCTTTTATAGGCTGCTATCGATCGCTTATTCTCAACCTCCAGTAGGGAGCGATTTCAAGAGGGGTATGGATTTATTCTGGGTGGGGATTTAGCCTCCCCACCCAAACCAGTCAATTTTTATCTTAGGTGTAGATTAGCTGATTGTACAGCTCATATCCTCACCACAACACATGGGAGATTTGATTTTACCATGGCCATTTGGGCATTTTGAAATTTGAACATTTGTTCCATCATCCAATTTCAAAGTATCATTAACAAGTGGGGCATCACATTTAGCGCAGGTCGCATTAACAGCCATGCCACATTTGGGACATTCATATGTTGCCATTTGAAATCCTTTCTTTGATTAAAATATTAAATTTGCCTTTAGCAAAATAGTTTATTGAGAAACAATATTCAATGAATAATTGTTTGTATTGAGTTAATCATTAAAATTAGTTACGTTCTAATCATCTTTTTAGCAGTGACCTCTTGCTTTTTGAGGCGAGACGACAGAACATTACCAATGTGCAAAGACGCAATGTCAAACCGGTCTGGCACCTGACCCACTGGTTCGGTATTTGAACAATAAGGGTTTGACATTTTACGGTTTAGCCGCACCAGGAATACGTCAGGCCATGAAACCGATTTTTTACTTTTTAACCAAAACAAAATCTAAAAGTCGTTCGTTTGGTTCAACTCTGACCACACGAATTTTCACGGGATCCCCCAGACGATAAATGTTTTGTGTTCGCTGCCCCACAAGCTGGTATTTTTTTTCATCGTGAATATAATAGTCATCTTCTAACTCTGAAATATGTACTAACCCTTCCACCTGAATATCGACAATTTCCACAAAAATGCCAAAGGCCACCACACCTGAAATAATTCCGTCAAATTCATCGCCGAGGTGTTTTTGCATGTATTCCACTTTTTTCATTTTAATGGATTCACGTTCCGCTTCCAGCGCCACCAACTCTTTTTCAGAAGCAATCTTTGCAATGTTTCCAAGTTTCTTTTTTTGAGCTTTCAGTTGGCTGAAGTCAAAACCGGATTTGTATTCTTTCAATAAGCGGTGTACAGCAAGGTCAGGATAACGTCTGATGGGGGATGTGAAATGCGTATAATGTTTAAATGCCAGTCCAAAGTGTCCAACATTATTGATGGCGTATTTTGCTTTCATCAAAGATCGAAGCATCAAATTTTCGACGATGTTTTCCTCCGGCTTGCCTTTGAGATTTTTAAGATAGTCTCCAAGGAGTTTCCCGGTCACTTTTTTGTTCGCATCCAGTGGAATGCCAAGTGCCTTTACAAAGGTTCTAAAAATATCTATTTTATCCGGTGTCGGTTCTTCATGGATACGATAGATAAACGGCGGCGGTTGTTTCTGTTTGTCTTTCTGTAATGCGATGTACTCGGTAACCGTCTGGTTGGCCAGAAGCATGAATTCTTCCACGAGACGGTGACTGTGCAAACGTTCCCGGCGTTTTATAGCGATTGGCTCACCGAGGTCATTTAATTCAACCTTTACTTCCGGCAAATCGAAGTCCAGACTTCCCAGTTTTTGACGGCGTCTAATTAAGGTCTTACTAAGTTTGAACATCATTTGAATTTCATCGGCAAAAGGATTTTTAGATCTTTTCTGTTCAATAATTTCCTGAACCTCTTCATAGGTGAACCGCTTTTTGCTGTGAATTACCGATTCGGCGATTTTGTAATCAAAGACATTTCCGTTTTCATCTACGTCCATAATACAACTGAATGTTAACCTGTTCACTCCTTCTTTGAGACTGCAAATTTCGTTGCTCAGTTTTTCCGGGAGCATGGGAATCACTCTGTCCACCAAATAAATAGATGTTCCCCGATGCAAAGCTTCTTTATCAAGAATGCTGTTTTCTTTGACATAATAGCTAACATCTGCGATGTGAACTCCTAACTGAACGCGGCCATTCCCAAGCTGGCGGATGGAAACTGCGTCATCGAAATCTTTGGCATCTTCAGGGTCGATGGTAAAGCAGTTTTCATTGCGAAGATCCAATCGGCGTTTTATTTCGCTGTTTGAAATCGTTGCAGGAATTTCTTCTGCCTCCTGTTCAACGGCTGCTGAGAAAGAAGTAGGCAGGTCGAATGATTTGACCACGGATATAACATCGACACCCGGTTCATTCGGAAAGCCGAGGATTTCAACGATTTCACCTTCGGGATTGGTGGTTTCATCGTGCCAGTCAATAATTTTAACGACGACTTTCTGCCCGTCCTTTGCATTCATGCTGTCAGCCCTGTGCACGAAAATGTGTCTGGTCATCTTCACATCATCGGGGACGACAAAACCGTATCGTCTTGATTTTTCATACGTACCAACAAAAGATGTACGGGCTCTCCTGACAACCTGAACGACCCTGCCCTCTAAGCTTTTTCCGGCAGAATGCGCATAAAGCTGAACCTGTACAATGTCTTTATTGTAGGCATTGCCCATATTTTTTTGGCTGATGAAAACGTCTTCCTCGCCCTCTTCGGTGATGAGAAACCCATATCCCTGCGTCTTGACATGTAGTTCGCCTTCCAGAATGGTTGCTCGTTTTATACAGCCGAAATTGTTGCCCCTGTATTTGGCAATTCGGCCCTCCTGCGCATACATTTTTAATGCATCACGAAAAGATTTGTAATGCGTTTTCGGCACGCCGATTTTTCTGGCGAGTTCTTTTGGTTTAAAGGTGCGGTGCGGGTTGCTTGCCAACAAAGTTGTTACTTTTTTTAGATTTTTTTTTGTTATGTTTGTCATAATTTTAATGCTTTTAAAGCATTCCTTTTCTTTTACGAATGAACCACTCCAAACTAAGGAGGAAAATACATGCTATTAATAAGGGTGCACGATTCCAAAGTTCCGTTTCTTTTTTGACGATGGTGTTCTTCTCGGGAAACCGCATCTTGTTTTTCAGGCCGGATATGTCAGCGGGTAAATAAAAAGCACCGCCACTGGCTATTGACATTTGTTTTAACAGATCTTCATTCATACGGCTGTTTTGAAACTCAAGGCTAAATTGTTCTACGGAAAATTTACCGCTGTCCTGACCTAACGGGCGGCCGTTTTGCTGCGCCGAACCCACAAACGCATAATCACCGCCTTGCAGAACCTGAACGCTGCCCTCATAACGTCCCTCTCCAAGTCCGTTCAAAGATAGATCCTGGGTGGTGTGAGCTCCGTTTATTTGCACTGTTACTTCTACATTGTCTGCCGGAGTGTAATCTTTGTGGTAAACCTGGGCGGAAAAGTTAATTTGCTCACCGCTGCGGTAAATTTCTTTGTTGGATGATATTTTTACCAGCTTGCTGTCTTCTTCCGTCGTCAGCCAGCGAAGGGTGTTGAGAATGAAATGTTGGTACGCGCCATTTGAATTTTCAAATCCCTGCATGAGGAGATCCCAGCGCCAAATGCCATACGCAAATATGGCTGCAGATTTGTGTTTTATTTTTGTTTCCACGGTGATGAGCGGCATATTTATTTTAGGGAATCCGGTGGAACGCAGCAGATCCACGGAAGCCAGCGCTTTCGCTGATTTGTTTAATCGAAACGGCCGGTAATTGGTGAAAACGGGAGGCAGCGATTTCCAATTTTCTCGGTTTTGTACATCGTCTTCGGCAAGTTTCAGGACCGGGTGATGCAACCCCTGTGGGTTGAGTTTTAGATAAACGGAAAATTCCCGGGTGTGCGCCGGCTTTTGTGCCAAAGGTAAAACATTCTGAAACGTCCAGAGTTTGTCCGCATCGGTTTGTTTGCCGGAGACGAACAAAACAGGCTTACCTTTTACCAGAAAGGTTTGTATCGTTGCCATGATTTTTGTGTCAGACGATTTTCTCGGGTAGTCCAGTAAGATAAAACAATCCACAAGCGCAAGTTTATCCGCAGATAAAAAGCGTTTGTTCCGATAAAATCGCCCTTCTCTTTTTTCAACGAACGTCTGCACCGCAATATTTTCGTCAGCACCAAGTACGCGCTTTAGGAATGTGTAATCGGCCGATGGTCCCCCGGCGATGAGAACAACGTTGAGCTTACTCTTCAAAACTTTCACATACATGGTTTTGATGTTGTTGGCAAGGGTCAACTCTCCATTGAGATTGGGAAGTGACAATTTATATTTTGCTAATCCCTCGCCTTCTGGGGTAAAATACAATCTGATTTTCTGCTCCAATCCGGTGTTGTTTAAAGTGATGATTTTCCGGTCAAGCATCCGATTGTTTAACATGAGCTTCACAGGTATTTTTTGACCGGCAAATTCACTGCTTTTGATATAGACATCAACAGGAATCTGTGTGCCGGCATACGCGATTTCGTTGGTCACGTAATTCGAAATTAAGATGTCTTTTTGCTCAGAGGGATCACCTACGGCAACCGTATAAATTGGCCGTCCATACTGTGCAGCAATACGTGCCGGGTTGTCGCCGAGATTGTCTTCGCCATCGGAAATGAGGATGACAGACGCAAAGTATTTTTCCGCGAGTTTTTGCTTAAGTTCGTTCAGTGCAGAGGCGATATCAGTGCCGTCTCCATTGAAGATTAACGAATCGGGAATGGCGTCGTTCGGGTTATTCAGGTGACTTGCAAACGGGAAGAATTCAAACCGGTAATCTTTTGACTTATTTTGAAAAAGCTCATGGGCGAGAACTTTTTTTACAATTGCAGACCGATTCATTTTTTGATCGGTCAGGGACATGCTGGCGGAATGATCGATCAAGACCGCAACAACGGGAATATTCCGCTTTTTGTTGATGAAACTCAAGATGGGTTGAAACAGCAAAAGCGCCACAAGGATTAGGGTCAAAGAACGCAAAACCACAAGACTGATTTTCCAGCCCTTCGCCACCGGTGGAATCGTAGTGCGGTACACAAAAAAGCTGTACCCAACCGATAGCAAAATCAACGCGATCAGAAGCAGGGGGCTTCCGGAAATATGTAATTTAATTTGTGACAGATTGAACACGTTTTACCTTCATTATGTTAAACCTAAAGACGGGCTTGGGCTCAGATCATAATTGGAAAAGCACTTGTTTGTAAAATAAAATAATCCGGCCCGAACAATCATTGCGGCATTGTCTGTGCATAATTCTATGGGCGGAAAAAATACCTGAAAACCGTACTTTGTACTTTCATCCTTTAACCGCTGCCGTAAGTATGAGTTACTCGCGACCCCGCCGGCCAGAGTAAGCTGGCTAAGTTTATTTTGCTCAAGTGCTAAAAGACTTCTTTCAATGAGTGCTTCGATGGCCGCTTTTTGAAAACTCGCGGCCACATCCGCTTTTCGAATTTTCCGTTCCTGCTCAGACAGAGATTTTAAATGATACAAAACGGCCGTTTTTAAGCCACTGTAACTGAAATCTAACACGTTGTCTTTAAACCGCCCCTTCGGGAAATCTATATAGTCGGGATTTCCGGTTTTTGCTGTTTTGTCGATGGACGGCCCGCCGGGGTATGGCAATTCCAACATTTTGGCTGTTTTGTCAAATGCCTCACCCACCGCATCATCCCGCGTACGTCCGAGTATTTTGTAATCCCCCCATTTTTTTACCAAAACAAGCTGTGTGTGTCCGCCTGAAATGATCAGGGAAATAAACGGCGGTTTGGGCCCCTCTGCATAGACTGAATTTGAGAACAGGTGTCCTTCAATGTGATTTATGCCTGTGAAAGGAATGCTTTGTGCAAATGCCATCGCCTTGGCAAAATTTAAACCCACCAGGAGTGATCCGGCTAATCCCGGGCCGTAGGTAACTGCAATGCCGTTCAGATGCTGTTTCTCAACCGATGCTTTTTTCAGCGCCTGTTTGACGATTGGCAGAATGAGCTTTACATGTTCCCGCGAAGCAAGCTCAGGTACAACACCACCATACGAATGGTGGATCTCCTGTGATGCGATAATATTTGATGCTAAATGATCGTGCTTCCAGATTGCTGCGGATGTTTCATCGCAGGAGGTTTCTATTCCCAATAGAATCATAATTTATGTAGAGCTGTTAAAAAGTCATAAACGCATCAATGATAAATTGACCGTCCCAGTTTTCATCGAAAGCGTATTCAAGACGCAAAATGTTGTTATACGGCAGAAATATATGCAGTCCGGCTCCCCATCCCGTCACGAAATTTTTCGGACTTTGATCTTGCTGCCAAAGAGAACCCGTATCGACAAACAGACTGCCACTCACCCCAAATCGGAAGTTGGAGCCATAAGGGCCCATGGATTTAAATGCTCCCAAGTTGTGGTACGTGATTTTGCGAATGGGGAATCTGAATTCCGCACTGCCGATGAACAGGTTTTCTCCTGTGCGCCGCTGGCGAAAATGTCCGCGAATCCGGGTTAAAAAACCGAAGTGAACCAGATCGTAAATTGGCAACGTTCCTTCAGATAAATTCGCTGCAGTGTGCAAGGCGAATGTCGTTTGCCCGACCGGGATAAATTTCCGCACGTCTGCGCCATATCTAAAATAATTCACGTCTTTGCCAAACCAGCCGGTTTTTGTGGCCCAGAGTCGTAGATAATTTCCTTTGTGCGCATATTCCCAAAGGTCGCGCGTGTCATATTTAAATGAAACGCCGAATTGCGGCAAACGATCGACGCCTGACGGTGAAAGCGTGCCCAGACTCCCCCGGGATAACGTTAAACGTCTGTAACCCATGTTAAAGTCGAGATAGGTGAAATGACCAAACCGTTTACCGATTTTCCAGTTGAAGCCAAGTTGGTTTTCGTTAACCGACGAATCCAAAACCGTGTATGTCTGATTGCGCACTTTTTGTGTAAAAACCGAAAAGCTGGTGTACATTTTGAGATGACCTAAAATCCATGGGTTTGAATAGACTAACTTTGCCGATGGATTGAACCCCAACCAGAAAGAGAAATTTATGACTTCCCCGCGTCCGCGGAAATTGTTGTGCAAAAGTCCGGCGCCAACCGACAGTCTCGACCAGTCACGTTCATTGCGGAAAATGATAGGATAAGGAAAAATGTACCACAATTCACTGACAGTCACAACCAGAATCACGCCGCGTTTTGTGGGCACAAGATCGATTTCAACCCGGTTAAATATGCCGAGATTTTGAATGCGCAAGCGGTCTCGTTCTAACTCAGCAGGGTCAAACTCGCCGCCGAGCTTTAAGGTCATTTCCCGCAGAATGACATCCTCTTTGGTTTTATCATTCCCCTGAACAATAATCAAAATAATTTTATTGGGATTTTGTTCCTGCTCACCTTCTGCTTCATCTTTAATCTGGCCGATGCATCTGTCGGGAAAACCTGCAAATAGAAGTAAAAGGGAAATTAGAAAGAGAGATAACAGGCGTGCTCTTAACTTAAAAAAATTGTGAGATGCTCGACGTGTCAATGATATGCGACGTTTAATTTTTTACGAGATCAAGAAAATAGGACAAATATTCCAATCTGAAAGTTATACGAAAATCATCGTTGGAACGATCCAGGCGATTAGCGATATCCATACGGAACAAGCCTTCAAAAAACAGTAACGATAGACCCACATCGGTTTTGAAATTGTCGAACCGGTCAAAACTCTGGAAAATATTGTCATCAGGGTCGGTTTTCCAGGCAAGGCCGGTATCTAAAAACACACCTAAAGACAACTTCGACCAGAGTGCACCAAAATATGGAACATCAGCAAGTGGGACTTTGGTCAGAAGGTCGCCATTGAATAAATAGTTTGCGTTAAACATCGTCATCCGATTTCCTGAGAACTCCATGTCATCGTACCCTCTTAAACTGCCAACACCGCCAAGGTGCATCAGGTGTTGCGCAGCTAAACTTCCGTGCCTGCTTCCTGCATAGGCGCTGAGAACCAGGCGCTGATTCCCAAAGGTCGGCTGGTACCGTTTTGCCGTAACAAATAGCCCGTTTGTTTCAAAATCTTCGAAGGTTTGCTCATAAATTGCCGAGAGATACCATCCCGTTGTGGTGATGACCGGATGATCCCGCCAATCCAGTTCCCCGATTAATTTAGCGCTGATTTCATCTCCTGCTACGATAATGTCACCTGTCACTGTTGGATTTTGTGCAAAATTTCGGTCGCCGCCGAAAACACTCCAGTTGGTATTCTTCCGTAAAGCGTCAAACGTTCGTCTGCTCAATTCAAAACGGATGGTGTGGGTGTTAAACAACTGCTGTTCAAACTGGTGTTCAATGTAAAACTTAAAGCCGTCTACTCCGTAATAATCCTTATAATCTTCTCTGAAAAACAGCGACATAAAAGAATTTTCGGAATCGTCAATAAACCAGTCATCTTGTGACTCCACATGCTTAAATGCTTCTAAACCTATGCGTAAACGATTGTCTTCGAGGAGATCTTTTCGTACACCGAGAGAATAGCGAAAATGTTTATCCGTTTGATTCTTAAATCCCCAACCTGCGCTGCCGTAAAATTTCAACGCATCAATTGTTGGGGGAAGGTAATTTAGCCCGAGATTTAGAAAAGGTCCTTCAACACGGTTGTACCGTCCGTTTACATAATAGTTCAGGGGATTTTTAAATTGATATTCATCCAGATTTTTTAACGGTTTAAATGAAAATTGCGCATTCGCAGTATTGGTTATGAACAAAATGAAAAGAGAAAGAATCGCTGCGATTTGGTACATTCTGCCTCCGGATACTTTTAATGCTGTTGAATACGACGTATTTATTAAGCGGTAAATAGAATCGTAAAAGTATAAAAATTAACTATTAAAAGCAAGGAGTTATTTGTGAGAAATAGCCGGTAGATGAATTTTGCAGCGACGTTCTAGGAATGAGGCTTTGTTGAGGTGCCTTTAATTCAACAATGAACTGCCGGAGCATATACTTTTTACGCATTGGAGCACATCGATGTTGTTTATTGTGTGCTCCGTCATGGTGGTGACTGAACTGCGTCCTGTTTATGTCGTTTGTTCGTGCTCCAGAATAAAATCAACATGATACGGATTTTTATGTGCA
>CAYVXE010000080.1:0-15804 GCA_964455375.1 uncultured Calditrichaceae bacterium
AAATCTATGTTTTTTTCAATAGAGAATTCTACCATAAAAAGAAAATCGGACGAACCTGCACGATTCACCAATATACAAAAAATCGTGCGGAAAGTTACGTGAAACAGTCATCGAAGGTGTGCTGGTTGCGGGAACGTCCAGTCGAAACATTGGGTTACGGCCCTCGTCTACGCTCAGGCTGAAGCAGGAAATCACTTTCCCGACAGAGTCAGCAGTCATTCTTGAGAAATTCCAAAAGATCGTCTATTTTCGCAGTCGCCAGCGCTACGGACGTGTCTGCAGCGCCATAATAGAGAGCCAGCAAATTGGTTTGATCGTCCACAACGGCACCGCATGGAAAATTGGCATACGGAACATCTCCACGGCATTCATAAGGCTCCTTTGGCCCGAAGACCCACTGATTGCTGCGCTTGATGACTTTGTGGGGGTTTTCCAGGTCCAGAAGTGCAAGGCCTATTCTGTACAATGACCCTGCGGCTGTAATTTTGACACCGTGGTAGAGAATAAGCCAACCCTCGGATGTTTCAATCGGTTGCGGACCTAATCCGATTTTATTGGCATCCCACCATCCGCCTGTACGGGCTTCGAGTAAAATCTTGTGTTCTCCCCAATGTTTTAAATCGGGAGAGGAAGCAATCCATATATGGGCCGGTCTTTGGGCACTACCGGGAACAGCGCGATGGATGAGCAGCCACTTATCCTTTATTCTTCTGGGGAAGACTGAAGCGTCTTTGTTTTCTGTCGGTAAAATAGCGCCATAACGATTAAAACATTTGAAGTCTACTGTTGTGGCAAGTGAAACCAGAGGGCCGCCCTTAGAGTAGGAGGCATAGGTGATAATATATTCCTGTCTTTCTTCAGAATAGACGATACGGGGATCTTCAATGCCCCATCGCTCTTCGGGATAATTTTCCGGGTCCGGCAAAAAAGTCGGCTTTGAATCTATTTGCCACTTGGAAATACCATCCTCACTTTTTGCAACGCATAAATGGGAAAATCCCCGCAGATCTTCCACCCGTACTAGAAGCAGCGTTTTGTTGTCCCGTTTTGTGGCGCCGGCATTGAAAACCGTATTGCAGGGATAGGGCCAATCCTGGACAGTTAAAATCGGATTGTTTTCATAACGTTTAAAAAGCCCCGTTGGGTCTGGAAAAACTTCCATTAAAACGACCTCCTCGAAAATTAGTGTGATGTCAAATATGCTTTCAGCGTTTTCACAGCGATCTCGTTGGCTTCTACTTCAAGCAAAGAATAGAGCGCTTCGATGGTTGATTCAGCTCCTGAATTTTGATTGATTTCTGACTCGGATAAGATACCATCAAAACAACGTCCCGTTTGCGGATCGTACATTTGCCGATGCGCCGGATTATTGCCGAAAAACCAGGTGGCGAGCTGCCCTGCAAATTGTGCGTAACGCTCATTGCCGGTTATGGTAAACAGGTTTAATGAACCGGTAATGGCCGGCCGCAGCGCATAGGCAATCTGGCTGAACGGCTTGATTTCTTTGATCCGGAACGAATCATTCTTCGCAAAGGTCAGTTGATACGGGTAGCCTCGCTCAAGTAAAAACGGATAAAAATAATTGACTTCCAGCACTGCGGATTCTTCGATTTTCTTACTCTTAAGCAAGGCAGCCACACGCGCTAAAGCCTGTGTTTGCGCGTTGCCCCAACCATGCCAGACATTTTGCCAGGATAAATGGGCGCCGAACGGGAACGTGTTTTTATCGCCAATCTGCATTTGTATCAGCCCCTCAGCAAATTTCCTTAAATATTCCAGCACCTTTTTATTGCCGGAGGCTTCTTCATAAGCCGCTAATCCGAGCATGAGCTCCGATGTTGCATCTGCTGCAGAATGGTACATCAACCACTTGGGCACTTTAAAACCATCCGCATCGTCGGTCTGCGGATAATCTTTTAGCAGATTTTCAATCTGTCCGAAAGATTTTTTGAGATGCTCTTTTAGTTTCTCTGCGTACGCCGGGTCGATTTTCTGAAAGACGCTGAATCCTTCCCCAATCGCCCAAACTCCACGGGCAGCCCACCAGCCAAAACTTTTAAAGCTGGTTTTACCGGTTCGATTAATGGTGTGGTCCTTATAAATGAAGTTGTAAAATTGCCCGTCGCTTGTTTGCATGAAGCGGCAAAAATCAATGAGTTTGCGGGCATGAGCAAGGCTGCTTTTTTCGCCGGTTTCTTCAAAATGGCGCAAGTAAACCACCGCGGCACGAGCCGCGTCGTCTACACAGGCGATTCCCTCACCATTGGCATCGACCCAGGCGTAGTCCGGATATTCAGAATAAATATGCACGATGGCCATTGCCTGCCCCTGGACTGTAATGCGCTCATAAAGATGATTCAGGTGCTTTAAATTGACCAGCCTCATCTCCGTTTGGGGCGCCTCTGCTCCCCAAACAACGACAGTCAGGCTCAGGAGCAGAAAAATGATCTGTTTTCGAATCGAGAATCTCATTGCTTATCCAATGTTTACTTCAAACCCGAAGTTGCCATACTTTCGATGAAGTATCTTTGAAAATATGTGTAAGAGACAACTACCGGCAACGCCAGCAGCGTCGCTGCAGCCAATTGTACCCCTAATTGGGATTCGGCCTGACCACCTACGGCGAAAATAGTCACCAACTGTGGCATGGTCATCAAGCCCCGGTCCCGGATGACAATGAGCGGCCACAGAACTTCATTCCAGGTGGTCATAAACGTTAAAATTCCTACAGTAATGAGCGTAGGAACTGAATTAGGCCAGATGATTCTAAAAATAATTTGCAGCTCGTTGCAGCCGTCGATACGGGCGGCGTCGATGAGGTCCTGCGGAATACTTTGAAAAAACTGGCGAAATAAAACGATACCAAGAGCGCTCACCAACCAGGGTACGATGAGAGCCAAATAGGAATTCACCCAGCCCAATTTCACCATGAGAATATACAACGGAATCAAAATGATCTGAAACGGGATCATCATCGTGAACAGGACCATAAAAAAGATGAAATCACGGCCTTTAAAGTGTAAACGGCTCAGGGCATAACCGATGACCGAGCAGAAAACCAAAACCCCGGCTGTCACTGAAAAGGCAACAACGATGCTGTTCAAAAATGCACGCAGGATCGGTATTTTTGCAAATACCTGCTGGTAACTGTGAAGACTCAACTGCGATGGAATGATGCCAAAGCTGCCGATCTCAGCTTCCGGTCGAATGGTTGCTACCAACATCCAGAGAAACGGATAAATGAATATAATCGTCCAAAAAATGAGCAGAAGGTAGAAGAAAACCTTTTTCATCTTAATACACCGATTCCTTTTCGATAAGTTTGCGCTGAATTAGAATCACCGCAAACACGATGGCTGCAAAGAAAAATCCCAGAGTCGCTGCATATCCCATGTGGAAAAAGAAGAAACCCTGATTGTAGATGTACAAGACCGCAGACAAGGTCGAATTCATGGGGCCGCCGCCAGTCATAATGTAAGGCTCGATGAACAGAGAAAACCCGCCAATGGTCGATAAAAGCACCACTAACAGAATGGTCGGATTGATCATCGGCAGTGTGATGTGGATAAATTTATGCCAGTGTGAGGCACCTTCAAGGTCTGCCGCTTCGTACAAATATTGCGGCACCGTTTGCAGCCCAACCAGAAAAAGGACAATATACAGACCAACATTCTTCCAGGTTGCCATAATCGCAATACTGGGCATGGCGATCTTTGGACTGATGAGCCACGGCACCTTGGACAGACCAAGCTTCACCAGTAATAAATTAATGAGACCGGTGTCGTGCGCATACAGTTGATCCCACAAAATCGTTATGACAACACCCGAAACGATAACCGGGAGAAAATAGGAGGCACGGAAAAATCCCCTGAATTTAATTTTTTGGTTGAGTAATTCCGCTAAAAAAAGCGCCAGGCCAATTTGCAACGGAATGTGAATGAGTAAAAAAATGACCGTATTGCCAATGGCTTTAAGAAATAAAGCGTCGTGAAACACGCGATATAAATTACCCAACCCTACCCACTGCATGTCCGAAACGATATCCCAGCGATGAAAAACAAGGACAAGACAAAAAATCACCGGAAAAGCAACAAACAGGCTGAAATGAATAAAGTACGGAACAACTAAAAAGTAGCCAACGTTGTCGTTTTTGGAGCGTCGAATTTTTATTCGCACGTTCTTCATCGTAAAATTAAATTCACGCGTTTTGCTGCATCATGAATGGCGCTTTCAGATGTTTTGGCGCCGTAAACCACACAGGCCTCATATTCCTTCGAAATGATGTCGAAAATTTCCTTCATATTTTTCGAAATGTCTACTCCCTTCACAAATTTTGCTTGCTGTGCGAAGGATACAACTTTCGGATTTTGCTTAAAGTAGTCTGCATAAAGTGAATCATTTAAAATATTTTTTCGCAATGGCAGTTGCGATGCAACCTTCAATAAACGGTAATCGTTTTTGCGCGAGATCATAAATTTGACAAATTTCCAGGCATACTGAGGGTCATGTCTGGTCCTGAACATCACGATATTTTTAAAATCGCCATAAGTGTAGACCGGACCGGTTAAAGAATCCGGAACTGGTAATGCGACAAAATCATACTCAAAGCCTTTCGGTTTGAGTTTTTCATTGTGCGAAATGACCCAGGGGCCTGCGAAGCGGGTTGCTGTTCTCCCGGACAAAAACAGGTCGCCGCGTCCCATCATTTTTTCAAGCGGGAAATACCCTTTATGGAACATGGTTCTCAGGAAATTAAAAACATCTATCGATGCTTGATTATCAAAAGATGCATGATCGTCATTTAACAGTGTTTTCCCTGATGACGCAGCGATATACAGCGTGTAATAATCGAAAAAACGCTGCCACCAGAGAGCGCGAATGTCCCGGGCGCCCATGTATTGATCCGTGTAACCATCACCGTCCAGATCTGCTGTGATAACCTTCGCTTGTTGAATAAATTCGGAGTAGGTTCTACCCGGTTTCTCAAACCCGTATTTTCGGAATATTTTCTTGTTATAGCACAGCATCACCGGATTGGTTTTCCATGGCACCTGATAGACTTTGCCGTCCCTGGAACGGGCTTCTTCGAGAATATTTTTTTTAAGCCTGGAATTCATGACTGAATCGAAATCGGCAAAATCGCTTAACGGTACCAGGGCCTTGGCATTCACATACAACTGCACATCCCCCGGCCACATATTTGAGTACACATCCGGCGGACTTTTGCCAATCACCGCGGCGAGAATTACTTCTTCGCTGGATTGGCCTTCCGGAACAGGCTGAAAATTAACCTGCAATTCCGGATGCAGGTGGTTCCATTCTCCAACGACCACTTTCGCCAGGTTTTGCTCATATTGATTGTTGGCAGACCAGTATGTAATGATGTGGTCATTCTCACCGCTGTTTTGCCGGCAACTAATCAGACTTGCAATGATAAGACAAAAAAGTAGTTTAGAGAATCCTTTCCTACCTGAAAGATTCTGTTTTGCGCTTGATGAGGTGTTGCTCATGTAAAAAAATTAAAGCTCCGTTTAATACCAGGTTCGCCAGTCATAATCAATTGTCGGAAAAGCCGGACGGGGAAATGTCCCGCCCTTTTTTGCAACATAAACGTCTATTGCATCGGGACGATTTTCAATGTCTATTGGTAAAATACCGAGTACAGTCTGATTAATTTCAATTTTATATTTTTTTCTCAATGCCAGTATTTTGTGTAATAATTTTTTATTAAATTCATCCTGATACGCATCTTTTGTGACGTCTGCTTTTATTTCTTTCCAGGAAGGCTCTTCGCCATTTCCACGCCGGTAGTGGATCTTATTTTTCTCATAATAGTTGTGAACATCCTTTTCGCTCAAGCGGATGGATTGGCCCAACCTTGACTTTGCCAGAGAATAGACACTTTTATCCTGCCACCACTGCTTCTGAACCTTAACAATTTCACGATTTTGAAAATTCCTTTTCTTTGCTGTAGCCACCAGCAGCTTATCCCTGACCATTCGCCAAATAAACCGTTCTAAGGAAACGAAGAAGCTCTGTGGAGTTTTTGTGCTAAAACGGATGTTCGGCTGCCTGGTTTTATACCAGATCATAAAGTCTCTCAACAATATCTCATCATCGGTCAATTCGACCAGCGGTTCATCCAGATGATCTGCGATTTTCACACTATCGATGGGACCGAATTCGGCCATCAGTTTTTTGGTCAGATTCCATTTAAGATATTTCTCCGGAGAAAAGATGCGTTTCCCAAGATAAGCCCTGAGCAGATCAAACGTGCGACGTTTAATAACCGGATCATGGTCGCGCATCAATTGCTGCACATACCGGTCGGAAAGAACGTCAGCTTTCCGTTTGAACAAGGCGCGATTCACATTCGTACGGATTTTGTTTTCTTCCGATTCAACGGTGACAGCATTTTTCCATAAGTCACTAATTTTAACAATATACCATCCGTCCGTTGTGCCGATTGAGGCAGACGTTACACCCACTTTCAAGGTGTCGACGATAGCGGAGAGTGTTGCGTTTTTGGTTTCAAGTTTAAAACGCGTGGTCTCCATATATCGATCCTCCAAGGCAACCGAGTCACACAATTGGTGAGTAAAAAGAGAATCAAAAGCCAACCCGGCACGCAATTGTTTTTGATACTGATGAATGTCATCAAACGTTGGTGCGTACAGCCATTTTAATGTTACATGTTCTTTTTCACGCGCTAAGCTACTGGAGATTTCCTGTTCAGACACGAAAACCTGGCTTAAGACATCTTCTTTGTAAAGCTCGTCCGTAGCCAGATCACCTTCAATTTCTGCGAGTGTCTCTTTTACGATGTCAGCCCTCTCCAGGTTGCGAGCATACGCGTCTAACGCGAGGAGTTTTTCATTGATCACAAAATCCAAATAACGTCGTCTGGAATCCTTGCCTTTCTTAATAAATGCCGGACCATATTCATAACTCAGCAAAAACTCTTTTGCGGTAATGGTAATGTTTCCTACTTTTGCAACCACCAGTGTGTCGTATTCCGTACCAGCCAGTTTGTCGTAGGAAATAATTAATGCCTCATCGCCTTGATTTGCCAATAAAGGCAAGGCGCTGACCGCAAATAAAGCAAACAGAAGAATCAACTTTTTGAATACCCTACACATAAATCCGATTCATTGTTACTATTCAGCCACAAAGACTCAAAGGCTCCAAGTTTATATGATAAATCTTTTAATACCGCTTTTGATTATTGGTGCATTTAAGCTGCATCTACAATTTTTTTTCTACTAATTTTTCTCTTTGACCTGAAATATATTTGTTCATCGTTTTTGTCTTTTGAGTCTTAGAGACTTAGAGGCTGAATAATTACGATTCATTAAAAGCCAACGCCAATGGAAAAGACCTGAATATTTTGCAGTCTTCCCATGTTACGGAAAGCATAGTCGATTTTTATATCCGTGTCGCTAAAAAGCATACTCGCATTCAGGCCAACACCAAAAGAAATGCCACCTTCCACATTATCCAGAAACAGAGATTGATAACCGCCTCGGAGAAAGACCATCTCATTTATGGCGTATTCGGTTCCTATATTCAGGCTTTCAAAGTCATCGCTTGGGTGCAAGGCGTCCACTGCAACCGTCCAGCGCTGTCTATGACTCTGCATTAAATTTGTTGATACGCCAAATTGAAAAAGCAGCGGCAAATTCCTGGAGTCTAACTCAACATTAAACGGAATTCTCTCGTTTGAACCTAATTTAGTTTCATCGATACGCCCGAAGCGGCGGGTATCCCGTCCGGAAAGCTTCATCTTTGTACCGAAATTAGAAATAGACGCCCCGATGGTCATGCCGCCAAAAAGGTCGGTTTTAAAAGTGGTGCCTGCATCTATCGCAAAGGCTTTTGCCGATTCATGCCAGATGGTTTGCTGAATATACTTCGTTGTAAAGCCAATTGCAAAACGATCGGTTAATTTTATTGAATATGAAATACCAAGAGCAATGTCATTGGCATTGAAAAATTCACCGGTGCCGTCAGGCATTTCAACGGTTCTGACCACCATATCCCCCATTGTCAGTGAGGTCAAACTGGCGCCGATATTACCGAAGTTACCAAGTGCTAATACGAATCCCAGATAATCCACATTCATACCGCCAAACCAATTTGTATGTAACGCAACTACCTGATTCTCCTGAAATTGTGCGGTACCGGCAACATTCCAGTACAAGGCAGTCGCATCGTCTGCGATGCTGACAAAAGCTCCCCCCATCCCCACTGCGGGCGCGCCGATAGCAATTTCCAAAAAGGACGCCGCATTCGTACCGCTTTTGGAAACATCCGTAACTAAACCCTGGCCACTGACAAAAGTCGGCAGGAATAAAACTGTCGATATTAGCAAAATCAACTTCCTTTGCATGATCAACCTCTCTTAGTTAAGCAAATAATTCACACGTTTTTATTTATAAAACCCGTATTCTTTTTCATATAAAAATCACTTAATTACAGCAAACCTGCCGATTTTTTTACCAATTCCGGGAGCATCCACATGAAAAACATAGATACCATAAGCGATGTCCATGCCGTCCTGGGACACCAGACTCCATGCTTCCTGTCCGTTAGAATTTGGCGCACTGTGTTCAATGGTTTGCACCAGATGGCCGCTGACCGTGTAAATACGGATGGTACATTCACCCGGTAAGTTTATGAAATAAATCCGCCTTTCGCCACGACCGACACTCGAGGTTTGCGGCTCCCAGGAAGCAGCTCCCACATAAGGATTGGGAACCACCGCAATCTTATTCAGATCTGACGTCGCTTTTTCCCGGTTAAACGAAGGCGCTTTGGTTGAGAACTCGAAAAACTCCCCGCTCCGAAATGGCTTTTGGGTCACCACCCGGAAGACATCGCCCGGTTTTGGCACTTTCCGGTCGGTTTCCGCTAATGTGGTATCCTGGATAAAAGAGACTGACCAACCTACCTGCAAGTCGGCAAAGGAAGTGGCCGCCTTCCCGGCAGAATCGCCAACAATAAAAAAAAGCGCATCTCCGGCATCGAAAAGGCTGTCTTTGTCCACGTCCCTGAAAATAAATTGGAAATGTTCAATATTCTCGGTTAAATTCCGAACCACAACATTGGACGCATTCGGCTTACTAAAAGAGGTCGCCGGAAAAGCCGTATCGCCCTCGCCTTTTTCTTTAAAAAGAATTTCAAAATCTGCCGGGTAAGCAACACGTTTTGTCTGGTAAGCCGGAGCAAAGCGAGCGTCAAAACCGAGGCGCACAATGTAGTTGCTTTCGCCTTTCACCCAACCGGAATTGGCGTTGTCGATAAAAACATTGGCATCATTTTTCATGTCGATAGCAAACCCATCTAAAACCGGCGTCTGTTCGTTCTCAGACTTAAGTTGTGTTAGCGAAATAAGCGTATCATTGGCCGAGTAGTCGATTAACCGGTACGAGGGATGAGGATTGTTGTGAAACGCTGAGAAGTCTTCAAATTCGAGACGATAAACGTGATTGTTTCGCAAAGAATCCGGGTCAAGCACATTAATAGACACCGTACCGGTGGCCGGTCCTTTTGGCGGCGTTAAGTCAATTTCCGGTGCTATGTATCCCGCTGCCGGTGCGCTCGGCGTGACCACCGCCGTGTTAATATCCGTTTCAACTTTTCCGTTAATGTTCACTCTGATGATGCTTGTGGTCTCAGATGGGGGAATGCCCAGGAATTCTCCTTTTATGGTTGTGGCGGTAAACCCCTGGTCATAAGCAACCACAGCATAATAATAAGTCTGGCCGTTTTGCACGGTAGTATCAATATAAGAGTGCCGCAATCCGGAATCATTTCCAAGGTTAAAAAGCGCCCCATTGACATTGATGGGATGCAATCCTTTTACACCGTCGACCAGGTCGAATTGAGCGATTGGTTTTCTGAATGTCGCTTTGCCAAACGCATCGGTGATTAGTTTGTTCTCCAGGAAGTTCGGTTCGGTGCTTCGATAGATACGGTACCCTTCAAAGTTGAACTTTTGAAAAAATTGATCAAAGGTCAGTTCGGCGCGATTATCCCAGTATAACGTGACCCGTTTATCACCGGCAATCGCTTTTACAATGGGTTTTTCCGGAGGTTTTGCAAAACGGTAATTTGCGTTAAAAATCTGCTGTACCGTGCGTTTCCGCCTGAATATATCATCCTGATCGATACCGAAAATCAATGCCATGGAGAAACGCTGGGTTTCGCCGGTATCCTGAATCTGACCGGTCGTTGCACTGTAGGTGTTTTTACCGAACATGTGAAACAGGTAACTCGAGAAGAAATTTGCAAGGTTGACCCCCACAAGAGAAGCACCGTGTGGAGCCGGCAGCGATGAAAGTGCACCCCAGTTTTCTTCGTCGTTGTCGAGGTCAAATGGTGTGTGAACCGGGAAAATCAAAAATCCGGTTAAACCGAGCTGGTCAGATTCATCTTTATCGAGAATGCCGAAATTAGGCTCGCCCTGATCCGGCCGGCCATTGGCTTCCGAACCATCCGCATCCGGTCCAGTGTATCCGTCACTGAATGGGCCAATGCCGTCGGAGCCGACATCATCGTTTAACGGTTCGCCGCTATTCCAGACGCCGTTTTCATTGACGTCGGTAAAAGAGCGCCAGCTGGCATTTTCATCTGCGTCCCAGTGTGGGAGCCAGGAACGACCATAGAAAACACGGAAACTCGTCGTATCCTGGAAGACATTCACAAGAAACGGATCATTGACGGGATTTTCGATGAAATTGACAGCTTCATTGTTGCGGCGTTCATCCGTGAGCCCATCCTCATCGTTATCTTTGAAGTCGTCTGAGATTCCCGGGCTTTCTAAAAATGCATAGGCTGATAATCCAACCGGACTCCAATTCCCCGGACTGCCAAAAGGGACGGTTGACCATGCAAATGAAATATCCAAAACATCATCATAGTCCCCGGCATTGTTGGAAGAATTATCATGTCCACCAATCCCCCAATCGACATATTGGCCAAACAGCGTGCGTTCATAATCGGTTGTGGATGTATTGGTGATTTCATAGAACCAAAAAATCACATCCTCTGCCAATACTTGCGACCATTGGAAACCACGAACATGAACCTGCATACCCAAACCACCGCGTTCCGGGTCTTCCGCATCCGGCCGGAAGTTGTGTTTAAGAATATATTCTCTGTCCTCGTCGTCATCCATGACAAAGTACGTTTCTAAATCGGCATTCAGGACGCCCTTACCAAAAAAACCGTTCCAGGTATTGTTCCAATCAACCGGACGGTCTGGCCAGGTATCCGGCCAGGTGTTAGGCCTGTTGCTCTGCGCCGGGCTGGATTGAAATGGATTTGCATAGCCCGGAAGCGGCCACCAGCCGTACGTTACACCCGTAGATAAATCGTTCCGGGTAAATTCATAGTAATTGGTTTCAAGAGGATGAATGATTGTACCGCTTGGCGACCTCGTTTCGGCCTGAACGATGATTGCAATACCGTCAACATACGTGTGATTTGTACCCTTTGGCCACACACCACTACGGGACGGTTCATTTAACCAATCTGCAATCTCACCAAAATTATAGTAGATCGTTGAAACCAGATTACCATCCATGATGCCTTTTTTGCTGTTGTTATGATCGCCTTTATTCTTATCAATGAGTCGTTGTGCAAAAACATCGGAACGGCTTAAACTCAAAACCGAAAGAAAAAATAAGAATAATAAAATTATCTTAACGTTGTTTCGAAACACCTTTTCCCTCCCTACTTTCGAGGATTGAATTCAACTGATTTATCATTTGATATTTTTTACAAACAAATACTCTTTGGTGATTCTCTAGTATTTATAAGACAAACCCACAACAATTTGCCTTGGAGGCGAATAAAAATCCGGTCTGGTAAAAAACTCTTTGAGTGTATTGACCCCCCGGGGCGCCTGCTGGGCGCGGGTTAACTCAAGGGTCTCTCCCGCCCGACCGGTATCAGCAAACACCTCTTTTTCGTTTTTTCGATCAAATAGATTGAAGACCTTCGCAAAAACAGAAACTCGATTCTTCTTAAATTGCAAAAATTTTGTCATAAATAGATCAACATTAAAAAATGCCGGACGGTTGTCACTGTTTTCCAGACCGGTACGTTGATTCTGCAATGCCGGTGTATAAGGCAGCCCGGAACCCAACCTACCGATAAAACTTGCAATAAAATCGCCTGGTTTACCAAGTGTAACCGTTAAATTTAAAGAGTGCCGGCGATCCCAATCCAGAGGTACGAGCTGTTTGTTTCCTTCAATGGGTGGAGTCTGCTGGGCATTCTCAAATTCATCATTGGGATTCGAGGCGTTACCTTCGGCCACCTGGTACGTATAGTCGATGTTGGCCCCGATACCGTTATGTAATCGTTTCTCCAAAGAAAATGTTATGCCACGGACTTCCCCGTAATCCCGGTTGATAAATTTACCAAACTTTCTGAATTCATTTTTAATGTGAAGCTCCTGACTAAGGAGATTTCTTATATCTTTAAAATACCCTGTTATGGTAATGCCTAATTCATCCGTAAGCCCCTGCTGTAAACCGATTTCATAGACGACGGTTTTTTGCGGTTTTAAATCCGCGTTACCGATGGTTTGCCCAATAAACGCTGGAAAATTTCCGGTCAAAGGAATTCTAAAGTTGGGATTCCGATACAAAAAATCAAACGGCGGCACCTGAAAAAAATGGCCGTACGAAATGTGAATGGCGCCCCGATCCGTGATTGGATACGAAATACCAATACGAGGACTAAATTGGGATTTGATCGATGCATTCTTAAAAAGTGCGTCAGGGAAAGGCGGCTGCTTATCATCGAGGACGGCAATGTTGTCGGGGTCAAGTAAAACCCTGGCATCCGGCTTAAAATAGTCGTAGCGGATACCCACATTGACAATGAGATAATCTAATTCGATTTTATCTTGCAAATAGGCTGCAAATTGACGCGGACTATTGTTGTACGTATTAAAATCGAAGCTGCCAGGCGCAGGAAGAGCAGGTTTAAATCCTGTGGATGCATCAACGCGAATTTGAAAGTCCTCATAGCCTAATTTATGAACTTTTAATTCTACGCCGGCCTTTAATTGATGTGCAGTCGTAACCTGAGCGGTCAAATCGATTTTTCCCGTATAAGTTTTTGTGGTGTGTTTAAAGTGCCAGTTTTCAGTACCTCCGGTAAAAAAGGCACTACCACCGACGTCCCGTTTTCTATCGGGATTGACATATCGGGGATCAAGTGGATTTGCAAATGCGTATTGCTTAAATTTGGTGACAAAAACCGACCCGATAAAATCGACAAATGCCGCTTGGTTTAACAATTGCGTGTAACTGATGCTGCCAAGATAGCCTCTTTGGAAACGTTTATAATCACCGTCGGGGTTTAACTGAAACAGATGGCTCTCACCGTTATATTCACGAAAATCTCTTTTTTGATAAAAACCATGCAGCGTCACGCCTTTTGAGTTACCAACTTTAATGTTAAGTTTTCCCTGTACACTCACTCTTTTGCTACGATTCATTGGTACGAATGCGCTATCCCCGGTGGCGCCAACAAACCACTTATTAGGATCATTGGCTGAAAAATTCGAAGAATCCGACGGGTTAAAAATACGCTGGCCATAAATGTAGCCCTGATCATTAAGAAATCTCCCGGAGACAAAAAAGCGCAAAAAATTTCCCATGCCCGGAACGGGTCCACTTAAACTACCCTGAACGTTGTAAAGATCGGATGGGGAAATATGGTCGACATTTTTGAAAATATTGTTGTGGTTTGTAACATAATCTCCATCATAAAACGAAATTTCACCGGAGTAAAAATCATCAGGTATTTTTGTAACCTGATTCACCACACCGGAAAGCGCCTCCCCATATTCAGCGTTAAACGTGCCGCTCAAAATCTGGACTTCCTGAATAGCATTAACTTCGGCCTGCATGGAAAAGTCTCCCGAAAATGCATCGACCACCGACACACCGTCGATCATGTATTTAACTTCATTCGACCGCCCCCCACGAAAGTGACCGTCAACCACACCAGCCTGTAAGTTCACAACAGTCGCAACGTCTTCAATTGGCAACAGAGCTATTTCTTCCCCGCCTACTTTTGACGTGGTTGAGGTGAGATCTTTTTGTATCAGAGGACGTTCAGCGTTCACAACAATCTCTGACATCGCTATAGCCGATTCGTGCAGTTGAAAATCTAATCGTGTTGTGAGATCAATCGAAACTTTTACGTTATTCATCGCAACTGACGAATAACCGATTGCAGTAACTTTTAACCGGTAAGTACCGGGTGGAATATTTAAGATGAAATAATTCCCTTTAAGGTCAGCCGCAGCGCCCTGAGTTGTGCCTACAAGAATAATGTTTGCCCCGATTACCGGTTCATTGGTAGCGGCGTCTATAATTTTGCCGGCAATTTTGCCGGTCGTTCCTGCAAACACATTCTTTGAAACGAAAAAAATGACCAGTACAATCAGAATTGTGAACAAACATTTTCGCTGCATTCTACTCACCTTCATTTCGGGAAATAATAAGAAGAATAATAAATTTTGATCATGATTACAATTTAAAATTTTCGTATTATTGCTATCAAAATAGAATATTATTAAGAATCAACACATGATAGAACGATAACTTTTAGCCACGGATTGACATCCGGCAGATGCCGGAAAACACGGATTCTCTTTTTGCTGCTTAAAAATGCGTGTTCATCCGTGATAATCAGTGGCCAAATTATTTTTCGTCTTTTTCAAGCACGGCCAAATGGCTCGAAACACATGGAAAACTTTAATCCCATGGCAAAACAGCTCGAAACAGAATGCATCTTTTAAATCGAATAACCAAAATAATGATTTAGCTAAGTGCGAAACTTGAGTAAAATGATTTTTCAAAGAAAATGTGTGACTTTATAGCCGGCGTTTCGCTGAAAACGGATAGTACTTTTCAGCAAAACGCCGCTAAATTGAATCTTGCTTAACCGTTCAGAACAACACTTCGCATGATTACTTGAGTAAAATCATCTTGCGTGTCAGAACGACATTCTGAGTCCGCATCTGATAAAAATACATACCGGAACCAACGATGTCACCGCTTTGATCCGTGCCGTTCCACGTTACTTCATATTGACCGGCGACACGGTTTTCATTTAACAGTGTTTTGATTTTTTGTCCAAGCATGTTAAAAATTGTAATTTTAACATTACCGTCTTCCGGCATCGCAAAGGTAATATTCGTCGAAGGATTAAACGGATTCGGGTAGTTTGCTCCTAATTCGTAGGTCACCGGAATGCTTGAATCAACCGTTCCGTCCACTGATGTGACATTCAGTTTCTCCACCGTCAGGTCATCGAAATAAATCGTTCCGGTGAATCTGGCATAAATGTGCAGACGCACGGCCAAAGCTTTGGCTTCGGGATCATCAGGAACAGTGACATCAAGCGAATACTGTGTCCAGTCAAATTGCGTCACCGCAGGGAATATCCACTGCGTATCGACCGGAAAACCCGGAACGTTGTTGAATCCGTCGTTGTTGCCGTTGCCTTTGAAAAAACCATACGTGAAACCCGCTGCCCAGGTCACTGGAAAGGCCGCCGCTGAATCCGGTACCAAACTTTGCGCCTTCACCCATACGCTGATCCTGAGAACGTCACCTGCTTTCACATTCTCCAGAGCGGAAATATCCGCCGCTTTGCCAGGCTGCATGGGAGCGCCGCCATCGGTGAAAATAAACCGCTTCGTGCCCACAAACGCATCATGCGGATCACGGTCAAACGGCAGATCAAATTTCAACGAATAAAGACCCGAATGCG
>CAYVXE010000080.1:15904-19024 GCA_964455375.1 uncultured Calditrichaceae bacterium
CCCGGTGCGCTGCCCAGTGTCCAATAGGATGGCTCCGCGCCTTCAAAACCACCAATCGAATTAATCTGGGAAAATGCGATCGTCCCTCCAAAAATCACGGAAAGACAGATCATGAAAATGATTCTTGTAGAAATCTTCATCTTAACCTCCTGATAGTCAGTATTTGACCGAAAACCCGGCCAGCTAAGTCATTCCGGTTCCGGCAGACAGTGGATTTACGCCGGAAGCCAACGGACTTACGCAGTAGATTCCCGCTAAGAGCACGCGGCAACCACAGCGAAATGGTATTTTCGTGCAAACACTAGTGAATAATTTCCTGTGAACTTAACCCTCCAACTACAAAAAAACAGCACAATAACAACCGTTGTATTGAACAGACGAAAAACAACGATTTAAGTCCTGAGATGTTTTGCAATCACCTCCTTATTTGTTTAGGATTCCTGTACAAATTGGTATTTAATTTTTGACTTGTCTGCAGGCTGTGAAAAATATGATGCTAAGGTACTAAAAGACAAAGGTACCGGTGCAAAGGATTCTACAATAATTTTTTGAGCAACCAATAAATCCACTGCATTCTGAAACGTGAAGGGATTTAAAAGTGACCACAAAATGGTCATCTCCTTGAGGAACTGCTCTTGCAGATTGAGTTGAAATCCAGCATTTTTATCTGCAAGACCAAAAAGGACGACTCTGCCACCACGTCTGGCAAGTTGTAATGCTAATTTAGCCGCCCGCGCACTACCCGCGCATTCAATGACGACATCTGCACCTCCGCCAATTAAATCATGACAGTTTTGTACACTGTCAGGTTCATCCGGGTCGAAAACATACGTTGCAGAAAACTTCCGTGCAATGTCGCGTTTTTCTTTTACAGGTTCCATAACGACAACTTTGGAAGCGCCCCCAAGTTGGGCCAACTGTAACATCAACAAACCGATCGTTCCACCTCCAACGATGACGACGTGCTCGTTTAGTTTAATTTCCGCGCGTTGAATACCGTGTAAACAACAAGACAAAGGTTCTGCAAAAGCTGCTATGGTAGCAGGAAAATCCTCCGGGATGCGGTAAACCTGACTGATGGGCACCAGCGAAAATTCCGCAAAGCCGCCATTTCGTGTCACACCTAAAGCATGCAAGTTTTCACATAAATGAACCTGACCTCGCCTGCAATAAAAACAATTGCCACAGTTTATATTAGGGTCGATAGCAACCCTGTCACCGATCTTGAAAAAATCGGTACGTGCCCCTTTTTCAATGATTCTGCCGACAAATTCATGCCCCAACACGACGGGCGGATTTGCCGGAGCCTCTCCAGCATAAATGTGCCCATCGGTGGCACAAATTCCACAAACCTCAACCTGAATGCGAAGCTCCTTTTCTCCAGGTTTAATAAGCGGCAATTCCTGAATGTCAAGCACAAATGGTTTCTTGAAAACAGCGGCACGCATCATTTTATCAATCGATTAGTCAACTGTCCCGACTCTTCCAGTAGATTCCCGGACCACCAATTCAACCGGAATTAACGCCTGGTCGATCGTTCGGGTATTATTATTAATTTTTTCGACCATTCGGTTCACTGCCGTGGCGCCCAACTCTTCCTTAAATACCCGGATGGTGGACAGACGCGGCTCAACCTGAAGACACACCTCGATATCATCAAAACCAATAATGGACACGTTTTGAGGAATTTTTATCCTTTTTTCCCGCAGACAGCGCATAGCGCCGGTAGCCACCGTATCATTGGAAGCAAAGATTGCCGTAAATTGAACTCCCCGCCCAAACAGCTTGCACGTTGCATTGTAACCGCTATTAATCCCGGTATACGGTTCATCACAGGAAATGAGCCGTTCATCGACGGGCAAACCATGTCCACTTAGAGCATCTTTGTAACCTTGCAATCTTGCATTTATGCTCGGATGATTGACTTCACCACCAATAAAGGCGATCTTTTTATGTCCGAGTTCAATAAGGTGCTCAACCGCTAACCTGCCACCCTGATGGTTATCAATGAGAATCCGGGAGGTCGTTTGGGATGGGATAAAATAATCGATTAAAATGAATGGCAGTTTAGCGTCTTCAACAATTTTAATCAGTTTCGCCGGAACCTTCCCCGCCAAAATAACGCCATCAACATTTCGTTCCAAAATGAATCTTGGTACATCAACGTGTTCATTAAATTTTTTAGGTATCGTCGTCAACAAAATGTAATAATTATGTTTGCGGGCCTCGAATTCAGTTCCTAAAAAGATTTTTGTATAGAATGGTTCTGCTCTGGAAAAATGATCTTCCGTTAAAATAAAGCCGATATTGTTGGTTCTTTTCGAAGCTAAACCGCGGGCGTTTCTACGCGGGTGAAAATTTAACTCGGCAATGATCGTCTCGATTTTTTGTCTGGTTTCGGGCGTTACATTGCTTTTACCATTAATCACCAATGAAACCGTAGATAATGAAACACCCGCTTTTTTGGCAACATCTTTTATGGTTGGCATAAAAACGCTTTCATTAAATTTGAGAGTTATATTGAGCTTGAATCGATACGAATGAAAGGATGTAATATTAGTTTTATCGAAACGTTTCGATAAATATATAATAATTTCACACACTTGTCAAGAAAAAAATTTAAAAAAATAAAAATCTTTAAATTTTAAGATAAACACTTGCAAAAATTGACCTGATTTTGTATAATAAGCTTGAAAATTTCTCCATGCGCCCGTAGCTCAGTTGGATAGAGCAACGGACTTCTAATCCGTAGGTCGAAGGTTCGAATCCTTCCGGGCGTACAAAATATGAAAAATAAATACGCCCACCCGAAGTGGGCTTTTTCATTTCACCTTAATCAAGAGTATGTCGGGTTAAAAAAACACAACCCGACCTACGATATTTATCAGCATGGGAAACCCGTAGGTCGTGTTAGCGCAGCGTAACACGACATCCATTCAGCCCGATCGCAAAGTGTGGTGTTAGCACAGCATGACACGGCAGGGGACAGCCCGAACAAGAGAAGGAAATAATCCATGCAATATCGCCGCCTGTTCATACCCGGAGGCAGCTATTTTTTCACTCTCGTTACAGCCAATCGGCGCATGATTTTTGGGGAAGAAGCCACCGTTGACGTTTTGC
>CAYVXE010000080.1:19124-20591 GCA_964455375.1 uncultured Calditrichaceae bacterium
AACGATTTAACCGAAATGACATTCCCCGCATGTTCACAAATTTTACCTCCCGTTAACATTTTTAACAAAAGCCTCTGTATTAAAAAATTGTAGACAGAACCACAACCATTTATTTTCTTTGCATTTTCACACCAAAAGCATTATATAAAAATATGGCATAAGTATTACGTGTCTGTTTACTTATGTCGCATTCAATTCATACACTTCATCACAAAACACATCAAACAAATTTTCGAGGAGGGATCAAATGCTAAATCTGGCTTCCGTTTTAGAAGAAAGCGTCAAGAACTTTCCGGACAAAAAAGCCGTCATTTTTGGTAGTAAATCATTTTCCTATACTCAGATCAATGCGGCAGCAAATCAAGTAGCAAACGGATTACAAAGGGCCGGCATTCACAAAGGGGATAAAGTTGCATTATCCTGTCCCAACATCCCTTACTTCCCCATCGTCTACTACGGGATTCTGAAAACCGGGGCCACGGTCGTGCCCTTGAATGTCCTCCTGAAACAACGGGAAATTGCTTACCATCTGAACGACTCAGATGCAAAAGCCTACTTTTGTTTCGAAGGTACGGCCGAACTTCCTATGGGACAGGAAGGTTGGGACGGATTTAACCATGTGGATTCATGCCACCATTTCTGGCTAATGACAGCCGACCCGGCGGCACAATCACCAATTGCCGGCGCAGAAACATTTAGTGCTTTCATGAGCCGGGAATCCGCAGAGTTCGACACCGTCCAAACCATGCCGGACGACACGTGTGTCATTCTTTACACCTCCGGAACCACCGGCCAGCCAAAAGGCGCAGAGCTTACCCATTCGAATATTTTTATGAATGCCGTAACATCCCGTGACTTGTTTCATCAGAAAGCCGAAGACATTCAACTGGTCGTCCTGCCGCTGTTTCATTCCTTCGGTCAGACTTGCCAATTAAATACAGGATTTATGGGCAGCAACACGCTGGTACTCATTCCCCGTTTCGACGCAGACGCCGTATTGAGCGGCTTCCAAAATGAGAATGTGACCATCTTTTGCGGGGTGCCAACCATGTATTGGGGATTGCTCAAGCATCCGGAGGCTGGAAAATATGATCTCGATAAAATCGCCAGGAATCTGCGGTTGGGCATTTCCGGTGGCGCCGCCATGCCGCTGGAGATCATGAAGGCATTCGAAGAAAAATTTAATATTAAAATTTTGGAGGGGTACGGATTATCTGAAACGTCGCCTGTGGCGACATTCAACCGGTTGGACAAACCGCGAAAACCGGGCTCCATCGGTTTACCCATCTGGGGCATCGATGTGAAAATCGTTGATGAAAACGATAAAGAGTTGCCGGTCGGTGAACCGGGTGAAGTCATTATCCGCGGCCACAATGTCATGAAGGGATATTACAAACGTCCGGACGCCACGGAAACAGCCTTTCGCAACGGCTGGTTTCACAGCGGCGATGTGGGCAAAAAAGATGA
>CAYVXE010000081.1:0-19913 GCA_964455375.1 uncultured Calditrichaceae bacterium
GGTTTCCCGATGTATCCCGGATATTATCTATTTGAATATTATATTTTACTTTTCCTTTTTGGGGTTGCGTGATTAATAGAACGTCCAGTGAGGTTTTTTCATCTAATACAGCCATTTGTACTTTAAGGGAATCCGAAGAGGATTTGTGGGAAAAAATTTTGTAATTCGAGGAGAACCTGGTGCTCTCTTTGTCCAGAGGTTCATCAAAACGGAGTAGAATTTGTGTTTGGTTTTTTGCAGATGCGGAAATCATGGCCGGGCCGATCGTGTCCTGTTTTTTGAGTCTAAAATTAACATGTTCAATTGAGGCCTGTTTTTCGGTCAGGGTCACATCGCGGTCGGCAATACCAATGCCATCAACCCCCTTTTCAAAAAAACGGTTGTGGTCAACATCTTCAACAGCAAAAATCCGGTAGTGACCTTCGGAGAGATTCGTCAATTGATATTTTCCGAGATCATCCGTCTGCGTGGTATAATTGCCGTTGATTTCTTCCGGGTTTGGTTCCTTCCCCCCTTCCAGCAGGTAAGCCCAGATGATGATCCCTTTGTTCTTTTTCTCCGCATAGGCCTGCCCACTAATTTTTCCGTGACTGAGTTTTTCGCCGGTTGAAAACGCCAATGTGTATGATTGGCTGAGTGCATTTCCATGCAGGTCTCTTAAGTCGGTACCAAGGGTTATGACATAGGTGATGTCCTTTAACAATGAATCTCCCATTGCAATACGCAATTTGCGGCTGCCTTTCCACTTGTATCTCACATTAATCCCCGGGTCGGGTGTAATGAAAATCGCTTTCTGCAACGATTTTTGATCCATCCGTTCATTGAATTCAATTTCGATTTTCTGGGTCAGCGGGACCAGTGTGGCATTGTTTTCCGGTGTCACATGAATGACTTGTGGCGGCGTTTTGTCCACAGGACCGCCGGAAGGCCGCACTTGTTTCGCACAATTTTGCAACAGAGAGGAAACGCCGCAAATCAAAAAAACGAATATCGTTCGTTTAAAATAATTCGGATTCATCGGCAGTCGCGTGTGATTAGTCCGGAAAGTGTGACGAATTCAAATCCACTGTCCTGCAATTGCGGAATAATGCGTTCCACCGCCCAGAGTGTCTGCGTTCTGTCCACGGACTTTGAGTTGCCGCCATCGTGTAAGATAATGATCGAGCCTTTGATGGTTCTATGAAGAACGCGGGTCAATATTTTTTCTTTGCCGGGCAGATGCGGGTCGCGCGGGTACACATCTCCGACAACGGTGTGGTAATTTTCTTTTTCAACCACATCCAGCACCCGTTTTGAAAACAAACCCATGGGAGGCCGCAAAAATCGCGGCACCTGACCATCAAGATTACACAGTAAATCGTCTGTGCGGCGAATTTCATCGGTCATTTCATTATTGGTGAAGCGGAACATCAGTTGGTGTGAATACGTGTGATTTCCGGGTTCATGGCCGGCCTCAACCACATCCTTCGCCAGTTCTTTATTTGCAGACAGATGTTTGCCGATCATAAAAAATGTCGCCGGCACATCGAACCGGTGCAAAATTTTAAGTAGTCTTGGCGTATAGGTCGGTTGTGGTCCGTCATCAAAAGTTAGGGCGATTTTGTTTTCTGCGATCGGGGCACGCCAGCAAATGCGCTGCGTTACCTTCGGTCCTAATCGTTCTATGGCGATGAAATGACTTAGATCACTCAGAACAGATTGCAGTGTACCGAAATCAAAGCGTTTTTCAGAATGTGAATGATTCGTGTCCAAATTGATGCTAGTTTCCCTTTTTATTTACCACTGCTTCGTTTTCAGATTTCATGATTGTGAGATATTCATCTTTAATCGTGTCGAGTTCTTTTATGAGCAGTTTTCTTTCGCGTCTCAATTTATTGAATAATTGTCTATTTGTAAATAAAAAGAACGATAAATTCAGCTTTTCTTGTTCCTGACGCATAATTTTTAAGTAGGAGAGTGCAAACCAACCGAAAGGCGCTAAACTTAGCAGATAGAGCACAGCCCAGCCCTCACCGAAAAGTAGCCAGAGAAAAAATACCTGAATCGTGTAAAAGAAAATAAAGGCGCTGCCGCCACCGATAAACAGAGCAGACAAGATTTTTGTACGTTCGTCAACAAATTTTTTGGCGGACATCTCGGCGATGAAGTAGGGAATAAAATTATTAACGATGCCGTAAATTGCGAAAGGCGCCCCGAAGAGCGCTTTCGCAAATGTCAAAAGGCTGCCTTTGATGAGTTGAGTAAATGTTGTCTTTTCCTTAAGCATCTCGTCTTTCAAATGCAGCTTTTGAAGTTTGCGTTTGTACTGGCCAATTTTTTCCAGAAGACCGAGTACCCTGTCGCGGTCATGTTTGTAATAATACTCCACACAATCTGCAATTTTCTGTGTTAAAAGAAACTCGGCAAGCGTGGATTTTGACCCTCGTTCGTCACCATACGTTTCCGATTTAAGCTCATCCCGGTAAAGAATTTCAATATCACGAACAAACTGATCCAATTCTTCATGTTGGATGTTCACGGTGAGCAGTTCGAGGTTGTTTTGAATTTCCGTGGTCAATTGATTAACCGCAGCGACATGGTCTTTTTCGTTCAATTCAAACAAATGTTCAATTTGCATGGGACGGCCAACATTTAGCAGGACTTTACTTCGAAAACGAGATCTGGAAAAAAAATAAAGCCCCACCGGAACGAGCTTTAGTCCCAGTTGGTAGCGGTTGCGTCGTTCCACATCGAGGACGATGCGGGCGGTACCTGTTTTCACTTTTTTGACTTTCCGGAGCATATCGCTGGTGCCTTCCGGGAAAATACCCACAGCCTCGCCACGCTCAAGCGCCTGATAACAGGCTTCAAATGCTGAAACATTCTGTTCCATTTTGTCCGGATCATCGACCCGGCGATAAATCGGAATGACCCCACAACTACGCAGAAACCAGCTCTTTAGTCTGTTGGAAAACAAGCCGGCATGGCCAAGATAATTGATTTTACGTTTCGTAACCAACCCCATCACCAGGGCGTCCATGATGGAATTTGGGTGGTTAGCCACAAATACAACCGGTCCGCTTTCAGGGACAAATTCGCCATGCCGCATGTCAATATTTTGGAAAAAAATAGTCATGGCAAGTTTTACAACCACTCTGATTAGGGAATAAAGAATGGGTTTAGGCTCATGTTTTAGTTGGTTTGTCAGCGTCGTCATAACGGTTAAAAATCTGAGATGATGAAAAAATATGTTTGTAAAATTGTAAGTCTCTCAGTAGATTGAGGGATGATATCTTCTGAATTTTATAAGAAAATTTATGAAATAATTCAACAAATTCCAACAGGAAAAGTGGCGACCTATGGCCAAATTGCAGTTCTTGCCGGTAAACCTCATGCAGCACGAGCGGTTGGTTGGGCCTTAAACGCTGCAAGTGAAGCCATGGATTTGCCGTGGCACCGTGTCATCAATGCAAGCGGAAAAAGTTCCTTACCGGAGAAGTCGGGGCGAATGCTGCAACAGATCCTTCTCGAGTCAGAAGGCGTTGTCTTCGAAAACAGCAAAATAGACCTGGAGCAATTTCTTTGGAACGGCAAAGGGGGTTAGTTCCTGAAAGCAGATTTCTCCGCGGTCAATTGCCACGCTTTCGGATATTGACTCGCCACTTCAAACCGACCGTCTTTTTTAAAGAGCAATCCTAAACCCAATGCAAATCCATCGCAGGTCAGCAGGCAGTAGCCATCTTCGTCAAAATCTTTCACCTGGTTTGCATCCACAAAAAATCGTTCATTTCTAAAATATCGATCTGTTTGTTCATGGTTCAAACGGACGATATGTTTTTTCAAAAATTTTCCGAATTCCATGGCTGCCGGGGTCGAAAGTTTTGGGAATTTCATGTTTCGCTTCATGAAGGGCAGCCCTGAGTACACAGGCCTTTCCGTTATCAAATGTTTGTGATCAACATTCACGACGGATACGGTTTTTGAATTATATTGCACCACGGCATATTTCTGAAAGATGTTTTCTTCCAGGCCGAACCGGCATCTTAAGATTGAAAAATAATCTTTTGCATCAACTGCCGGGGTTGCGTGCATCGTGCTCGCCACCTCATCTGTTAAACGCTGTCGCCATTGCGCTCGCTTGTCTTCAATTTTTTCAATCACTGCGATAAAAAATCCTCCGGTGTTATTTTGCTGAGGGTAAATCCGGATGGTGTTTTCCATATCCGAACGAAATTTTTGTCCCTGCCAGAGTCTGAGCCCTGGTGACCAGACTATTGATGGCATTTCCGGGGTTAAAATTTGCGCGGTTATCTGCGCCTGGATCTCATTGAGTGCTGCGTTTACGACCTGTTCATTCTCTTCCGGGGCAAATGTACAGGTGGCGTAAACCACACGACCGCCGGGTTTGCAAAGCTGCATTGCCCGCTTTAGAATGGCGGTTTGAATGGAGGTGATTTTATCCCGTTTTGGTGGAATTTCCGTTAGAATGTCCGGATTTTTCCGGCAGGTACCTTCGCAGGTGCACGGGACGTCTGCAATAACGCGGTCGAACAGAAACGGTTGGCGCGGAAAAGAGGTGCCATCGAACTTTATCACGGAAATATTTGCTGATCCGAGCCGGTCCACATGCCGGTTTACCGCGCGCAGTCTGCCGCCGTGCACGTCATTGGCAATGATGGTGCCGGTGTTTTGCATCATCAGTGACATTTGTGCGCATTTGTTTCCGGGCGCTGCACACAGATCGAGATTTATTTCTCCCGGCTGCGGATTAAGTAAAAGAACCGGCAGCATGGCTATTTCTTCCTGGATGTGGTACAATCCGGCTCGGTATTCAAATGTGTGTCCAAGGTTTACAGCAGGTGGGAGAGTAAAAGCGCCGGAATACCAGTGAACCGCTTTGGGGTTTAATCCAGCGGCAGAAAAACGCTTTGCCAGGACATCCGGTTGGATTCTTTTCGTGTTTGTCCAGATACACGTGGGCAGCTTTTCCTTGCAGGCCTCCGTAAATGAATGCCAATCGTCGATGAACGCGCGGTAACGCTCAAAGCAGTTAAAATTCAAATTTAGTTCGTCCCCTGCGTTGAAGCATTCTGCATGACAGAGACAAATTTTTCCGGGCTAAATTTTACAAGCTCATCGGTAAAGCGTTTGAATTCATGACCGGATTTGTCGATTAAAATCACCGTGGGCACGCCGAGAACGTTGTATTTTTTGCGAAGATTTTTAACATAATCGCTCTTTTCTTTGGTCAAATCTGCTTTTAGTGCAATAAACGATTTTGCTTTGGCAACGACCAGATCGGTGGAAAAAAGTTTCTTTTCGATCTGTTTGCACGGAATACACCAATCGGCAAAAAAATCAATGAGAACCGGTTTGTTTTCCGAACGTGCCTGGCTGATTAGAGCGTCACTATATGGCTGCCAATCCATGGTGGGCGCGTGCGCTTCCTGCCACGAGGAAATGGAGAACCAGGTGCCGTAAATGAGAAACAGCATACCAATAAATAATTTAATTCCTTTAAACGACGCAAAGTTTGCAGTGGTTTTGTCGATAAATCCGACCCAGATTCCACCCAGAATGACGACGGCGCTGAGCAAGGATACATACAGAACGTGCGGGATAAGCGAATTAACAAAATAGATGGCCACCGCTATCATGATGATGCCGAATACCCGCTTTACCCAGTTCATCCACTGGCCGGAATGTGGTAGGGTTTTGAGTGACCCGGAAAAGGTACCTAAAATCAGATAGGGCAGACCAAGCCCCATGGAAAGGATGAAAAACAGCAGGAAGCCCGTAAACGGATCCCCTTTTGCGGCGACGTAAGTGAGCAGGCTGAGGACAAACGGTCCGATGCATGGTGCAGCAACAATACCTACGGTTAATCCCATGAAGAACGACCCGAAAGCGCCTTGTTTAGAGCCGCCGGCAAGTTGGTTTAAGAATGCAGGCACACGAATTTCGAAGGCGCCAAACATACTACTGGCAAAAATCAGGAAGACGCCGGCAATGATGATGAGGACAATGGGATTTTGCAGAGAGGCGCCCAGGAGACCGCCGGTCATCGCCGCGATGACGCCCAGGATTGAATATGTGAGCGACATTCCCAAAACGTAAATCAGAGCTAAGAAAAAGGATTTACCGATTTTTCCGGAAGATTGCCCCACAAAAAAACTAATGGTGATGGGGATAATGGGGTAAACACATGGCGTGAGATTGAGTGCTAAACCGCCTACGAATATAAGCAGCAGGGTTAAGAACCATCCACTTCCCGCCATCATATCGCCGATTGAATTTTGGGAATCCGTACGGTCCCCTTGCAATTGCGCGAGAGATTCGTTGGTTTGTTGAAAGATGTCCTGATGTATCAGTTGTGTCTGTGCACCGGCTGCGACCACATCTACAGGAAGTTGAAAGTCCACACTTGTGGGAATACGGCAAGTCAAATCGTTACAGGCTTGATAAGAAAATGTTCCTGCGATACTGGTTTGTCCGGGTTTTAACGATTTCGAGGCTTTGACGTGTGCCCGGATAAATATTTTTCCGTGATAAACTGAAATGGGCTTGTCTGAAAAGGAAAACTTTTTGTCCTGGCCGGGCGGATATTGAATGTCACTAAATTGGAAGTCGTTTGTTTTATTTAGTGTCAAGACCGATGGTACAAGGTAGTCTTCGGAGGGCGTATGTGAATTAGCATGCCATTGTTCGGAAAATGTTACCTGGAGAGCAAAATCAAATGCATCGCCCGGGTGAACTTTATCCACAGAGATAATCGGTTGTACCTGTAAAATCTGTTCCGGTTGTGTCGATTGGCCCAAAAGGCCGTTAGCGGTTAAGAGAACGGATAAAAATGCAGTTCTTAATTTCAATTGAATCGTCCTTAGGTTTAATTAAGATTTAAAATATTTAAACATTTAATTCGGAATTTTGGTTCCATTAATTTTTTTTTACACTTGATTATTAATATAATTTTTGGTAGGATTTTATTATTATCTAAATTGAGCGATTGCTTGAGATTAATTCACTGTGGGGTAAGATGTTCGTAGTGCATGCTTTAGCATGGTTCTAACCCCCCGGCATGCAGAAGCTTGCACTACAAAATTTTGCCCACAAGAACCGCTCAGTTTAGTGTTATGTGCAGTTTATCTGATTTGCGAAAAGCGAATGTTGTAAAAGGCTAAAATTAGGAGGAGGAATGCGCTGGTTCAAGTTTGCTTCCCTGTTTATCGTAAGTGCTGGCTTGGTGATTGTTCTAAATATGCAGATAGGCGTCACCCCGCCGATTGGAAAATTTTTTGATCCGTTTCATGGTTTCTGGCAAAATGAAATAAAAAATTTGGGAAATCATGATCAGTTTCTGAAATTGAAAGGCTTGCAGGCGCCGGTTAGCGTTCGCTTCGATGATCGGCAGATTCCGCACGTTTTTGCGCAGAACGAATATGATCTCTATTTTGCGCAGGGGTATCTTACGGCCCGCGACCGTCTCTGGCAAATGGAATTCCAAACGCACGCCGCCGCCGGCCGTCTCTGCGAAATTCTTGGCAAAAAAATGCTTGCCTATGACCGGCATCAGCGCCGCATCGGCATGGTTTACGGCGCTGAGAATGCGTTGAAAGTGATGAAAGACGATCCGGTCATGAATGAAGTGGCGACCGCTTACACGGAGGGGGTGAACGCATATATTCATACTCTCAAACCTGCCGACTATCCCGTTGAGTACAAAATTCTCGATTATGCTCCAGAAGAATGGACACCGCTGAAATGTGCTCTGCTGCTCAAATACATGGCCTGGATGCTCACGGGGCGCAACCAGGAACTGCAGCTCTCCGCGACGCGGGCAAAGTTCGGGGATAAGGTAATGCAGGAGTTGTTCCCGGATTATCCCAAACAAGTGGATCCCATTATCCCGGAAAATACCAGATGGCCTTTCAAACCGATTCAGTTAAAAAAACCGCAGAAAGAATTCAGGCCATCGATCGTCGATAAAATCTTGCCGTTTCAACCGGACGAAGCCAACGGCAGCAACAACTGGGCTGTTTCCGGCGAAAAGACCGCCAACGGGTTACCTTTGCTGTCCAACGATCCGCATCTGGAATTGAGTTTGCCGGCGATCTGGTATGAAATTCAGCTTGCAAGTCCCAATGTGAATGTTTACGGCGTCACACTTCCCGGTGCCCCAAGCGTCATCATTGGCTTTAATAAAAATATCGCCTGGGGTGTGACCAATTCGGAGATGGATGTTCTCGACTGGTATGAAATCAAGTTCAAAGATAAGTCTATGAACGACTATTGGTACGATGGGGGTTGGCATAAAACAACGAAGAGAGTTGAAAAAATTAAAATAAAAGGACAAGCAACCATCCTTGACACGGTGGTTTACACCGTGCAGGGTCCTGTGGTTTTATTGCCTGGAGAGAAGGCGTATTCCCGGCAGACACCGGTGTTGCATGCGCTGCGCTGGCTGGGTCAGGATGCCAGCGCGGAAGCTCTGGCATTTTATTCTTTGAACAGAGCAAAAAACTATGATGACTATGTCGACGCAATTGATAAATACTCTTGCCCGGCACAAAATTTTATCTTTGCGGATGCCGATGGAGATATTGCCATCTGGCCAAATGGGAAATTTCCGGCGAGGTGGCAAGGGCAGGGGAAATACATTAGCGATGGCAGCGACCCGCTGTACCGTTGGCAGGCCTGGATTCCACACGAACAAAATCCACACATCAAAAATCCGCAGCGGGGTTTTGTGAGTTCCGCAAATCAAAATCCGGTCTCACCCTCTTATCCATATTATTTTTATGGCAATTATGCACCGTATTTTCGAGGTAAGCGCATCAATCAACGCTTGCAGGAATTGGGCAGGGACATAACACCGGACGATTTCCGCAAGCTGCAATTGGATACGAAAAATATGCATGCCGTATCTGTTTTGCCGGCACTGATTAAAATGATCGATCAGAATGTGCTGACGGAGCAGGGGAAAAAGGTGTTTGAGGAGATATCCGGATGGAATTATTTTAGCGATGCTGAGAAAATTGCCCCGACCATTTTCTCCCGCTGGTGGCCGAAATTGTACGCTGCTATCTGGTACGATGAATTCGAACCGGAGAAAATGAACCTTCGGTTGCCTTCCAAAGTCCGAACGGTTCAGCTTATTGTTGAAGAGCCCGACTCACATTGGTTCGATGATATTTCAACGGAAAAGAGGGAAACGGTGCAGGATTTAGTGCAGTCTACGTTTTCAGCAACGGTGACGAAATTGGTTCGTTCCTTTGGGGAAATGGGCGATTCCTGGCGGTGGGGAAAGGTCAAAGACACCCGGATTCGACATCTGGCCCGCATTCCCGGTTTTGGACGGCAGCATTTGAATGTCGGTGGCGATAGGGGCATTGTCAACGCCATCGGCACCACCCACGGGCCATCCTGGCGCATGGTTGTGCAGTTGGGCCAGGACGTGAAAGGGTGGGGAATTTATCCCGGCGGACAATCCGGGAATCCCGGTAGTTTGCACTACGATGATTTTGTTGATCACTGGGTGAACGGTGAATTGGCGGAACTCCTCTTTCTGAACTCAAAAGATGAGGAAGATCAACGCATTATAGCAACCATGGAAATGGAGGTGAAAAAATGAGTGCGATTTTTGCGGTTTTTGTCTTGGGTTACATTGCAGAGTCATTTCTTCCCTGGTGGTCGGTTGCTGTCGTGGCCTTCCTGATTGGCACATTTTTGACGACGTCCGGATGGAAAGTATTTCTTGTAGGATTTGCCGGCGTCGGACTCATGTGGCTAGCGAATGCCGGTTTCTTCCATTATCGTTCAGGCGGTATTCTTACGGAAAGGATTGGCGCGATGCTTCATTTCCCGTGGCCGTTGCTGTTGGTTTTGATTACCGGAATAATCGGCGGGCTCGTTGGCGGCGTGGCAGCAAGTACGGGGTTTCAGTTGCGGCAGGCATTGAAAAAATGAAAAACACAGGTGTTCAGATTTGTCAGTCCGGTTAAATTAACATCCCAGCAATGGTCGCCGTCATAATCGCTGCCAGTGCACCACCGATCATGGCTTTGAACCCGAGGCGGGCAAAATCGCCTCTGCGTTCTTCGGCCAAAATCGAGATGCCGCCAATCTGGATCGCGATGGAACCAAAATTGGCAAACCCGCACAATGCATAGGTGGCGATATTAAATGAACGCGGTGAAATAAGGTCTTTGTATTTTACTAAATCCAAATAAGCCACAAATTCGTTGAGGATAATTTTTTCGCCTAAAAGAAATCCAACGGTTTGAGCGTCTTTCCATTCCACACCGAGCAGCCAGGCAAAAGGCGCAGAAATCCAGCCTAAAAGTCGCTGCATGGTTAAAGGCTCGTTTCCGGCCATGGGTAAAAATGACATGAGCCAGTTAAGCAAGCTGACGATGGCAATAAACGCGATGAGCATTCCCGCAATGTTGAGTGCGAGACGGACACCCTCGGACGCGCCCCGGCAGGCAGCGTCCAGAAGATTGGAGTCCTGTTTTGGTACGTCAATTTTTACCTGACCTTTGGTAGGGGAAATGTCCGATTCGGGGAACATGATTTTGGCGATAACCAACGACGCAGGCGCTGACATAAAGGAAGCTGCTAACAAATGACCCGCGTCAAGTCCCATGCTGGCGTACGCGGCGATCATGCCGGCTGAAATCGTTGCCATTCCTCCGGTCATCATTGCCATGAGTTCGGAATTGGTCATTGTGTGCAGGTACGGTTTGATCACTAAAGGTGCTTCCGTTTGACCAATAAAAATATTTGCAGATGCAACCAGGGACTCAGACCCTGACGTGTCCATGACCTTTGACATCACTTTCGCAATGACTTTGACGACGCGCTGCATGATGCCAAGGTGAAATAAAACGGACGTCATTGAAGAGACAAATATAATTGTGGGGAGAACTGAAAAAGCGAAAAAATGTTCCCGGAAGTTTTCACCAAAAACGAATTGTGCGCCGTCATCAGAAAAACTCAGAATTTTGGCCACCAGTGCTCTTGATGCTTCAAACACTGCCTGGCCGGGTGTTGTCCAGAGAATGAGAATTGCAAACAGAAACTGTAAAGCTGTTCCTGAGAGAATCAGTCTGACGTTCATGCCTTTGCGGTCACTGGACAGAAGCCAGGCGAGTAAAATTACAAAAATGAGTCCGAAAAAGCTTACGAGTCGCATCATCTTATGAATCCTGTTTGGGGAAAATAGTTATCCAGGGTACACGGAGATACCGAAAGTGTTTAGTCAGGTTTATTAAGTCTTGCAAATTCAACGGCAAGATCAGTTCCAACGCGAGCGTTGTTGTGCACCAGTTCGATATTTGCTTTCAGGCTGTCACCACCGGTTATTTGTTCAATGCGTGACAATAAAAAAGGCGTGATTTCCTTACCTTTGATTTGCTTCTCTTTTGCTTCCTTTAGGGCTTTCGAAATAGCCTGTTCAATCATGTGCGGGTTCAATTCAGAGTCCTCCGGAATTGGATTGGCGACCACGATGCCGCCTCGCAACCCCAAATCCCATTTGGCTTTGAGTGCACGAGCCAGCTCTTCGGGTGAATCCACACGGTAATCAACTTGAAAGCCGCTTTGCCGCGTATAAAAAGCAGGGAAGTCATCGGTGCGGTACCCGACCACCGGCACCCCATGCGTTTCCAGGAATTCAAGCGTACGTCCGATATCCAGAATTGCTTTCGCCCCTGCGGAAACGACCGCAATATTTGTGGAAGCAAGTTCAATGAGGTCGGCGGAAATATCCATTGTGTGCTGACCATCCCGGTGAACGCCTCCGATACCTCCCGTCACAAAGACTGAAATACCGGCTAAGGAAGCAATGAACATGGTGGCAGCAACTGTCGTAGCGCCGTTTAATTTTTTCGTTATAACCAGCGGTAAATCGCGTCTGCTGACTTTTAAAAAATTGCTGCCCTTGCCAACCATGTCAAGTTCCCGTTCACTTAAACCCACAACGAATTTACCATTCAGGATTGCAATCGTAGCCGGCACCCCGCCGCGTTTGCGAATGATGTTCTCCACGGTTTGTGCGGTTTCAATGTTTTTCGGGTACGGCATCCCATGCGCGATGATGGTAGATTCCAATGCCACCACCGGTTGCCCGCGATGAAGGGCCGTTTTTACTTCTTCGCTGCTTTCTAAGTAGGTATTTGGTTGCATTAAAACTGTTTCATCCTTTCTTCGATTAAGTCAATTGACAGATTGGGATTGACGGTGTTTTCATGAGAAAGAGCTAGAGATGCGGCTGCCATGGCAATTTTGCAGCTTTGCACACTATCGACGTGCTGCAGATAACTGTACACAAGCCCGGCCATAAAGGCATCGCCGGCTCCTGTGTCGCTGATTATCTTTGTTTGCAGTGGTGCAAATCGTCCTGAAGTGAATGTATCACTATATGCAACGCCTTCTTTTCCAAGACTGATGAAAATATTTTTTACGCCTGAACTCAGGAAGCACTGAAGACTATTTTCTAAATCGATGCCGTTGCGAACCGGGATGCCCGTGAGAACTTCTGCTTCATTTTTACTGGGTTTGATGGTATGACAATGTTTAAGAAATGGCTTGATTTTCATAGCCTTGCTTACGGAAACCGGATCGACAAAAAAGATTGTATCAGGGAAACGGGTTAGTATAAATTCGATGGTTTCTTGCATTAAATTGGTGTCGAGTACGACGAGCGCTGCGTTCCGGATCACCGAACTGCATTTCTGAATGAAAGCCGGGTTAATTGCTTCCAGGGAGTCTAATTGTGAAACGGCCAGAACCATTTCTTTTTGTCGGTTGTGCAGGGCGATGTACATGGAGGTTGTGTAGCCATCCGGCAGAATAATATGTTGTGTGTCTATTCCGGGGCGCTTGCAGTCGTCCAGAACCTGCCTGCCGAAAGTATCGTTCCCCAGCGCTGTGATGAGCTTGGTGTTTATTCCAAGCCTGACAAGATTTTCAGCGATATTTCTGCCAACACCACCGGAAGACACTTTTATTTTTCCGGGATTCGAGGTGCGCGCAATGAGTTCATTTTCCACAAATCCGTCAATATCCACGGTGGCGCCACCGATGACAACAACTGTCGCATCATGTTTTTCCATGCTCGATTGTAATTACCTTACAGCATTTGCAAGTGTATCGTGATGTTCAGCAATGAGTTCCCGCAGATAACTACCGATAAAATTAGCGCCCTTAAATCCGGCTTGCAATGCCGCCTTTTCTTCCAAATCGGCAGGAATGTCGGCACTCTCAGCGAAGTGCTTAATGTCACGGTAACATCCGATGGTAAAAATATCCCACTTGCTTCCTGCAACTCTGGTAAAAATCAGATTGGGATTACGTGCGATTCCTTCGAGGTAGACATTTTCCATTCGGCGTTGTTTAAGAAGTTCTGTTTGCTTGCCTGGAAGCGCAATAAACATTTCCACATGGTAATAGTCAAACGTTGCAAAATTCTTTTTGAATGTTTCAAGAGGCGGGCCGGTCACAAACATATCTTCGTGGTAAGAGATATATTCGTAGAATGAATCGCCGTAAGGTTTATCGAATGAAAACGATGATTGTCTCTTAGCTGCATTTTCATGATTGTAGTATGTTTCCAACGATTCGACCGGAATGATCATCAGCAGGTCCCACTGGTCACCCTGACTATGCCGCAGGAGGTACGGTTTATCAAGGCCGTAATCAGCGTGTTTTTCCATATCCTTTTTCAAAAAATCGATGAGTGTCAGAAGCTTGCCGGGAGCAGCCCTTAAAAGAACGGTTTTATACAGGTAGCCTGCTGACCATGCTTGTGAGCCGATGAGCAGCAGGAAAAAGACGGTTAGGACCTGACGCAGGTATTTAGCTGTCACAACAGACTCTCCTATCTATAAGTCGTTATCTTGTTTTCGAACTTATCTGAATTTTTTTCCGGTAATGACGCTATAATAATTGATTCGCATGTCTTCACTGGTGACCATTTTTTTCCCGGATTCCTTTTCCAGAGCCATCTTCCACTGAAATAATTCTGAAAATGTATGTTTTGTTTTTTCACGCAACCGGTCAAAAAGACCGCTGTTTTCATAATTTTCAACGTCTTCTTTGTTGTTCCACAACGTTACCGAAAAGATTTCATGGTCCGCTTTGAAATTGTCCGTCAGGTAGGCGTAGCGGCAACCCTTGACGGCACGCAATGCCGGTATAATTTCCTCCATATAAAGTTTTTTGAATTCTTCCAGTTTTCCCGGTTGAATTTTTACAGAAACGATCCGCATGAACATTAAATTTGAATCGTTATTTTCGGAGTTTTCCTGATTCGCTGCCGCCATGACCGGGTAGGATTTCACGATTGGGTCATCTTCAGGAGGTTCGAAATCTAATGTAAAATCTTCAGATAAATGTATTTGCCATTCTTCAGAACTTGCGAGATAGGGTCGAGCCTGGGCAAACAGGGTTTGAAACAGCCCTTTGTTGTAATCCTCAGCAATTTCAGGATTTTCCCAGATCGTCATAGAGATGTATTCTTCCGGATTTTGAGCGCTCTGCATCAGTCTTGCACTTAAACAGCCCGGGATTTTACTTAACTCGGGAATAATATTATTTTCATAAAATATATGAAAAAATCCGGATTTCTCCGGCAGGATGTTTATGTTGACAATTCTCATATACATGGCAATTCTCCTTAGGTAACTTCACAAAATTAATTTATAAATTAATATCTAAGAGCTGCAAAGCCAAAGTGTGATGAAATGCTGTCGTATGTTAGAAAAGCAATCAATTGTAATTATATTTTTCATCCCGGATAACACGAAAACTTTGAATCGGTGTGGTTGTGACACGATTACCAAACTCCAGGCAAAGTCCTTTAGCAGCGGCGAATTCTAAATTAATAATACTGCCGCCCCAGGTGCAACCGGTTATGGTCGTTTTATACGGAGCGAGCGACTCGCGATCGAACCAGCCGCCGGAAACTGCGTAGTAACCTCTGGAGAGGACCTCAATTGAATAGACGGAGTTTTCTGTAGCGATGACTACGATATCACCTGAACGAAGGTCTTTTTTGAAAACAGTTTTTAGCCTGTCTGTGCGGTGGACAATTTTTTCAAGACTCTGCCCCAGATATGCTTTGGGGGGCTTATTTGAATTTTGAGGAAATAATTTCATCTTTATTTCCAAAAGTTAGGTGTCTAAGTTCGGTATATCACATTAGTAATATAAAAATTTTTTGCATTTAATGCCATTAGTTTATTGCATCGCTCTTCTGGAGGTTGCAGAAACCAGCGGCACTGTTCTTCAGCCAAAGGAATCGAGGCAGCACGGTAAGCGCTGAACACTGAGTTGGAATTGCTGTAAAACCAGTCCACAGTGAATTGCTTTTTCTCCTGAGTGCAGGGTGCATTTTGTCATGAAAACAGAACTGAGAAAGAGTATGAAAACCATCGATTTTTTTTCTTCATGATTTAACCCTTCAAAATGATCTTATTCGTGACTTACGTCGTTGATAGTGTGCGCAAGAATTCCGGTCATGGATGCGACAAAGTTACTGAACTGATTTAAGACGCCTGCCACTTTTTTAATATTTTGATCGACCTGTTCCCACTCTTTCTGCTCGATAGCTTCCCGTACCGCGGGGAGAGTTTTTACGCCGTAACCGGTGTAAAAGCCGGGGGCATATATCTGATGTTTGAACCACGGACGGTTGGCAAGACCTTCATTTAACGTCAGTTTCTGCTCAGAACGCAGCAGTTTTTTATTGAAACCGGCTGGCGTTGTTTTCCCGGATTTCTTAAACATGTCGAGGGCCTTTGCGTAGTCGTCGGCAGTTTGCAGCAGGATGCTCACGGCATTTTTCAGAGGACTAAAATTGAGAAACTGCGGAACGCTTTCCTTCTCAGGTGGATTGATGCGATCGCCTTTTGGGTCTGCTGTCGCGGTAAACACACCTTCATCGATTTGCCGGTTTGTTTCCTCGATGTCTGTGCGCGTTTTTTCTACCAGTTTTTGCAGCTCATTGACGTACACATTAATCGTTTCTGCAAAGTTGGTAAAATCGTAGGGAAGAATATCGGCGTTAGCAAACCGCATGACCGCTGTGCCGTTGGTTTGAACCAGAGTGCGACCATAAACAAAATCCGTATCTGAAAAGTGGGTGTACCAGTAGAAACTGTCGTAGATAGAATGGTAAACCCCGCCGCCACCTTCGCCAAAATAGCTAACATTCAACGATGGAATTCCTAAATGGTCGAGAAACACCGTGTAGTCGGAACCTGAACCCAATGCATTAATTCGGAGGTCTTTCCGCTGTCGCAACGATTTCCTTTGCTCAGGTGAAGCATTGGCAATGTTACGCAACTGCCGCCGTTTCCAGACGGAGAAATTTGTCTCCGGGTCGTCGATATCGCGAATGACGCCATTTATGAATTTTTCAAGAATATGCGAGCCGCTCAGATTCACGAAACCACGGCCATTGGAGTCGGTGTTGATGTACAGAACCACCTTTTGTTGTAATTCCTTGGCGTGCGTTTCTGCCCACTCGGTGGAGCCCAGGAGACCCTGCTCTTCACCGTCCCAGGCACAGTAAATGAGTGTACGTTTCGGACGCCAGCCCTGTTTGACCAGCGTCGCCGTGGCCCGCGCTTCTTCCATCAGGGCAACCATACCGGAGGTCGGATCCTGAGCGCCGTTGACCCAGGCATCGTGGTGATTGCCACGGATGATCCACTCATCCGGATAGTCCGCACCGGGAATCCTGGCGATGACGTCATAAATGGTTTTCATGTCCCAGTTGGCCTTAACGTTCAGATGCACCTTTGCCGGTCCCGGTCCGATGTGGTAGGTGAGCGGCATGGCGCCGCGCCAGGATTTTGGCGCTACCGGTCCCTTTAACGCCGCCAGCAGTGGTTTTGCATCCGCATGCGAAAGCGGGAGAACCGGAATTGCGGTAAACGTCTTGACGTCTTTCAGGGCCAGACGTTTTGCATCTTTCGTTGCACCGATACCAGGTGTGAGTGGGTCGCCCGGGTACAGCGGCATATCCATCACGCTGCCGCGCTGGACGCCTTTACTGTTGCGCCAGGCGCCTTCCGGGTAAACATCTCCCTGATAGTAGCCGTCGCCCTGAGGGTCAGAGTAAATGAGACAGCCCACGGCCCCGTGTTCAGCCGCCACCTTAGGCTTGATGCCGCGCCAGGAGCCGCCGTATTTCGCAAGAACGATTTTACCTTCTACGGAAATGCCGAGGCGTTCAAGGTAGTCGTAGTCCGCTGGGATACCGTAATTGACAAATACCAGTTTAGCGGTGACGTCTCCGTCAGCGGAATAGGCGTTGTAGGTCGGCAACTGTTCGTCCTGCTGTGCGGAGGTCGGGTCTTCGGCAAGTGCAGGTTCGCGGAGAGTCGCTTTGTAGGTCGTCGGTTCCAGCAGTTCGACGAGGCGTTCTTTTGGCGTCGGAAACAACACGTTAAACGATTCGATTTTTGCATCGAGGCCCCATTCCCTGAACTGTGCCAGAATCCACTCGGCATTTTCTTTGTCATATTGTGACCCAAGGTGATGTGGCCGGGCACTCAGATGTTTCATGTACGCCCGCAAATTGGCGGTGTCGGGAATGGCCCGGAATTTAGCTTCCCACTCTGCGGCAGTTATTTTGTTCTGCACGGCGTTGTTAACATTTGAAGCTGCTTCTGATTTTGATGCCGGGTGGGCGAATGCCCCGGTGTTTGCACAAATGAATACAACCAGTAAAAATAATTGCTTCATTTTCTCCCTCTCCTTTTTAATCGTTGCATAACATAAGTGAATCATACCAGAGTTTCTTCTGTCTGGTTAGAATGTTAAATGCTGAAGCTCTGGTCTGCGTGAGATAGTGCGTTGCTCGTTCATTCAAAATAGCAATTTCAATCTTTCTTTGCAAAACGTTTCTGCAATTCCTCTCTCCAGTTCAGAATCACGTTGAATGACTGCGTGTTGGTGATTTCGCTGGTGTTTCGAATCATGATGAAGCGCTTGCCGTCCGGTGAAATATCATAATTGGCAAGCGGGTTGTTGGGAAAAACCATTTGCGAGATGTCGAACAATTCACGCGGTTTGCCGGATGAAAAAACCGGATCCGTTGAGATAGTGACTGCCATCATTTTGGCCAACGGACTGACATAGTACAGCTCTTTGCCGTCCGGAGACCACGTTGGATTCAAGCCGCCGGCGGACGAGATTTGCCACTTGCCCTTCTGGTCGGGGAAGCTGATGACAAAACTTTCAAACGTGCCGGTTTCGTTGGAGCTATAGGCCAGGAAGCGGCCGTCCGGTGAAAAGGTGCCGCCGTAGCTGAAAAAACCGGACGGAAACAAGGCATGCGAAGCCTGCCGCTTGTTCAAATCGAAGACGAGCACGCTGCCCTCGGTGGGTCCGCCAAGTTGATTCAAAATGAGTTTGCTGCCATCCGGCGAAACATAGACAGGGTACGAGGCTACATCGCGCTTAGGCAAGATCAGCGCCTCGGCCGAACTGCCGTCCGCGGGCTTGACCAGGATACCTTCATTCTTACCGCTGTCGGTGCTAAAGTACAGCTTTTTCCCATCCGGACTCCAGACCGGCGTTTGCCTGCGCTTGCTAAAGGTAAATCGACTAAAGACGCTTGATTTCAAATTATACAGCCAAATATTATAGTCATCGTCACCAACCTGTCCAACCATAACCGCAAGCCGCGTCGCATCAGGAGAGAGCCTTGGCAGACTGTAGGCGCCTGGCGGCAAGGGCAGCGGTGCAATCTTTCCCTGCATGTCAACCCAGATCAGCTCCAGATCTTGATTGCGAATGCCCGGAATGTAGATTAAGCGTCCCGTCTGCGACACGGAGAAGTAGGAAACACCGCTGCCCTGATCCCCGGCTACGTTCTCCAGCACAGGCACCATGGGCTGGGTCGTCTTGAACTCCTGCAGGCTGAACGGCGCCGCCAGTAAGGCGCCGTTGCGGGCGACGATGAGAACCCCCGGTTCCACGTATCTCGCCATTTCGCCGCGCACATTCAGGATGTGCCGTTCTCCGGTCACCATGGATTGCATCGCCAGGCGGGCATCGATGTATGAGTTGGGGTTGTTTTTGTCGCCGATGGTAAAGAGTACCCATTTGCCATCGGGCAGCACCTGTGGCCAGCGATGGGTGCGCTCAAGCTGCGTCGTGTCGAGCGTGGAAATCTGCCGCAACAGGCCACCCATGGCGGAAACCGCCATGAGCCCTGAGTTGAGTCTTGGTGTACAAACGATGGTATTGTCGGGTCCCCAACTGGCGCCGCGAAAACCGGTAGCGGCGCAAATGGTTTCCACGGCACCGCCGGCAACCGGCACCTTTTTGATTTTGCCGTCGGCCAGAAAGCCGATCCATTGACCGTCCGGTGAAAAAAACGGCGACCGGCCATTGGTGGAGCCTTTGATGGGAGCAGCAGCAAAATCGTTGAGCGTCCGCAGATAGAGGAGACTCTGCCCCTTCTCGCTGAGCGTGTACACAAGAGTGTTGCCATCGGGCGACAGGGCGAGCGCCTGCACCTCGGTTCGCAAAAGGCTCTGGTTTTTCGAGGTCAGGGCGGAGAGATTCACCCGCACGGTCCCCGACGTTGACCCCTCTTTCCACTTGAAAGCGAAGAGCAAGGCAAGCACAACCGCGACCAGCGACAGTGCCGTGGCGGCCCACGGCAGTCTGGAACCTTTCGAAGGTTTCAAACCTTCGAAAGGTTGGGGCTGGGTCGAAATCCTCGATCGGCTGGCCGCTGCAGTGTCGAGCGCCTTCAAATCCGCCGGCAACTCGTCCACATGCTGGTAGCGCTTAGCCGGGTCTTTCGCCAGCACCTTGGCAACGATGCCGTCCAGCGCGATGGGCAAACCGCTGCGCAGGGCGGTGAGCGGCTCCGGCTCCTCGTGCAGAATCGAGTAGATCACCGCCTGCTC
>CAYVXE010000082.1:0-19835 GCA_964455375.1 uncultured Calditrichaceae bacterium
AATTTGAACCCGGACAGATTTTGGTAAATTTTAATAAAGATGTCCTGGCAGAGGTCCTCGCGATCAGACACGTTTTCTACCAGTCGAAAAACAATGTGATAAACCAGACGTTGATTCTCCACAATGACCTGACGAAATGCTTCGGTATCACCGGATAGAATGTCGTTGATAATTTTTTTCGTGTTTTGCATAAATGCCCTTATCAATAGTTGACAGCTATTACGTGAATTTGTTGCAAATTCCTGCAAAAATATTTTTTGCAACATTTCAGAAGGACACTTGTCAAATAAACCAGCAACCGAAAACAACCTGATAACCACTAACCAAAGGAGAATTAAAAATGTCAGAAACTATGGTTCCCATTATCATTGTGCCGGCAATTTTTTTTGCATTCTACGCCATTATCAAAACGATATCCGATAATGCTGTAAGGAGAAAACTTGTGGATAAGGGTTTGGTCGATGAAAACACCAAATACTTGTTTCAAGGGACACGTTCGTCCAATGTACCGGAATCATTGAAATGGGGAATGGTCTTAGTTGCCGTGGGCGCGGCAGTCCTGATCGGACAAATTGTCCCCAATGATTTTAGGGATGAAGCAACCTTGAGTGGCATGTTTATCTTAGGCGGTTTTGCTCTGATTTTATACTATTTTATTGCAAGCAAACTGCTCAAGCAGTCTGACTAAAATATAACTATCATATTTCTAGTCAAACAGGATTTGATTTCAGGTTCCTTCTTTGCGGGTTTCAAGCGCTGCCAAAACGATCACGCTAAAAGATGAAATAATTTAATGGCAGCATCGTATTTTATTAAGAGGCTTTCCATTTCAGAGAGCCTCTTTTTTTTTGAACAAATATGGAGAAGAAAGCACTTACTCTGCATGGAACTAATTGTTGACTCTTGCAATGAAATTGGTTACTTTCAAACCTGAATTTAAAGGGATTGATTGAATTTTATGACATCAAAAGGAAAGATTCTTTGGGTAGATGACGAGATCGAACTGCTTCGTTCACATGTCATATTTTTAGAGAGCAAGGGGTACGAGGTGACCCCCATAACCAATGCCGAGGATGCTGTTGCTTTGATTCAAAAAGAGCATTTTGATTTGGTTTTACTCGATGAAATGCTGCACGGGAAGGACGGATTAACCGCGTTGGGAGAGATCAAAGAGATGCAGCCTGCGTTGCCGGTGGTTATGGTGACGAAAAGCGAAGAAGAGTCACTCATGGAGGATGCCATCGGGAGTAAAATTAATGATTATTTAACCAAACCGGTTAACCCCAGCCAAATTTTACTAACGTGCAAAAAAATATTAGAACACAAAAAGATAACCGGTGAGCGGTTTTCCAGAGACTATATTACAGAGTTTAACCAGATTTCCCAGGCGTTGCTTGGTCCACTAAACTGGCATGACTGGGTTGATATTCACAGACGACTTTGTGAGTGGGAAATTGAAACGGATAACCACAGCGGCCTCGGGCTTAAACAAACATTAAGTGATCAAAGGCGCGAATGCAATGTTGGATTTGCTAAATTCATTGAAAAACATTATCGGTTTTGGCTGCAAAATGAACATGACAAGCCGCTTCTCTCAACTGATTTGGTGAAAAATTATGTTGTGCCATTTTTGCAAAATCAACGGTCGGTGGTTTTTCTGGTTATTGACAATTTACGATTAGACCAGTTTCTTACCATTGAACCGCTTCTACATCCTTTCTTTAAGGTTCAAAAGGAGTACTATTTTTCAATCCTGCCAACAGCGACGCCATTTTCCCGCAATGCCATCTTTAGTGGACTTTTTCCCAATGAAATCGAAAAAAGACACCCGGAACTCTGGTCTATGGGAGATGACGATGAACACAGCTTGAACCGTTATGAACACCAGTTGTTAGATTTACAATTAAAAAAATTAGATGTGCGAATAAAGCCGGAATCAAAATATGTAAAAATTCTGGATATAACAGAGGCGAAGAATGTACTCCGAAAAATTTCTTCCTACGCGACGGTGCCGCTGGCCGCTATTGTGGTAAATTTTGTGGATATTCTGGCGCACAGCCGCAGTGATTCGGAGGTTTTGCGAGAAATCATTCCCGATGAATCTGCTTACCGGTCGTTGACCCTATCGTGGTTTGAACATTCTTATCTTTTTAAAATCTTGAAAGAGCTGTCCAATCTGAATGCCTCTGTTGTTTTGACCACGGATCATGGAAGTGTTCGCGGCATGCGGGGTGCTAAGGTGATAGGAGATCGGGAAACATCGACAAATTTACGCTATAAATACGGTAAAAGTTTAAAAGCTGACCCCAAACAGGCGATCATCATAAAAGACCCCGCAACCTATAAACTTCCATCCCGTGGCATTAATTCGAATTATTTGTTTGCGAAAGAAGATTATTACTTTGTTTATCCTACGAATTATCACCATTATTTAAACTACTACCGGGACAGTCTGCAGCACGGTGGTGTTTCCATGGAAGAAATGATTCTGCCTGTCGTAACCCTCGAACCAAAAGCCTAAATGCCAAATACCTGTTTTGGACATTCATTCGATAAAGAAGGCTACCTGTTTATTTCTCATAATGATTTAGAAACCAGACAAATAGCCGGTGAGTTTGCACATGTTCTCATGCCAAACGATGTTGTCGCTTTTATTGGCGATCTGGGAAGTGGAAAGACAACGTTTATTTCAGGGCTATGTGCCGGTTTACAGGTTGAAGAGATGGTCAGCAGCCCCACGTTTACAATTATAAACGAGTATGTGGGAGGGAAAATACCGGTTTATCATTTTGATTTCTACAGGCTTCAAAATGAGGATGATCTTCTTGGATTAGGATTTGAAGAATATTTGTTTAATGATGGTATCTGTATGATCGAATGGGCAAATAAATTCCAGGAATATCTCCCTGAAAGCAGGTATGATGTTTATATGAAGGCTCTGTTTGAAAATAATTTACAAACACAGCGGGAAATCCGCATGGTGAAAAGGTGAAATTCTTAGCTGTTGATACTGCAACCGAAGTTTGTGGCGTCGCTTTGGCTGACGAAGGAAGCGTCGTCGCAGAAGTCCGGCTCAATCAGCGAAATGTTCACAACGAAAAGTTGCTCGAATTAATTCAAGTCGTAACCGATCAGGTCGATTGGCCGTTGTCAGACCTCGATGGGATTGTCTATTCCAAGGGGCCCGGGTCGTTCACCGGCTTGCGCATTGGCATTACCGTTTGCAAGGGTCTGGCGTATGCGCTAAGCAAACCGTTGATTGGCATCAATACGATGGATGCGTTGGCCTACGCTGTTTTGCAATGGCCTGGTTCTGTGGCGGTTTATTTGAAAGCCAGACAAAACGAAGGTTACCTTGCTTTGTACAAAAGAAGTCTTTGTGAACTCAAACGTATCTCGGACTATCAAATTGTTCCCCTTAGTGATATTGCTACACACCTGAATGATCAAACACTGGTTGTTTCCGTTCCGGCGGATTTTATTTCCAGTGCAGATTTACAAAATGTACAATTGGCGCCGCCGCATTATTCGCTGTTGCAACCCTGGACTTTTCCCCAATTGGCTTTGGAAAAATGGCATAAGAAGGCGTTTGCAGACCCCGATGTCGCCGAGCCGTTTTATCTGAAAAATTTTCAACCGAAGCGTAAGACGTACTATGAATAATCCGGTCGTGACAATTCCAATGAAGAAATGTTTTTTCGATGGCGTGGAAATTCGACCGATGGCGGTGAACGATATCGATGCCGTCAGTGAAATTGAGCAACGGGTTTTTTTGACGCCGAAGGACACGATCCAATTCAAATTGGAAACGGATAAATTTTTTTCTTTTCCTTTTGTTTTAAAATTTCGTAATTTAGTAATTGGTTATGCTGTTTGCTGGTTAATCGAAACGGAAGCCCAGCTTATTCAGATTGCCATTGATCGTGCGTACCGAAGCCAACATTTGGGAACTGTATTGTTGTATGCCGTTATTCAGGAGATGAAAAAACGCGGGGCTGAGGTTCTGCATCTCGAAGTAAGGAAATCGAACGTGGCCGCACAGAAATTGTATCGAAAGTTTGGTTTCCGGGTTGTTGGCGAGCGGCCGAATTATTATGTGCAGGAAAAAGAAGATGCGCTGTTAATGCATCTGCATTTTTAGGAGGGAATAAGATGGATTGGTTTAAACGTGCAAAGCAGGGTTTAAAACCACAGAAGAAAAAAGAATTGCCCGATCTTTGGTTGAAATGTACCCAATGCGGCGAGATTATCTATAAGCGGGAACTTGAGAAAAATTTCTATATTTGTGCGAATTGCAGCCATCATTTTCGGATTCAAAGCTCAAACTATATCGATATATTGTTGGATGATGGCCGTTTTCAGGAGTTTAATGAACATATTTCCTCAGTGGATTTTTTAAAATTTAAGGCGAACAAAAAGTACGGGGATCAGATTAAAGCCGCCAAGAAGAAAACCGGCATCAATGATGCGGTGCGCACAGGAACCGGAACGATACACGGATTTCCGGTGGTTCTCTGTATTATGGATTTCTCTTTCATCGGTGGTAGCATGGGGTCGGTTGTCGGTGAGAAAATCGCCCGTGCTACGGATGAAGCATTAAAGCAAAGCATTCCTCTCATCATCATATCTGCCTCTGGGGGCGCCCGTATGATGGAAGGGGCCATTTCACTCATGCAACTGGCAAAAACCTCGTCACGCCTGGCGAGATTTTCCGATGCGGGAAATTTGTTTATTTCTATCTGCACAGACCCCACAACGGGCGGCACCACTGCGAGTTATGCCATGTTGGGCGATGTGATTCTTGCCGAGCCCGGCGCTCTCATCGGCTTTGCAGGACCGAGGGTGATTAAACAAACCATCGGCCAGGATTTGCCGGAGGGCTTTCAACGGGCGGAATTCCAGCTTAAACACGGCTTTGTGGATGCCGTCGTCAGACGGGATGAAATGAAAGATAAACTCAAACAGATTTTATCTTTTGCAACCGACTTTAATCCTGAAATCAGTGAATCCCGCAACGGCGATACGAATATAAAAAATTTGCAGGGATTGAAAAGTACCTCCGAAGAAATCAGCGAAAAAATCGATGATGAAGCGTTGAAAAATTGAACCGAAACGTGACTCAGTAAAATGAAGACAAAGCCTCCAAAGATTCTTCTTAGCAACGACGATGGCATTTATTCACCGGGTATTGCGGCTTTATATGGTGAGCTCAAAAAAATTGGCGACGTCAATGTTGTGGCTCCCGACAGCGAAAAAAGCGCGGTTGGACATGCCATCACACTTTCCGACCCGCTTCGTGTCTGGGACTACAAAAAGAATGGTGAATTCTTTGGTTATGCTGTAAACGGCACCCCTGCTGACTGTGTCAAAATTGCTTATTGGGCGCTTTTGGACCATAAACCTGATCTGGTGGTTTCCGGGATAAACTTAGGTTCAAATACGGGAATCAATGCGATTTATTCCGGTACAGTCTCCGCTGCCACAGAAGGAACAATTCTGGGCATTCCTTCTTTTGCAATTTCACTTGCAACCTACACAAAACCTTATTTTTCGTTTGCGGCAAAATTTGCCAGAAGATTGTCTTTGCAACTTTTGCAGCACGGTTTGCCCCGCGGGACGTTTTTAAATGTGAATGTACCACCGGTGAAAGAGGAAGAAATTACCGGGGTGCAGGTAACCCGGCAGGGTTTAGCTCCATACAAGGAACGTTTTGATAAAAGAGTTGATCCGCAAAACCGGGTTTATTATTGGCTCACCGGCAAAAAAGTGGAACTGGAGCAAGATGAGGACACGGATGATGTGGCCATTCAGCGAAACAAGGTATCCGTCACACCACTGCAGTATGATTTAACCAATTTTGATTTTCTGGAAAATCTGAAAACCTGGACATTCACGTCTTAATGAACCATTATCCCAAAGATTTCATTCTTATTCTCGATTTCGGTTCCCAATATACACAACTCATCACGCGAAAAATTCGGGAATTGGGTGTTTACTCTGAAATAAAACCGTATTCCATTTCCAGTGAAGAAATTGAACAACTGCAGCCTAAAGGAGTGATTTTTTCAGGAGGGCCGGAATCTGTTTACGATGAATCTGCCCCAAAGCCGGATGAACGTCTGTTTGACCAGGGGCTGCCTGTTTTGGGAATCTGTTACGGTTTACAGCTTTTGGCGCATTTTGAAGGCGGAAAAGTTGAACCGTCGGCAAAACATGAATATGGCCTGGCGGAATTGCATGTCAGGCAAGCATCCGGATTGTTCGCAGGAGTTCCGGAATCAACGCCCGTGTGGATGAGTCACGGTGATGCGTTATCCGCAATGCCGTCCGGTTTCGATGCCATCGCGACATCGGAGCATTCACCCTACGCTGCAATTGCAGATGAGCATCGTCGGCTCTACGGCGTTCAATTTCATCCGGAAGTCACGCATACGGTTGCAGGGCTAAAAATACTCGAAAATTTTGTTGTCCGGATTTGCGGTTGTGCACAAAACTGGAATCCGGGTTCATTTGTTCAATCGTCCATAGAAACAATCCGCAAGAAAGTTGGCAAGGAGCATGCAATTTGTGCACTCAGTGGTGGGGTGGATTCCGCAGTTGCGGCGGCATTGCTGTATAAAGCAATTGGCAGTCAACTCACCTGTGTTTTTGTCGATAACGGATTGATGCGGAAGAATGAAGCGGTGCAGGTTTCTGCAACGTTCAACCAATATTTTAAGTCTGATTTTATCTCTGTGGATGCTCAGGAACGATTCCTTACCCGATTGGCAGGTGTGACCAATCCCGAACAAAAACGAAAAATCATCGGGAAGACTTTTATCGAGGTATTTGAGCAGGAAGCAAAAAAAATAGAAGACGTTGCCTATTTGGTGCAGGGAACGTTGTATCCGGATGTCATCGAGAGCGTGTCAACCCACGGTCCTTCGGCTACGATCAAGACGCATCATAATGTTGGCGGTTTGCCGGACGTGATGCGGTTGCGTCTCATCGAGCCGTTGCGTGAACTTTTCAAAGACGAGGTGCGGGCTGTGGGCGCCGAATTAGGATTGCCTGGTGAAATATTAGGACGGCATCCGTTTCCAGGGCCTGGCCTTGCCGTACGAATTTTGGGTGAAATTACCCGGGACAGACTGAAAATTTTAAGAGACGTTGATGATATTTACATCACTGAATTGAAAGTGAATGGATGGTATGAAAAAATCTGGCAAGCTTTTGCTGTTCTGCTACCGGTTAAAACAGTTGGTGTTATGGGGGATAAACGTACCTATGAAAACGTCATCGGATTGCGTGCGGTAACCAGCGTAGACGGGATGACCGCCGACTGGTCGCGCATCCCGTATGATTTACTTGCCAAGGTTTCAAATCGGATCATTAACGAAATTGAAGGCGTCAACCGGGTTGTTTACGACATCAGTTCGAAACCGCCGAGTACGATTGAGTGGGAATAGTCACAGCCTTTTAACTTGATTTTTTGTAAACGATTTCCTAAACTTGTTAGGCTTAATGGCTATTTTTTCAGCAGTTGAACCTGAGCGAAAAATAGTTCATCCAGCGGGACTGTCGAGAAAGTCGGGATGGAATAAACGCCTGTTTTATAACGACAGTTTTCTACAAGTAGGGTGCTTGTGCGACATTTTTTTATCTTTTCATGCAAATAAATTTACTTTTCAGGGAGAGAGCCTATGTGTGGTATTGTCGGGTATATTGGCAACAGGGACGTCACCCCGATTTTAATTGACGGGTTGAAAAGGTTGGAATATCGCGGTTATGATTCAGCGGGCATCGCCGTGCTTACCGGCGATCATCTTACTGTTGAAAAGAGAGCAGGCAAAATTTCTGAACTTGAAAAAGCCCTCATCGGCACCAAATTGGCGGCGAATTTGGGCATTGCCCACACGCGCTGGGCTACGCACGGTCATCCGACGCAGCAAAACGCACATCCGCACACGGACAGCAGCGGAAGAATTGCCCTCATTCATAATGGCATCATTGAAAATTATCTGGCCATTAGAACCAGACTTGAAGCATCGGGGCACACATTTAAAACCGAAACCGATACGGAATCGCTGGTGCACCTCATTGAAGAGTTTTACACCAATGGCACGGCGTTTGAAGATGCCGTGAGATTGGCGCTTAGTCAGGTAGAAGGTACCTACGGAATTGTTGTGATCTCAAAAGATGATCCGGATAAAATTATTGCCGCGCGTAAAGGTAGTCCGCTGGTCATTGGTATGGGAGATGATGAGTTCGTCATTGCATCGGATGTTTCCGCCATCATCAGTCATACAAAAAATGTAACCTATTTAGATGATAATGAGATCGCCATTATCAAGCGTGATCATGTTCAGATTAAGACCATAGAAAATCTTGAAGTAAATAAAAGGGTAGAAAGAATTTTTTTCGATTTGGATAAAATCGAGAAAAGCGGCTATGACCATTTTATGTTGAAAGAGATCATGGAGCAGCCGCAGACTATCGAAGACGCCATGCGCGGGCGTCTGTTGAAAGATGAAGGGACGGCGCGTCTCGGTGGCATTAGTCTTGAAATCGAATCGTTGCTGTATGCGCCGCGTATTTTATTTTCTGCCTGTGGCACAAGCTGGCACGCAGCGCTCATCGGGGAGTACATGTTAGAAGAATTTGCCCGCACGCCGGTGGAAGTGGAATATGCATCGGAATTCCGCTATCGTGATCCGGTCATTGACCGGGGGTCTGTCATGTTTGTTATCAGTCAATCCGGCGAAACTGCAGATACGCTGGCGGCTCTGCGTGAAGGAAAACGTAAAGGTGCGAAAGCGCTGGGTATTTGCAATGTTGTTGGGTCGACCATTGCCAGAGAAAGCGACGGCGGTGTGTATCTGCATGCCGGCCCGGAAATCGGGGTGGCTTCCACCAAAGCATTTACGTCACAAGTGACGGTTTTATCATTGTTGACCCTGCTTTTGGCGCGCATGCGCAACATCGGCGCTTCTAAGGGTGTTGAAATCGTTAAAGAAATGCAGCTCCTGCCCGGGAAGGTTCAGAAAATTCTCGATACTCATGAACATATCAAAGAGATTGCCAGTAATTATTATCAAAGTCAGAATTTTCTTTATTTAGGCAGGGGATATAATTTCCCGGTGGCTCTCGAAGGTGCGCTTAAATTGAAGGAAATCTCCTATATCCATGCCGAGGGCTATCCGGCAGCCGAAATGAAACATGGCCCCATCGCTTTGATCGATGAAAATATGCCGGTGGTATTCATTGCCACAAAGGACTCCACGTATGAAAAAATCTGTAGTAATATTGAGGAAGTGAAAGCGAGAAGCGGGCATATCATTGCCATTGCAACGGAAGGTGACGAGGAGATCAAGCGCCGCGCCGACCACGTGATTTATGTGCCGCCGACGCTGGAATTTTTGACCCCGATATTGACCATCATTCCATTGCAATTGTTGGCCTATTACATTGCAATTTACCGGAACTGCGACGTTGATCAACCACGAAATCTGGCGAAAAGTGTGACTGTTGAGTAAAGGATTATGTCATGATTAAAAAAGCGTTTATTAGCTCATTCATTTTGTCTTTGTGTTTGCTGTGTTTGGGAGAGAGTTTTGCCCAGGATATGAATCAGGTAGTCGTAAGCCCTGAAAAAGAAGCTGAATTTAAAACAGCCTTAAGTTACTACCTGTCACAAAATTACCGTTCGGCATTTAATGGCTTTGAATCCTTAACCAATGAAACGATTTTGCATCAAAGGATGACCGGCGCGCTGCTGATGGCGGGGAAAAGTTTGTATCAACTGGGAAAATATTCATTTGCCATTCCTTACTTTAACAAATTAATAAAGAAATTTCCTCAAAGTCATTATGTCGATGACAGTTATTTTGCCAGAGCCGCAGCGGAATACCAAATGCATCAATATCTACCGGCAGTAAAAGACTGGTTGTGGATTGTGGACAGGAGTCCGGCGAAAGCACTACAAAACAAAAGCCGGTTTTTTGCACAACAAATTATGCGGAAAGAACTGTTGGTTGCGGATTTACAGAAGTTGAACAATAGTGTAAACGATGAGATTCCGTCGGCAATCGTCGCCATGGAATTAGCACAGAAGTATGTTTTGTCAGGAGAACCCGGCGAGGCGATAACACTTCTTTCCTCCTACAAGCGAACGTACGGTTCCAACGCTTATTCCCCTAAAATAGACAAGTTAATCGCACATGCGAAAGGCGAAGCAAAGCAGAATTTCAAAATAGGAGTCGTCCTGCCGTTAACAGGTCTTTATGGCGATGTGGGTGTAAAGATTCTTCGTGGGATAAAATTTGCGCAAAAGAAATCCCAGGAAGAATCCGGCAAGGACATCGATGTTGTTGTGCGGGATTCGGAAAGCGATATGGTGAAAGCTATTCATGCGACTCAAAATCTTATGTCGGTAGAGCGTGTTAGGGCGATGATCGGCGATCTCGAAAGCTCGGTAACGGCAGGTATCGGCGCTCTGGCGGCAACAAAGGACGTCACATTAATCGGACCTGCCGCAACGGAAAACGGCGTGTCTTCCGTTGGTGAAACAGTCTTTCAACTGAACAGTGATTTAGAGCAGAAGGGACGTGCACTTGCCGACTATGCTTTTCATGTGCTTGGACTGAGAACATTTGCGACCTTATCTCCGGCAGATGACTATGGGCAGCAGATAACATCCAGTTTTACAACCCGGATCGATGAGCTTGGCGGTAGGATTATTTCACAACAATGGTACCTTGGGGATACCGACGAAGGCTTAGATTTGACCAGGCAATTTAAAAATATTCGTGAAGCTGCATTCAGTTACGACTCTACAGATGTTGAAGCATTAATGACTGAAGCGAAAGCGAAAGGCGAAAATTTAAAAGAGCGCGATATTCCCGTCTTATCCATTGATGGATTTTTTGTGCCGATCTATTCGGAAGATTTGCCGTATGTCGCCCCGCAGTTTGCACTATTTAATATTCGCACGCAGTTGTTGGGCGGTGAATATTGGGACGATTTGGAGCAGCTCACAAAACCACAAATACAAAAATATATTAACAGTGTAGTTTTTGTGAGCGACTTTTACCCGGATGAACAAAGTGCTGCTTTTAGAAAATTTCGCACTGAATTCAGGATGGATACGAAAACGAATCCGGAAAGGTGGGAAGTTTTTGGCTATGATGCCTTTAACCTGATAACCACCTCTGTGCATGACGGTGCCCGCTCCGGTTATGAAATAAGCCGCAAATTGAGTGCGCTTTCGAAATACCACGGCATGAAAGGACTCATAACGTTTAAGGGGAACAATCGGGTAAACAAGGAAGTAAACTTTTTGCAGTTTATAAATGGCAAAATTGTTAAACATTTGATGTAGAGGTAAACATTATGACCGATCAAAGTATCATTAAAAAATCTGTTCTTGCAGGTCTTGGTATTTTTTCAATGACCAAAGAGAAAGCACAGGCGTTTATGCAGGATCTAATCAAACAAGGGGAGTTGTCGCAGGATGAAGGTTCAAAGTTTGTAAAAGCCATGATGGAAAAAGCGGATGAGGAGATGACTCTTCTAAAGAAACTGGTGGATAACCGCATTAATGAAACCATTGTAAAATTTAAGCCTTCGTATGATGATGAGCTTAAAAGCCTGAACCGCAAGCTGGACAAATTAACAAAAGAAGTAGAAAAACTGGCTAAATAGTGTTTGACCGGAAACACGATTCTTTTATAAAAGGTGTCATTCAGGTTCCGGTAGTTACCGTGTGAGGCATCTTTACACTCGTTGCCAAATTTCTATTTGACAACGAAATTGACAATGCTTAACACATTAGGCAATTATTCTTTGGCATAGTCGCTATGTTAATTTGAAGTGGAAGTTTCCTGGTAAGTCTGCTCCAAAGTAGAGATTTTTGAACAGAAAGCACTGTGCTTTTCCGGATTTTTCTCCGGCGGTTATCTATCCGAAATGATATGTTGCAAGAAGGGCCTTCAGCCAATCAAGAAGGAGTTAATTTTTTGATATTTTTCTTGCAATCTAAATCAGAATTATGTATTATTCCCAGAATTTATTAATCCACTAATCATTTTTCATCTTCGAGGAGGTTCCATGAAAAAGTTCATTTTATTTGCATTTGCGGCATGTTTGCTGTTTACATTCAGCTCTGAGGCACTGTCTCAGGAACTTGGTTTCAACGGTATCGGTGGTAGTCTGCAGTTTGTAAAACCTGAGGATGTCGATGGCACGATCGGTTTTGGCGCTCATGCAGATCTTGGGCAAATCATTGAGCATTTAACTCTTTTTCCCAGTATTGAATATTGGGGAAAGAGTGAGGGCCCTCTTGATTTTTCGCAATTCACTGTCAACGCTGATGTGAGGTATTATTTTCCGAATTCGAGTAATCTGTCTTTTTTTGCGGGTGGCGGTTTAGCGTTGTTATTCAGCAGCGCCGATGTAAATTTAGGCGGTTTAGGGACGCGTTCAGACAATAGCACGGACATCGGTTTGAATTTATTGGGTGGTATCGATGTGCCGGTGAGTGAGAAATTGGTTTTTACCGGCAGCGCTAAATTTGTCATTAGTGATGGCAATGTGTTTAAAATCATGGCAGGGTTAACCTACTTGCTGGGCGAATAATCAGATCGATTGCAATATTTGCATAAAATACGGGCTTTGGCCATTCGGTCAAAGCCTTTTTTTTTTGACAAGTTTGTTAACAGCTAACTTTCCCTTGAAAATCTATCGTGTATCGTTTATATTCTCTTTTTAATTCACTAATCATTTAAAGAACATAGGTAAGCGAGGCATAATTTGGAATATTGGCAATCGGTACTGTTAGGATTGGTTCAGGGGTTAACGGAGTTTTTACCAATTAGCAGCTCGGCACACCTTGTTTTAGGAAAATTCTTTCTCGGTCTTAAAATGGATAATATTACGTTCGAAATATTTGTCCACTTTGGAACACTTCTGGCCGTGGTGACATTGCTCTGGAGAGAAATTGTCATTTTGCTTAACGGTGTAAAATGCGTCCTGCTTCTACGTTTTAATTCGGAGAATAAAAGTGAAAAAACAGGGCTGCGGCTCCTGGGGCTGGTTATGCTCGGCATTTTGCCGGCGGGAATCTTGGGTGTGATCTTTAAAGATACATTTGAAGAGGCTTTTTCACATCCTGCGTTTGTTTGTGGTGCACTTGTGGTAACCGGTGTTCTTTTAATGGCGACCCGGTTTTCGAAAGAAACGCAGCCGGATGTGAGTTATGGCAAAGCGCTCCTAATTGGATTTTCACAGGTCGCCGCGATATTCCCCGGTATTTCGCGTTCGGGAACCACCATCAGCACGGCGATGCTATTGGGAATTAATCGGGTGCAGGCCGCCCGCTTTTCGTTTTTACTGGCAGTACCGTTAATTTTTGGTGCGACTCTTTTACAGGTCGTCGATCTTTGGGGTCATGTTCCAGCGCAAAAAGAATTAATTAACATCGGCCTTGGAACCGTTGCAGCTTACATTTCCGGATTATTTGCCATTAAGTGGCTTCTTGCGATTGTGGAACACGGGCGTTTTGCCAGATTTGCTTATTATTGTTTTGCAGTCGGTATTGGCGGGTTGTTGTACTTCTATACTTCTTGAAAGACATTGTCTAACTTGGAAATTGCGGTTTTGCCGCTTTATATTTTTCTGCGTTTTCGGAGTGATATTTGACAGATAAAATGAAAAAACAGACCGAACTGTTTTCATCACGCTGGGCTTTGATTCTCGCTGCTTTGGGTATGGCGGTGGGTACCGGCAATATTTGGCGGTTCCCGCGGGTCGTTGCGCAGAATGGCGGTGGGTCTTTTTTAATTCCCTGGCTCATCTTTCTTTTCCTCTGGTCTATTCCACTCATTATTATTGAATTTGCCATGGGCAAAGAGACTCGCAAAGGAACGGTTGGTGCCTTTGCTAAATTATTGGGTCCAAAATACACCTGGATGGGCGCATTCGTGGGATTTTGCACCATGGCAATCATGTTTTATTATTCGGTCGTTATGGGGTGGTGTCTCAAATATTTTGTCAGTACTCTTACCGGGACTGTGGGCTTCTTGAAGTCAGAGCAATTTTGGACAACATTTACCTCGGGCTATCAACCGGTTTTTTATCATTTTTTAAGCATGGCAGTGGGGTCGTTTATTATTTATAAAGGAGTTGTTCGGGGTATTGAACGAGCCAACAGAATTCTCATTCCCACACTTTTTGTATTGCTCATGGTAGCAGCAGGTCGTGCCCTAACTTTACCCGGAGCTGTTGAGGGACTGAATTATCTATTCCAACCGAATTTGGATAAATTACTCAATTATCGAACCTGGCTTGAAGCGCTGTCCCAATCGGCTTGGTCCACAGGAGCGGGTTGGGGATTGATTCTAACGTATGCAGTGTACATGAAGAAACGTGAGGATATTGTTTTGAATTCCTTCATTGCAGGACTGGGAAATAACGCCGCTTCATTGTTGGCTGCGTTGGTGATTCTCCCGACCATTTTTGCCATTCTTCCCACCGATGAAGCGCTTAAAGCTGTGGCAGCCGGCAACCAGGGGTTGACTTTTATTTGGATTCCAAAGTTGTTTGAACAAATGCCGTTTGGTTCATTTTTTATGGGAATCTTTTTTCTGGCACTTTCATTTGCTGCTGTGTCCTCTTTAATTGCAATGATTGAACTCGCGACCAGAATTTTCATGGATGCAGGTCTCGAAAGAAAAAAAGCGATCCTTTTTGTGGGAACGTTTAGTTTTTTGTTAGGACTTCCATCTGCCCTGAGTTTGAAATTTTTTAATAATCAGGATTGGGTTTGGGGACTCGGCTTGATAATCAGTGGGATGCTTTTTACGTTTGCGGCCATTAAATACGGCGTCGAAAAATTCCGTACTCAGTTGATTAATACGGAAGGAAATGATATTGCAGCCGGTAAATGGTTTAATTACATCGTTATGTTTTTGATCCCGGTGGAATTTGTTTTGCTCATCGGTTGGTGGAGTTGGCAGGCGGTGTCAACGTATGATCCGGAAGGTTGGTGGAATCCTTTTCGGGTATTCAGCCTCGGTACGTGTTTATTTCAGTGGATGCTTGCTATCGTGGCTTTCTTGTTTTTAAATAACTGGCTATATCGCAAATCCGTACCTGAAAATTGAAAACGATCTTGCTTTTGAGGTGAGTACATGTCCATTGAAGCAATTATTTTAATGATTCTGATCTTAGGAGGTGTTTGGGGCGGATTTGTTTTTGCCCTGATAACTGCCATGAAACGGGAAACGGAAAAATCGGACGTATGATTTGAAAATGAACTATCAGGAATTCATACGACAAATTAAGAAGGGTGATGCCGCCCCGGTTTATTTTTTAATCGGTACGGAGAGTTATCTCGTGGACCGATGCGTGAAAGCCTTGTATAATTTGTGGGTCGATCCAACTTCTAAGGATTTTAATTTCGATGTTTTTTATGGAGGCCAATCCGATGCCGGTAAAATCATTGATATTGCCAATTCCTACCCAATGCTGGCCGAGCACAGAGTTGTCGTGGTTAAAGATGTTCCGAAAATCGCCGCGCCGGGTTTGGAAGCTTTGGCGAAGTATTTGCAGAGTCCTGCTTCGAGTACGAAAATTATTTTAACCGGTGAAAAAGTAGACGGACGAAATAAATCACTGGCAAAAATAAAAAAATTGGCAGCCGTGGTTGAATTAAAACCGTTGTATGACAACCAAATTCCTTTGTGGATTCAAACTGAACTGAAACAAAAGGGCCTGGATATTTCGCATGAGGCGAGTTTACTGATTCATGCCTACACGGGAAATAATTTACAGGCCATTGTGAATGAAATCGAAAAACTGCAATTGAACTTAGATGGTAAATCTAAAATCGATGTAACAGATGTGCAAAAAACTGTGGGGTTGTCCAGGCAATACACTATTTTTAATTTAAATGACGCGGTGGGCAATAAGAATCTTCAGGAGGCGTTGAAAATTCTTAATAGCATGTTGAGCAGCGGAGAGTCACCCACCGGTATATTGGCAATGCTCGTTCGACATTTCACGAATCTTTTGAAAATAAAGGGAGCTGTTCAAGCTAAAAAGAATCAGAATGAGATGGTTTCATTAACCGGGATCTCTCCTTATTTTATTCAAAAAACACGGACTATGGCTGAAAAATATCCGTTTGCGACCTTTCAGAATATTTTTCAGTTGTTAATAAAGACAGAATTACAGTTAAAAACGAGTAAGATACAGCCGGACATTGCGTTGCAAACTCTGCTCATTCAAATTATATCTTAGTAGCGTTCGTTTGTCTAAATAAATATTTGAAAAGAATATTCAAACGTAGGAACTTTTCAATCTCCTTATGGTAGAACAAATCGATAGTAAAAAGAATGTACCGGATCGCGTTGGCAGGAGCGATAGCCTGCCGTCCGATGAAGATCTAATAGAAAGATTTCAAAGAGGTGATCTTTATGCGTTTGATTTAATTGTCAAGCGTTATAAAGATCAGCTTCTCAATTTCGTTTTTAGATTTGTGGGTAATCAGGAAGAAGCTGAAGATATTGTTCAGGAGACATTTTTACGGGTTTATCGAAAGCGCAAAGCATACAAACGAATTGCTAAATTTTCCACCTGGATTTACACCATTGCCGGGAATTTGTCACGAACAGAATTGCGGAGACGGAAACGCCGCAAGTTGTTTTCGATTTCTGACTTAGGTTTCGAGGACAAAGATTATGAGATATCGGATGAAGTGTACAACCCGGAAAATCAGGTAGACGGATTAATTCAGGAGGAGATTATTCATCATGAGATCAATCAACTGTCGCCTAAATTCCGGGAAGTTATTGTGCTTCGGGATATTCAGGAACTCTCGTATGAGGAAATAAGTAAGATTATCAAAGTTCCAATCGGAACCGTGAAGTCAAGAGTAAATCGAGGACGGTTAAAGTTGCAAAACAAGCTAAAGGATATGGTGAAAAAGAAATAGTTTGAATTTTGAGTGCCGAAATAAATAGTATGTCACCACAATTTCATGGTCGAGGGAAATGCTTATGGAAAATTGCAATCAGTTTCAAGCGCTGATCTATGACAGCATTGATGGATTACTTCCAAACGAGAAACGAAAAGAAGTAGAAAACCATATTCAGGGATGCTGTGAATGTTCGCAGATTTATCAAGGTGTAAAATTCGTTAAACAATCATTGCGGGCGTTAACACCAATCAAAACATCACCGGATTTCGAAACCGTGTTGCGGACGCGGATAAGCATGGAGAGGAGTCTGAGTCGCAAAGGTTTTCTATACTGGCCTGTGGGCAGGCCAATTTTTGCCGCTGCCGGCGTGGTCGTCTTAGTTCTTGCTTTTTTCTTCATCAATTCTTCAAATAATAGGCTGCTTACAGCCAATCAGCCACCGATACCTTCAAATACGTACGGACAAAATGCACGTCAAACCAATCAACCCTATTCCAATTACAGTCAAACGACGCAACAAGTGAATTACCCGATGGATGTATTGGAATTACCGCGAAACGGTACCGCAATTGAATCGGACAGTAAATCGAGGCAATCAACCATGCATCCCGATTCACTACGCAGCCCAGAATATGAAAATGTTAACTTTGAATTCTAATAAGTTTCTTGCCCCGCTGAAATCAATTTGCAGAATGAACGTTAACCATGGTTTGCGAAGTAAAGTCGTTTCTTTGCTGAGTGTTTCAGGTTTTATTCTTTTTTCTACGACGAATATGCTGGCCGGTGAAACACTTAAAGATCTTGAGCGGGAAATTAGGGTACTCATCGATTCAAGTAAATCGTCTGTGGTAACGGTTTCAGCCCGGTTTTCCAGCGACGCTCCAACGAAAAAAGAGAACGGCATCCTTTCCTTTTTCAAAACGGAATCCCCACAAGCTCCTGTTTCTTTCATGAACATCGGCAGTGGTATTGTTTTCAACAAAGACGGTTACATTCTCACGCGTAGCAGCATTGTTGTTGGTGCAGAATTTATAACAGTGAGGTTGTCCTCAGGGGATGATATTGAGGCAGAATTCGTGGGACAGGATCCTGAAACCGGTTTCGCTGTTATTAAAATAAATCATAAGTCTTTAAAACCAGCAAAATTGGGTAATTCTGATACCGTTGTTCCCGGAGACTGGAATCTTTTAATTGGTAATTCATTGGGGGTTTATCCCTCAGTGACATTTGGTACGGTAAATGGTTTGCGGAAAGATGGAATGTTACAGATCTCCGCTGATTTAAATCCGGGGAATAATGGCAATCCTATCATAAATAGCGATGGCAAAGTCATCGGTCTTATCGCAGGGTTGCTGAATACATTTGATGAATTCAGTCTTTACAGAATCGATCAAAAGTCACATCTTACAACATTAGCTTATCCCATAAACTGGATAAAACGTATTGCCGATGATATCATCCAGTACGGTTATTTACGAAAGGGATGGATGGGAGTTGTCGGCTATTACGACAGATGGACACCGGAAATTCGCGAAATCAAGCAGAATAGTCCGGCGCAGAAAGCCGGGCTCACAAAAGGAGACATCATTGTTCGGTTTGCCACCAAACAGGTTAAAACCATTGCAGAATTAGCCAGATTGGTAGAGTATTCATTTCCGGGAGAAGAGGTCGATTTGCAATATTTGCGCGCCGGTAAACTTTGTGATGCGACGCTGAAAATTGGTGAAAAAAAACAACCGGATGACCCGGTCAGGCAATTCTCCAATCGGGCGGCTGTCGTTGGTACTCCTTCACTAAAGGATATCAATGAAAGAAATTTGCTCATCGGCCGGCGGATTGAGCAACTGGAAAAAGAACTGGTGCAATTGAAAAAAATGATGAATTTAAAATAGCTTTCCCCACGATTTGTTTGTGCATGACCACCGTCCCAAACTTTTTTGCGACGGTTTTTTTATTGACTTTTAGGAATAATTTGTTATATTGGTTGCTTGCAATTTCAACCACCGCTTCATGGTAAACTAACCGGAGTTTTACGTGATTCTTGCAAAAGTAATAGGTACAGTTTGGGCGACACAAAAAGATGAACGCCTGGTGGGGACAAAGTTGCAGATTATCAAACCGGTTGATTTGGATTATAAGCCCAAAGATGGCTTCTTAGTGGCGGTGGATTCGGTAGGCGCCGGTGTGGGTGAAATTGTCTTAGTGGCTCAGGGGAGTTCAGCCCGGCAGACCGAATTGACTGAAAATAAAGCCGTGGATGCAACGATCATGGCGATTGTGGATAAACTGGATGTCTCGGTAAAATGAATCTGGCGAAAGTCATCGGCACCGTTTGGGCAACCCGCAAAGATGAAAATCTTGAAGGCGCCAAAATGCAGATCATTCAGCCGTTGGATCATCTGCAAAGAAAAATCAGTGATCCCATTGTAGCCGTTGACACGATTGGCGCCGGGCAGGGGGAAATCGTTTATTACGTAACTGCCAAGGAAGCAACGATCCCGTATCCGACGCGTATTGCTCCAATCGATGCAGCTATTGTAGGAATTGTCGACCGGATTGATGTTTACGGCTCGGCTAACGCATAATTCCCGGTCGATATGCATCGCATTGTTCTGGCAACCAGAAATGAAGATAAGGTCTTTGAAATCCGCAACTTGTTTGCGGGCCTCGATATAAAGTTAGTCACTCTCAGCCGGTTTCCGGATTTGCCGGATGTGGTTGAAGATGGCGCCTCGCTCAAAGAAAATGCGGTCAAAAAAGCTCGTGACGTTGCACAACAGACACAGATGACTGCTTTCGCGGATGATACCGGGTTAGAAGTCGATGCCCTCAATGGCGCGCCGGGAATTTATTCGGCTCGCTTTGCCGGTGAAAATGC
>CAYVXE010000083.1:0-6724 GCA_964455375.1 uncultured Calditrichaceae bacterium
CATGGGATTAGCCATCGCCAGGAAAATAATCGAGGACCATGGCGGCATCATCGAATTGCACACCAATTCGGGTTTGGGTGCGGTAATCCGGTTTTCATTACCGCTTTATGAGAATAATGTATCGTCCGCAGTCTGAGTTTACAGTGTCGTAAATATTTGACAGGACATACAATGAAAAGACATCTTGCATGTCATATCATCTACTCAAGTTTGGTACTTGTCATTCATCCCTTTAGGTCACGGATTGGCACGGATGAAACACAGATTTCAGTAATTTGGGAAGGGAATGTACGTAGCCACAGAGACAATCCCGACCTTGTAACTCATGAGGCACAAGAACAGTAGAATTTGAAGAAATTCAATAAGTCTGCCTTGCAGCGCAAAATGGAATGTGTTATTTAGATGCACAGACAATCAACGCATTACGATGTATTCTTCGTCTGAACGAAAGAAAAAAAATCAGTGATTTAGTGCCTGAGTTGTAAAGTCTTGACGTTTTTGGGCAAGATATTTTGATCGTCACTACTAATAACATTATTACGTAATTTACAGCGATATTTTATCGGCTAAACTTTTCAAATACCTTGTCGGTTCACTTTGGGATTTGGTTTTTGGGATTTCCGGCTTGTCCGGTTTAGGTAGCTGCGAAACTTGAGCCATCTATTGACTATTGACAGCATTTAGGTTTCTTCATCCTGTTAATCCTGTCCAATTCTTATGTTACCGCATTTATGAAATCGCGTACCAAGTCATAAAAAAAGGATGAGAATGTCTGCCAGAATTTTGGTCGTCGATGATGATGAGAATCTCTTGAAATCTCTTCGAAAAATATTGAGATTACAAGATTACTCAGTTGATGCGGTAGCCAACCCAACTCAAGTTGCGGGTCTGCTTGAGTCCCAGGTCTACGATTGCATTCTCCTGGATGTCAGAATGCCGGGAGTCAGCGGTCTGGATCTCCTCGGTATGATTGTCAAGAAATGTCCGACCACGCCGGTGATTATGATTTCCGGGCAAAGCAGTATTGCCACCGCGGTGCAAAGCCTTAAAGATGGCGCGTACGATTTCATCGAAAAACCGATTGAGCCGGAGCGGCTCTTTGTGGCTGTAAAAAATGCCGTTCACAAAAAGATCCTACTGGAGGAAAAGGATACCATTTTTCAGGAGCTGCAAGAGCAATATCAGATGATCGGAGAGAGCCCGGCGATGAAAGCGATTTTCCAACGCATTGCAGAGGTTGCCACCACCGCTGCAAAAGTCCTGATTCTGGGCGAAAGCGGAACAGGCAAAGAATTAGTCGCCTGGGCCATTCATCATAACAGTGACCGTAAGAGTAAACCTTACGTTAAACTCAACTGTGCGGCCATCCCGTCGGAATTGCTTGAAAGCGAGATTTTCGGTCATCGTAAAGGTTCATTCACAGGTGCAGTCTCTGAAAGAAAAGGTAAATTCATTGAAGCGCATGGCGGGTCGTTATTTCTAGATGAAATAGGTGATATGAAACTTCAATTGCAAGCTAAATTGTTAAGAGTGCTTGAGAATAACGAAGTTGAAATGATCGGCGAGAATTTTCCAAGAAAGGTGGATGTTCGGGTGATTGCGGCAACGAATCATGTTTTGGAAAGGATGGTCCAAGAGGGGACATTTCGAGAAGATTTGTACTACCGATTAAATGTTGTTAAAATTGCCATTCCGCCCTTGCGTGAAAGACCGGAAGACATCCTGCCGCTCGGGTTTCATTTTCTAAGAGAATTTAACGGTATCTACAACAAGCAGGTTCTTTCGATAAAGAGACAAGCGAGCGCTTTACTCATGAATTATCACTGGCCCGGTAACGTCAGAGAACTGCGAAATGTGATGGAAAAGTTGGTCATTTTCACTCACAAAAAGGAGATTGACATTCAAGATCTACAAAGTGCCCTGGACACAAAGAGCACATTTGGCAAAACAAGCTCAAGAATCTTAGAAGAAGAAATCATCCCCTTGAAAAATGCGAAGCACAATTTTGAGAAAGAATATATCTTGACTTGCCTGGACAAGTTAAACTGGAAAATTAATGACACAGCAATTGCTCTTGCAATTGATCGGTCAAACCTTTTCAGAAAAATGCGTAAACACGGAATCCATAAGTAATTATGATTTGCGCAACCTTCATTTCCAAGCAATTCAGTACATAACGGCATGCGATACAGCCCTCAGCCGCCAGCGCTGAGCAGTCTGTCCAGAAACATCAGTGAACCGACGCCTCTACAACACATCCCGGCGTACTTTATCCCAACAGCCCATGCCCCCCAGGGGAATAGCCAACGCAAACGGGTTTGGATAACGAATCAACGTAATGAACACCAACTATTTACAACTTAAAACGTAAAATGACAACATCCATTTGTCAATTAAATATCGGATATTTGGAGTTCCGGCTATGCCGTTCGAGGTTTATTGTACCTTATTTCTCAGCGACTTGAAAATCATTAAACCGCCAATAACGATTAAAATGACCGGCCAAAAACTTCTTAAATCCTCCCAAAAATAAAATCCGAATCCTCTCAAAAAGAAAGTAACGCCCAAAAACAATAAAATGCCTCCTGGAATTAAGACACCCCAGTCATCTTCACGTACAAAAAATAAGGAGGTGAAGCCGGCGCCAAAGGCAATCAGAAATACAGGCCAGTAATATCGTGAGGAATAAAAATAGTCGTCAAAATCAAACAAGTTAAAATTTCTGAGGAAAAAAAAGACACCAAGAATTAATAAAATCACTGCCGGGAAAACAACACTTTTGTCTTTCTTAGTCGGCATCGACAAGAAATAATAAATGCTCAGGGCAAGCATGCCGACGGGGTAAATCTGCCGCCAGCGAAAATAATAAATGTCCAATTGTTGAAGCAGAAACACAACCCCAATCACAATAAGGATAATTCCCGGAGCGATAGAACTTTTTTCAGTCATAAAGAATTTCCGGTTATTTTGTTATTTCGTTTTTGATGTTGACTTCTTTGCACCCGTTTCCGGTGTTTCAACTACCGTTTCTTCCGGAATAATGATCATCATGGCTACGTAAGCAATAATCCCGATAATTCCGCCGCTGACTAAGCATGCTAAAGCAAACCCAATGCGTACAAGAGATGGGTCTATGGCAAAATAACTTGCCAGGCCGCCGCAAACCCCGGCGATCATTTTATCATTTACAGAACGGGTTAGTTTTTTTTCCATCGTTTGATCTCCTGTCGTTTTTGAAGTTATTTTTTTCTGAGTATGTTTGTCTTTTGTTGACACCTTAAATAAATAAACCACACCGATGAGAATGATGACAATTGGCAAAAACAAATCCATTCCCTGACGCCACATCCACCAGGGATGAAACTGCCAGGAAAAACAAAATGGTGAGAATCGAAAAAAATGAAACCTGCCCGCCAGCAGGATGAGACCTACACAAACCAGAATACTGCCCCACATTAATGAAGAATTCGGAGCTTTACTTTGCGGCACTGTTTCACTGCCGGCATTATCTGCCGGAATAATAATCCAGCACAAAATGTAAGCCACAATCCCAACACCTCCGAACAGAACAGCAGCGCCCCAGAGAACTCTGATCATGATTGCGTCAACCGCAAAATATTCCGCCAACCCACCGCAAACCCCTCCGATCATCTTGTTGGACGTGGAACGAAAAAGCCTTTTGGGGGTTTGTGTGTCATCAGGTTTTTTCCCCTCAGATTTCTGATCTTTTTTTTGTTCAGACATTTTTAACCAAGCTAATTAAATGAATAAATACCATCTATTATTTTGAGAAATTTAATGAACCAGCCTGGTAATAATAACGCAAAAATTGCGGGAAGGTTGCGGGAGAGTTAACGATATTTTTGTTCGATTAACATTATTTTATCCACACGTCGCTGGTGTCTTCCACCCTCAAAGTGTGAATTCAGCCAGGTCGTAACAATTTCCTTTGCCACGTCAATACCGAGAACCCGACAGCCAAGTGTTAACACATTCGCATTGTTATGCACCCGGCTGTTTCTTGCGGTATAAACATCCTGGCAACTGGCAGCTCGAATGCCCGGGACTTTATTTGCGGCCATAGCAGAACCAACGCCGGCGCCATCAATGACAATTCCAAGGAATTTAGGATCTGCGGCAACTTTCCGGGCGACTTCATGGGCAAAATCCGGATAATCAACGGATTCTGTTGAATGTGTACCGATATCGTCAACCTGGCGTCCGGATTCAAGTAAAAATTGTTTGAGTATTTCCTTTAATTCAAACCCGCCATGATCGGAACCGAGAATAATTGTCTGCTCCCCGGTAAAATTGGTCGGAGTGACAGTGCCCGTCACAGATTTAGGCAGTGCGGCTTTTATTATTTGGATTCCCCGGGAATGAGCCGCATCTTTTGCAGCAGGGGTGACGATCGCTTGCGGATGAACGGTTATTTTTCGTTTTCGACTTTTCCAGACGTTCAGGATGTCCTGCTCAGTAACGAGTTTCTTCATACGAATCAATCTTTACTTTCCGTCTCGCGGAGCATGGGTACAAACCGTACCGGAATGCGTGACTCCTTAACAATGGCCCCATTCGCTTGCTTGGTTACGACAATCAATTCTTGCTCGGCATCTCCTACCGGAATGACAAGTTTACCGTTATCAGCAAGTTGATCTATGAGGGCTTGAGGAATGTGCGTGGGCGCCGCGGTCACAATAATCCCATCAAACGGTGCTTTATCCTGCCATCCGAGATAACCGTCACCGTATCTCAAATGAACATTGTTCAGTCCCATCTTTTTGAATCGCAGGGCAGCCTCAATGGTCAGATTTTCATTTATTTCTATGGTGAATACCGTGTCGACAATTTCAGATAATATTGCCGCCTGATATCCTGAACCCGTCCCCACCTCCAACACGCTTTCATGCCCATCCAATTCAAGGGCAGCGGTCATATAAGCAACAATGAACGGTTGTGAAATTGTCTGATTCTCACCAATGGGCAGAGGTGAATCTTCGTAAGCAGAGCTTTCTATTTTTTCGCTGACAAAACGATGTCTTGGCACCTCGAGCAGGGCTCTGAGGACATGCCTGTCCGTTACCCCGCGCGCCTCAATCTGACTGCGAATCATCTTTCTGCGGGCTTCAAAATGCCTGATCGTATCTCCTAACTTCAGGCCGGAGTCTTTTTCTATGTCAATCACAATCGTCTCCACCTCTTTATAGGATGTCGTTTAACTTAATTGCTCAGCCGTTTTTTTAATATATTTCAATAATTTTAATTAATCAACACCTTTAAATGCTCGACAACACTTTTTTTCAATGCATCAAGGTGATACCCGCCTTCGAGGGTTGAAATCAGCCGGCCATCACAACACTCTTCTGCAAATGACTTAACGACTCTGGTCATTTCAGCAAACCCTGTTGCGGTCACGTTCATCCCTGCCAGCGGATCAAGCTTGTGCGCGTCAAAACCGGCCGAAATAAAAATAATGTCAGGATTAAACTTCAACACCCTGTCTGTTAGCTCACCATTAAATATCTTCAAATAATCATCGTTACCTGCTCCTGCAGACAACGGGAAATTCAGCGTGTATCCCACACCTGATTCTTCACCGGTTTCATCTTGCGTACCGGTTCCCGGGTATAACGGACTCTGGTGCAAACTGACATAGAATACCGAAGGATCTTTATAAAATGCAGCCTGTGTACCGTTCCCATGATGGACATCCCAATCAATAATGCACACCTTCTCTAAATTGTACGTCGCCTGCACATATTTTGCGGCAATCGCAACATTGTTAAACAGACAGAATCCCATACTACGTCCCGGTTCCGCATGATGTCCCGGTGGTCTGACCGCACAAAATGCATTGTCAAGTTTTTGCTGCATCACTAAATTTACCGCTGTAACAAGCGAGCCCACCGCTTCTAATGCAACGTAAAAAGAGTTTTCGCTTACAATTGTATCTGCATCTAAGTAGTTAAAACCTATTTTACAATTGTTTTCGATATTTGCAATGTAAGACTCAGGATGAATTCTGCCAATTATTGACCTTTCTGCCGGTTGGAATTCCATCCGCCTCAAATCAGGCCAAATATCCTCGCCTTGCAAATAGTCGAGCATAGACATAAGTCGTTCTGGTCTCTCCGGATGACCTTCTCCTGTTAAGTGTTGGAGAAAGTCAGAATGATAGAAAAAACCGGTTCTGTCCAAAATCACCTCTGGAATAAATTATTTGTTTACAGTCATCTGATAACCGGAAACCGTTTTACTCCGACCTAAAATTTTGATATCATATTTTCCAGGCCTAAGGTTTTCGACTTTGCAAATTTCCTGAAATGGAACCAGTACCTGTGCAGCCATTTTTGTTCTGTCATACGTAGCAAGCGGAGTAATCTCAACAACTTTGCCTTTTACATGGACACTAAAACGCTCAAATTGATAAGCAGGAGACGGGAGGTTTCCGGAAATCTTCATAATTAATTTACCGGGCTCTTGAACAATTCCTTCCGAGCTTACATTACCAACATATATTTTTTGTAAAGGGGTCGGTTCTTGCATAGGAATATCATTTTTGCCGGATGTGCATTGAATCAAAGAAATCATTATAACGAAACAAACAGAAACGAAAAGTATTTTTCGGAACATAGACAACTCCTTATAATGTCCAAATAATTATACCATTCATTTTTGATTTTGTTTACTTTCTCATCTACATCAATGATTTCCAATAATCACT
>CAYVXE010000083.1:6824-19574 GCA_964455375.1 uncultured Calditrichaceae bacterium
TCAACACCAAGGTCATGAAGAACATCTTCAACAAAGTCAAAGTCACCCATGGAAACTCCACCCGATATTAATAAAATATCATGCTGAAGTCCCTGAGAGATTTTTGTTTTCAAATCTGTAAAATCATCGGTGGCAATTCCAAGCATGTGTGGAATTCCACCGGCTTCCATGACCTGGCTAAACAGTGTGTAACCATTGCTGTTCCTCAATTGACCGGGCCCAGGTTTCTGTTCCACCTCAACCAATTCATCTCCCGTAACCAGAATACCCACACGAAGACGTTTATGTATTTTTACCCTTTTTCTACCGACAGTTGCCAGCACTCCGATTACAGCAGGGCTTATATATGTGTTTTTAGGTAAGACAATATTTCCTGCAGTCATTATTTCGCTCATAAACGCAACGTTCTTACCTACAGGTACTCTTGTGAGAATCCGAACTTTTGAATCGGACAATGCTTCCGTTTCTTCAACCTTTTGCACACAATCGGCTCCTTCCGGTATGGGTGCACCGGTCATAATCTTTGCGGCTTCCCCGGATGCAACTTTAAAATCGGGATACTTCCCGGCCGGAATTGTGCCAACAATATGGAGAGCCGTTCCATCGTCAGGGCAATCTTCGGACTTAAATGCATAGCCATCCATGGATGATTTATCAAATGGCGGCATATTTACATCGGTGACCACATTTTCCGCCAGATTGAATCCAAGCGCTTCAGTTAAATCCACCTCCTCAACAGTCCCTTGTGGCGTGTTTTTTAATACAATGGAAATTGCTTCCTGAACAGAAATCATAAAATCATTCCACTTTGATCTTAAATTACCTTTTCACAACTCGATATGGTTTGCCGTATTTTCGGCTGAATGTTTTCCCGAATTCCTTAGCCTCATTTTTTGTCTTGAATGAATTTAACAACACCTTATAAAACGTCGTACCCTTAATCACAGAAGTCTGGATTTGAACGTCAAACCCTTCAATCGCAAATTCTTTTTTTAAATTTAGTGCGGAATTCACATTGGTAAATGCGCCAATCTGCACGGAATATACACCCCGATTTTCAGATTTCCTGTTCTTCGAATTATTTTCTCCAACAAAACGATGACTTTTCGCATATTTTAAATCTTCTTTTGCAACAGCTTTATATTTTGAATGTGGGTACTCAGAGAGAAAATGCTTAAGACTCAGACTGCACAGATTAAATTTCTTTTCGGCGAACAAACAAATGGCTGTATTATAAGCGGCGGCTTCGGTCAGGTCTGAAGAGGGATACTTTGCAATCAATTGCTCGAAATATTTTCTGGCTGAGACATATAAGCCTCTTGAAAAATTGTACTGCCCAATTTTTAAACAGGCAATCTGAGCTTCATTTGATTCAGGGAATTTATTCAAAATCGTATTGTAGTGCTGAAACGCTCTTTCCGCATCGGTTTCTGCTAAAGCTTTTAAGTATAATTTCCGTGATTCACTGACACTTGTTTCAGCCATTCTTTTCAACTGCTCATAACTCTTTACGGTAGAGCCAGATCGCAAAACCCGCTTAACCTTGCTATTTTCGGATTGACCGAAAAGCAGACCAAAATTAAACAGGTAAAAACCGATTAACAAATATTTTATGAATTTTTTCATCTCTTTATCATAAACAGTTTTTGCAATTTAGGGTCTACCTAATTTGTCGAATTGTTAATGAGTTCCAATGCATATTTTAATGCTTCATCTTTGTCACCTGCTCTTGAGTACAGGCGTACGAGGTATTTTCGTGCCGATTTATTGGTTGCATCTTTTTCAAGAATATTCAAACTGGTTTGAATAGCTTTTTCAACCTCTCCTTTTTTCTCATAGTTTTCCGCCAATGCCAACATGACCAAAACATTATCCGGTTGTTTTTGTAAGATATCGAGGTACAAATTTTCTATTTCGCCGTAAACCCCGGCCTCATACAAAAGTTCCTTTATTCTTTCAAATGCCAGAAACGAATGTTCAGGATTTTTTGTAACAAACTCTTTCAGAATCTTTAAGGCCTCATTTTTTTGCTTGCCGCGAATAAATGAATCAGCTAAAAAGATATAAGCCGCTGAATTGTCAGGTGCAATTTTTATCGCTTCCTTAAAACAAAGTTGAGCCTCTTTCTCACTATTTTCCTCAAGAAGGTGTTCACCTTGCTTCATTTTATATTCTGAAAGCCGCAGCGGCTGAAAATCATTGATATATTTTTTAGTACTGCGGTAGGTCTCAAACGCATGAATCCAGTCCTGCTTTTCTTCAAAAATGACCAATTTCATTTTGCGGGCCCAGACTGACTGGCGATTTTCAACCAGGACTTTGTTCACGACGCCGAGAGCTTTATCATATTCTTCAGATGCGACATAATCTTTTGTCAAGCTCTCAAGAATGTTTTGTTGCCTCTTAAAATTCAGTCCAGTCCGCACGGTTAAATATTTATGGACATTGATGGCCCTCTCAACCTGACCTAACTCACGCAGTATATCGCCAATTTTCAAATAAGCATCTATATTGTGACTGTTTTTAGTCACGGCTGCCCGTAATTTCACCAGGGCCTTTTCCTTTTCCCCGCTCAGTAAATAATTGAGACCATCAGCATAATCAACGGCTGCTTGTTCTTGCGGATTTTCTTTTGGTTTCTTTCTAAAGACCAGCATTGCAACCAGACCAATCATGGCGCTAATAATGATAAATATTAATATAATCGAAACATCCATTTTAAATTTCTTCTTTTAAATCAAAATCTGTGTCATCTTCACTAATTGGGAGATTTCTCAGGTTATCTAACTCATTTTGCATTTCATTATTGGTTTTTCTCAACCGACGAATATCATTTTTGAGTTCAAAAACCTGAAACACTGAGACAATCAACCAGAAGATAACCCCTAAACCAAAGGAAACGTAAATAACGATCCATAGTTGAACATTTTGATAAACCCACATACCGGAAAGGAAAACAACGGTTACCTGCTGAGCACTATTTTGCAAAGCAAAACCAAGAACAACCAGGATAACGACTGCTCCCAAAAACCATTTAACAGCCCACATAGCCTCTCCTAATTTTCATAATAAGTTAGCACTAAAAATAAAAATGGTATAAACAAAAACAGGCTATCCAAAAATCCATTCAATATATACTACAAATCCATGACATGAAACCCATGGTGATATTCAGGACATTTTTGGACAGCCCGGTACTCCTTAAAGTTTAAATGACAAATTAGTCAGTTTCTTTCTTCGAATCGCTTTTATCTTCCTCTTTATCCAAAGTTACCTCAAGTGTGGCGTCTGCCGATTTATCCTTTGCCGATTCAGCTTCCGCAGAAACATCTTCAGAATCCGCTTCACTTTTAGCGTCAGCCTCAGATTCCGGTGACACCTCTTCTTTAATAGAAGGAGATTCAGCGGGAACTTCAATTTGTTCCGCCGTTTCCACAGTCGCCTCTGGCTCCGATTTCACTTCTTCTTCCGGTTCAGCAACAGTCTTTGCTTTCGTTACCTCCGTGGCGTCGCCCTTTTTCTTTTTTGAAGAAGTTGCGGTGGATTTCTTCGCAGATTTCGCATCTCCCACACCCATCTCTTTTTCAAATTCAGCAATGGCCTCCTTGTCATCGCTTGCAAGTTCCGGTTTTTCGATAAATTGCTTTTCGGAAAGAATGATCTTTTTGTTTTCTTTGTTGAATTCAATAACGACTAACTCCATTTCATCGCCAACCTTGTAAGCATCAGCAGGTTTCTTGATGCCCTCTTTACTCAGTTGAGAAAAAGGAACAAAGCCATCAACTTCATCAGGTAATTCAACAATGACACCCTTTTCAATCATTCTGACAATTTTACCACTTGTTTTGATGCCAGCTTTATATGTATCCTCAAATGTATCCCAGGGATTGTCCATGGTTTGTTTATAACCAAGGGAGATTCGGCGGTTGTCTTTATCGATGCTCAAAACAACCACTTCGACCTCATCACCCTTTTTTACCACTTCTCCCGGGTGCCGAATTTTTTTGGTCCATGATAAATCGGAGATATGAATCAACCCGTCAATTCCTTCTTCTAACTCAACAAAAGCACCAAAATTCGTCAGGTTCCTTACGACACCTTTTTGCTTCGAATCAATGGGATATTTGGTTTCGGTATCAACCCACGGATCCGGTTCCAATTGTTTTAAGCCAAGAGATACTTTTCTGCCGTCGTAGTCGATATTCAGAATTTTAGCCTCGACAATCTCACCCAGAGAAAGTATTTGTGACGGATGCTTGATGTGCTGCGTCCAGGACATTTCAGAGATATGAATGAGACCCTCCACACCCTTTTCGAGTTCGATGAATGAGCCATAATCGGAAATGTTAACCACTTTGCCCTTTACAATATCTCCCTCTTTGTATTTTTCTTTCAAATTATCCCAAGGATGCGGCTGTAATTGTTTTAACCCTAATGAGATTCTATCTTTTGCCTCATTGAAGTCCAATATCTGAACATTGATTTTATCATCGAGATTCACAACTTCAGAGGGATGATTCACACGCCCCCACGATAAGTCATTTATATGTAACAGTCCGTCCACACCACCCAGATCGATAAAAACACCGAAGTCGGTAATGTTTTTGACGGAACCTTCGAGTACCTGGCCCTTTTCAAGGTTTTCAAGAATTTGGGACCGTTGTTCCTTCATGCCTTCTTCAATTAAGACCCGGTGCGAAACAACGATATTTTTTCTGAGCTCGTTTACTTTTACGATACGAAAATCCATCTCTTTGCCGATTAATGCATCAAAGTCACGGATTGGTTTGACGTCAATCTGAGAACCGGGTAAAAACGCATCTATCCCCATGAGGTCGACGACGATCCCCCCTTTAATACGGCGGATACAAATACCTTGCAGAATTTCATTCTTTTCGTAAGATTGTAGAATTTTCTCCCAGACTCGCAAGAAATCAGCTTTCCTTTTGGAAAGGACGAGTTGACCGTCTTTGTCTTCAACATTGTCTAAAAAGACCTCAATGTCATCACCTACATTGATAGATTTAGGATCATTAAATTCATCAATTGGAATAACACCTTCAGACTTAAACCCGATATCAACTGCAACCTCTTTATCGCTCACAGCCAATATTTTACCCACAACCAGTTCCCCTTCAACAAAATCGCTCAGGGTTTTTTCATACAGGTCGACTAATTCATTAAACTCATCTTCAGAGTATTCGCTTTCATCCTCAAGGTCTTCCAGCGCCACGATTTTTTCTTCAAATGTGTCTTGTGGCACTACCGCACTTTGTTCTACTGCCTCAGCGACACCTTCACCTCCTTCCATGTTCTTCAAATCGCTCTCGCTTTTTGGTAATTGTTCTGCTTGGTTAGACATTTAATAATACCTCCTTAGAATATATTTTTTGCTTGTAAAGCCAAGGTTAGTGGTTCATAATTTCCCGTGCCTTATTTACGATAAAATCGACCCCTTCTTCCACAGACAAATCTGTCGTTTCCAAAACAATAGCATCCGCAGCTTTTTTCAGAGGAGCTATTGTTCTTTGTGAATCGATTTTATCGCGGCGCACGATATCTTTTTCAATTGCTGTCGAACTTAACGTCGCTCCATTCGTAGTTAGTTCTTTTAAGCGCCGTTTTGCTCTTTCTTTTATACACGCTTCCAAATAAATTTTCACCTGCGCATCAGGAAAAACAACGGTCCCGATGTCGCGTCCGTCTAAAACCACGGAATGATGTCTGGAAATATCACGTAATTGTTTAGTCACCTCCTGACGCACCAACTCATGTTCCGAAACCTGAGAAACCAGCCCGGTCACTTCAGTTGATCTGATTTTTTGGGTCACATCTTCTTCATTTAAGAAGACGGTTAATCCATTTGCAGCGTTTTCAAGTCTTATTTTCGTTTCCTGCAGCATTTTTTCCAATTTAACCCGATCATCCAGGTTAATACTGTTACGAATAACCTGCAGGGTCACAGCCCGATAAAACGCACCGGAATCAATATACAAAAAGTGCAGTTTTTCTGCCACTAACCGCGCGGTTGTACTTTTCCCGGAACCGGCGGGACCATCGATTGCAATAACAACTCGATTTGCAGGCACTGTGCGGCAGCCTTACGCTTTCATCCGCAAGCCTTGCTCTTCTTTCGTGAAGATCCAGCCTACAACTTTGCCAATATTCAATTCATCATCTTCAAGCCAGAAAGTCCGGTTCCTGTCAAATTGGGAACTCGTATCATCTTCCGGAATGGCTGCCACCTCGTCATAAATCGCCTCTATCCTTTTTTTCCATCTCTCCATATTACTTTCCCGCAGATCCACCCAGCCGTCATTGGCCCATACATCGATATTTTCCGGAGTGACTTTATATTTTGTTTCCCCGCGATAGGCCGGTGTTTTTATCTGCGGTCCACGTAAGAGTTGCCTGCCATCTGGCATTAAAATTGGGATGCCAATGGATAAGAGAGAGGTACGAATATCCTTATCAGTACAGATGAGCTCTTTTGCTTTCCGACTAAGTTCGGATGGCGAGCTCGATCTGACATTTTCCATCGTCGTACAAATTCTACGTAGCAGAAACACCTCATATAGTAATTTGCTTAATCTCGGAGGACCTAAAAGTTCAAATGCAATACTGTCACACTGGTGTTCCTGCATCAATTTCTTCATTTTTGTTAATGCGGCATTTCGCATCAAACCTGCACGGTACGTGGGCCCCATCGTTGCATTATCCAGCGCATTGATGATGTCGTGTCCGGTATTGCCGCCCTTAATTTCATACACCACGTTTCGGGCGATTTCTTCGGGTGTAATAAGTTCCATTTGGCCATAAGAAGAAATTGCTGAAAACTCACCATAAGAGAAAATTCCGTTTTCCCCGGTATCCACGTAAACGGATTTCAAAACTTCATCGTCCAGTTTTTCCCACTTGCCCTGCGCTTCCACATCGAGATAATCCTGTAGAACCTGAGCATGTTCAGGGGTACAGTCATATAATTGGACGGGTTGATTTTTCTTTTTTATTTCACCGTATTGGATTCTTTTCCAGGCAATAGCGGCTGTGGGCTTAATTTCCTTGGTAATAGGTGCATCCGGCGTTCTTGCCATCAGGAAAAGCAGTAAACTATGCGCACCGGCAATCGTCGATTTGCTCAACAACGTTCTCGATGGTTTCTCTTCGGAATGCGTGTAAGGAATGTTCAATCCCATGCCGCCGGTGCCACTGGTACCGATTTTAAAGTAATAGCCGGTCTTGGCGGCGCGCATGGCTTCATAGAGTATCTGTACATGGCGAATGAGCTGCGGAACATAAAGCGTGCACAGAATTTTTTCTATTTCTGACACGAGTTTGTCTGAATACTGCTTTTTTTCTTTGAATTCCTTTAACTCACCTTTTAAATTGTAATACCCGCGGAATACGTCCTGATAAGCTACGGCTGTAGCTGAGTTTATGCAATCAATGACAATGTCCGGCATAAATTGATGAATTGTTTTATATAAATAAGAGCGTTCCAAAACATCATGGGAAAGGTCTTCCAGCATATCTTCGATGAGCATGTTGCGATAGGTCGGGTTTTCAAGGATATCATTTCGTGAAAGGTCCTGCATGGCATCCCGCACAAAAATATTCCCCCAATACGGGGTAATCGAGGTGTTCCCTTTATTATAGGCTTGTAAATGCTCAACGGCTTCTTCTGCTTCCCATTTATTCAAGGACAGCACAATCAATTCCTGCGGTTCATCTTCCAAAATTTTCCGGCATATCGCCGAACCCACAAGGCCCCAACCGCCAAATACCATCACTTTTCTATTTTTAATTTGCACGCTGTTCTGTTAACCTCTTTAAATGATTTACTTCCTTTTTCGTCAGTTTCCGGTATTCACCGGCTCTTAATCTATCCAGACGTAAAAATGCAATTCCGCTTCTTTTGAGATCCTTTACCTCGTAACCCAGAACGGCAAACATTCTGCGTATTTGCCGTTTCCACCCCTGATGAATCGTCATTTGTACATGCCGCCTGTTCATTCCTGCAATGAATCTGACGTCGCATTCAGATGTTACCCCCTCCTCTAAACGCACTCCCGATTCAAGCTTTTCCACATCCACATCGGCTAATTCAGAATCTAAAAACACATCATAAGTTTTCTTCACATGAAACTTCGGATGCGTGATCCGGTAGGTCAACGCGCCGTCATTGGTCAATAACAACAAGCCGGTGGTATCGATATCCAGGCGCCCTACGGGATAAATTCTGCCCGAACTCTGCACATAATCCAACACGGTTTTCCGGGATTTTTCATCATTGACCGTGGTGACAACTCCTTTGGGTTTATTGAAAATATAATATTCCAATGATTGGGCTGTTTCCAAATCCCAATTACGAAACCGGACTTTGTCAGCATTTTCATCTATTTTGGTTCCCAGACGTTTTTCCACGACGCCATTTACGGTAACCTTACCCTCTAAAATAAATTGGTCACATTTTCTTCTTGACCCCACACCGCAATCTGCGAGATATTTATTCAGCCTGATCATCTGCAACAGTGTCTTTCACATCTTCCTGACCGTTTTTATCCGTTTCCTCAACATCGGTCAACGCTTGTAAAAATTCTTCGCTCAATTGTCCTTCTTTCATCTTTCCCATAATTTCTTCAATTTCTTTTGGTTTGGGCAAATCAGCCAAATCGTTAATACCAATATAGGCTAAAAATTCTTTGGTGGTTCCGTAGAGTAACGGTTTTCCCGGTCCGTCAGAACGTCCGGTAATACAAATTAAACGGCGCTCCAGTAGATTTTTGAGAACGCCACCGGAATTCACGCCCCGGATTGCATCAACGGCTACCCGGCTAATGGGCTGCTTAAATGCAATAATGGATAATGCCTCCAGACCTGCGTGACTCAACCGTGGTTTGGAGCGGCCCTTATAAAGCTTCTTAATCCATGCTGCGAATTGATTTTGCGTATAAATCTGAAAACCACCGGCGACCTTATTAATAAAAAAAGCCCGCTGAGTTTTCATGTATTCTTGATTCAATTTCTCAACAATTCCGGACACCTGTTTTGGCGTCACATCTTCAATCAAATTAGCAAGCTTATTTTCGGAGATTGGATCGTCACTGGCAAAGATCAATGCTTCAACCACCTGTTTCTTAACGTCTGTGTCCATTATCGTTTCTGTAGCCAGATTTCTGAAAAGGGACCACTCTGATTGAATGTAAGGCGCTTACTCCTCACGAGCTCTAAAATAGCAACAAAAGTCACAATAAGAATAATCCGTTCTTTTACCGTACTTAAAAGTTCTGAAAACAGAGCTTTCTCATGGGTGTCTAAATATCCGAGAATAAATTCCGATTGTTCCTCAATGGTGACCGGAATTCGCTCTACCGTGTGTTGCGTTACCGGAGGTGTCTTTTTTAAAACTTCTGTAAAAACCGACATCAACTCGTAAAGGGTCACTTCATGAGAACCACTTTCATAGTCGTCATCTTCCCCGGAAGCTTCGTCATCCATCCGAAACTTGTAATTCAACGTAGGGTAATAATTTCTCTGCTCATTTTCCAGCTCACCTATGTTCTGGGCAACCTCTTTATAACGCTGATATTCAAGCAATCGTTGTACCAGTTCCTCACGCGGATCATCCGGTTCATCATCATCGTCTAAAGGGCTTTTCGGCAATAACATCTTCGCTTTAATGCGAATGAGCGTGGCTGCCATCAAAATGAATTCACTGGCATTATCGATATCCAGTATCTCCATCACCTGAACATAACCGAGATACTGTTCTGTAATTTTGGCAATGGGAATATCATAGATATCCACTTCGCTTTTTTTAATTAAAAAAAGAAGTAAATCCAGCGGACCTTCAAAGTTTTGTAATTCAACTCGATAAGGCATTAAAAAAGCCCTTCATGTTAAACACAGACAAGGGCTCCAAAACTCTGACACACTCAATTAATTGAGATGGATTTTGCATCTTACTTTCCATATCAGTTTCTTGTCCCACCTCTTCATGAAGCCTTCTTTCTGTATTGCGATTAAAAACTTGCAAAGTTACTATAAATATATAAAATAGTCAAGATATTTCTGAACGATGTAAGTTCAGGATCGACAGTCCTAACAAAGATTTTAGTTCTTTTGCGACGCCGGCTCTTTATTCTTCAAAAAAACCCATTTTAGCATATTTTTCAATGCGCAACGCAATCAATTTTTCCGGAGCAATATTTTCCAGTACTTTAAGTTCTGCCAGAATATGTTCCTTCACAATTCTTGCCGCTTCATCATGGTTATGATGTGCACCGCCCGCCGGTTCCGGAATAGCCTTATCGACCACTCCCATTTCAATCAAATCGGAGGCAGTTACTTTCATGGCCTCAGCCGCCTGTTGGGATTTCGTGCTGTCACGCCAAAGAATAGCTGCACAACCTTCCGGAGAAATCACCGAGAACCAGGTATTTTCCAGCATCAAAATGCGATCGCCAATTCCGATTCCCAGTGCACCACCAGATGCCCCTTCACCAATGATGATAACAATGATCGGAACAGGCAATTTCGACATTTCAAATAAATTTCTGGCAATGGCCTCAGCTTGTCCTCTTTCTTCAGCGCCTATTCCCGGAAAAGCTCCCGGTGTATCCACGAGACAAATGATCGGGCGTTTAAACTTGGCAGCCACTTTCATTACCCGTAGCGCTTTCCTGTAACCCTCAGGATGCGGCATACCGAAGTTACGGTGTAATTTTTGTTTCGTCGTACGTCCCTTTTGCTGACCGATGATCGCCACGTTTTTGCTGCTGATGCACCCCATGCCGGCGATAATTGCCGGGTCATCTCCATACGCCCGATCGCCGTGCATTTCAAAAAAATAGTCCGTAATGCGTTCAATATAATCGCGCGTGTAAGGCCTTTCAGGATGCCTTGCTAACTGCACGCGCTGCCATCGGCTTAATTTAGAAAATATTTCCACCCGCAGCTTTTCTGCCCTCTGTTCAAGACGCTTGATTTCATCGGAAATTTCGACATTTTCACTCTCCGAATAGTCTTTCATTTCCTTGATTTTCTTTTCCAGCTCGGCAATCGGTTTTTCGAATTCTAATATGTAATCACTCATGATTTTTTACAATTTAAATAGTGACTTAAAGAGTATTTCCAAATCTAAAAATGGTGAATAGTTCTTCAAATAATACAATAAATACTTTTTTTTATCTTCTTCCGTCAGGTTTTTGTGTGCGTTAACCTGTTCCAGTCCTGTGAGTCCGGGTTTCAAATCCAAAGAATTATGCCATTCGAATGTCTCGTCCTCTCCTGCCTCCCGGAGTTCCTTTCCCACAAAACTCAGTTGCCCTGTCATCACCGACCAAAGGTATGGGAATTTATCCAACAATGAATTTCCCCCGGTGCTAATTTGATAAACCGAAATTTTATTATTTTTTAATCCAAATACAACCCTTTTTTGTAATTTTTTTCTGCAAGAAATTTTCTTTACAAGGAAAAATGGCAATAAAACCACCAGTAACACCAGGGAGAGACAAACATCAAACGTACGCTTTGTGTTACGATAAATCATTTGATGTAATTTATAATCGATTTCCAAAAGCGGCACGTCCTCGATATGATCGATGGATGATTTTCCAATAATGACCTCAAAATCACTTGGAATCAACTTAAAATTCACGCGCTGGTCTTCACATTCCGACATAATTTTCAGGATTTGATCGTACGGCACCTGATGTGTGGCAAAAATGACTTCTTGAATATGATTGTCTGCAATGATATATTTTAAATCTTTGAATTCACCTAAAAGTTTGACATTGCGTTTACTCATTTTCTTATGATTTCCGTTGGTATTCACAATACCGCACACATCATATCCTGCATCCACCTGACGATTTAGTTTTTTGACTAACAGCTCGCAGGCGTCAATATCACCCACAATCACGGTTTTTCTCGCTAACATCGTTCTTCCAATATGCCCTGCGACAGGAACCAGGCCGCGACCAACAGGTAAAATACGAACCAGTAAACGCCAACCGGGGATTGCGAAAAAGGAAAAGGCACCGCTAAACAAGATCACAGCCCGGGAAAAGGCATATTGATTAAAAAAGAAGGTCAGGCTTGTATTTATGAGAAAACCGGTTAAAACACCCAGCCAGGATTTCGACAGAGAATATTGATAACGGCGATAGCAGCCAAAAAGTTTTAAGCTACCAAGCCAGACAAAGATATAAACGAGAAAGACAGAATAAAATGATCCAATGTAATCAAAACCACCGAAGCGTACCATCATGCCCAAAAACAGCCCGCAAGCCAAAAGTATAAAATCTATGATTGCGCCGGCGCTGACTTTCAGAAGCTTGAGCAAAAATGCCCCGCCGGCTCGCAACCAAATGGCCATCCACAGCAACCAGTAAGGCATGAATAAATATTTGTGCTTAAAGTGTTTATGGACAAAAAGGCCCATGGCATGGTAAAATACTTTGAGATTATCGAATTCGGCTCGTTTGGAGCTTTCTCCCTTAAAATGTACAATTTGCGTATCCGGTGTAAATCGTACTTTCCATTTGCTTTGCGTAACCCGGTAACACCAATCCAAATCCTCACCGTAAAGAAAAAAGGACTCATCCAGATAGCCGACATCTTTTAATGTGTCCCGTCTCATCATCATGAAAGAACCAGAGAGGCCTTCAACTTCATGAGTCATATCCTGGTCGAGATAGGTTAAGTTGTATCTTCCGAACAGTTCGCTACGGGGAAACAGGTAACTAA
>CAYVXE010000084.1:0-4770 GCA_964455375.1 uncultured Calditrichaceae bacterium
GGGCGTTTGGCAGAAAGCGAACGAAATCAAAAAAAACAATATGAGAAAGTCGCTTTGGAGTTAGAGAAATCTTATGCAAGACTTAAGAATCAGTCTGAAATGCTTTCCGAGGTGGAAGCGCAGCTACGTCATTCTGAAAGATTGTCGGTGATGGGCGAATTAGCCGCCAGTTTGGCACATGAAGTGCGGAATCCCCTGGGTTCCATTAAAGGGTCTGCAGAGATTCTGCAGGATGATTACCCAAAAGAAAATGAGAATTATCGATTTCTGCAAATTCTGATCAAAGAAGTGGATCGTCTTAACCAGGTCATCGAAAATTTTTTAAGTTTGGCCAGACAACAACCCCCGGAAATCACCGACGTGAATCTTAAGGAGGCGATAGACTCGGTGGTCCACATCGTGTCTCCCAAAGCCCGAAAGGAAAATGTTGCCATCGAATGTCATCTACCGGCGGAACCAATCTACATAAAAGCGGATGGCAATAAACTCCGGCAAGTTCTGCTTAATCTGCTTCTGAATGCTTTGGCAGCCAGTTCCGGCGGTGGTCATGTCTCCATCGATTCAGTCATACAAAATCATGGGACACATCCTTCCCGCATGGAACTCCACATCGTTGATTCCGGTGTAGGTATTCCTGAAAAAAATCTCGAAAAAATTTTCAACCCATTTTATACAACGAAGAAAACCGGTACCGGTTTGGGTTTACCCATTACGAAACGGATTGCTGAAGAATATAATTGGGGGCTTACTTTGGAGAGCAAGGTTGGTGAGGGAACCAGAGCTCAATTATGTTTCCCATTGATCGAGGACCGTGAATGAAGCATAAACGTATTTTACTCATAGATGACGACCAAAGTTTACTGCAGGTGACAGCGCATCATCTGCAGCGCTCCGGCTATGATGTGACCACTGCCGCTACCGGTGAAGAGGGCCTTGAAAAATTTGAACAGGGTGGCTTTGATGCCGTACTCACGGATTTGGCTCTGCCAAAAATGAACGGCATCGATGTTTTAAAAAATGTAAAACATTTGAATCACGACATTGTAGCGATCATCATTACGGCGTTTGGCACGGTCGAAAATGCTATTGAAGCATGTTCACTTGGGGCAGATGACTACCTCACGAAGCCTTTTAGCCGCGAACAGTTGCGGTTTGTACTGGAAAAGGCCCTGCGGTTGCGAAACTTGCAGCTTGAGAATGTTCAACTCAAAGGACAGTTGAAGGAGAAATATACTTTCAGCAATATCATTGCCAAAAGCAGCAAAATGCAAGCGGTGTTGAAGACTGCCGGAAGCGTTGCCCAGAGTGATGTCACCGTCCTGATTCTTGGTGATAGTGGTACCGGAAAGGAATTAGTCGCCCGGGCGATTCACTACGCCAGTCCACGGAAAAATCGTGCGTTTATTACCGTAAACTGTCCGTCCATCCCGGACTCACTTCTTGAAAGTGAACTGTTTGGTCATGTGAAAGGGTCGTTTACCGGTGCGACGAAAGACCGGCGTGGTAAATTTGAACAGGCCGAAGGGGGTACGGTCTTCTTAGACGAAATCGGAGATTTAAAACCGGAACTCCAGGCAAAATTGTTGCGTGTCCTGCAGGAAAAGGAGATCGAGCGTGTGGGTGGCGACCGACCGATAAAACTTGATATCCGGATACTCGCTGCCACGAATCAGGATCTTGAAGCCAGAGTGAAAGAAGGATTGTTCCGTGAAGATTTATTTTACCGACTCACGGTGCTGCCGGTCATCATACCGCCCCTTCGACAGAGAAAGGAAGAAATTCCCTTCCTCATAGATCATTTTTTATTGAAGAATGCAAGGGGTAAACATTTGCGGATGGCAGAAGATACGATGCATCTAATGATGTCTTATGATTGGCCGGGTAATATCCGGGAGCTTGAAAATGCCGTGGAACGAGCCATCATATTAACAAAATCTGATACCATCACACCAGATGTCCTTCCTCCTCAATTAAATGCACCGGTAACGGAAATCGTGGATGGTAATAGCATCCGTATCCCGGAGGAGGGCATCTCGCTGGACGAAATCGAGCGGCAGTGTTTGCTCATTGCCTTAAATAAATTTGATGGCAATCAGACACGTGCGGCAAAATTTTTAAGTATTCCGCGACATGTGCTGCTCTACCGCGTGAAAAAGCTAGGAATTCAATAAAGCATTCCGTTTGATAACCCCACCTTTGTAGACTATCCGCCAAAAAAATTGTAAAATATTCGTCAAATATTTGTCACCCATTCTCAAAAAAATACGCAGTGAAGTTTTAGATAATACCTTAAATCGTTAATTAACAGATAATTGTCTCTGTGACAAAATTAAACGTGTATTGTGGCATACAAGTTGCAGTAAACAACAATAAAATAAATGGTCTGGCTGAACGCGATTCTGCTAATTGCAACGCGTTGGATTGAATAGGTCATATCTAACAAAGGTAAACCGTTATGATGTTTGGAATTTGGATTCTTTGGCTTGGTCTGATCGTCCTGATTATTTGGGGCATTCGGGTCTTTGTCGACGATACTGAAATCAGCAGGAAGCGTAGCAACCTGAACCGTTCAGCCATGGATATTTTGCGGGACCGTTTTGCAAAAGGTGAAATACACAAAACGGAATTTGAAAAAAGAAAAAATGAAATTTCCTCACACTAATGTAATTTCCTCATATTCCCACCATACTTAGCCACAAAAGGCAGGAGATGCATTGTCCTGCCTTTTGCTTTTTTATATGTAATACAAAAGGCCGGTTTGTTGAATACTCATCTAATAATTTGTAGATTATTCTGCATATTTTCATTTCAGACGAATTTTAAAATATCTATAACCAATTGATAATGTGAGCCTTACTGTCATTTGAAATGTATGGCATGTTACTTGATTAAAGAAAAATGCAAACGATTACATGTAAAGGAGAATAAAAGTGAAAGAAATCAAAGCTTACGTACGGGTACGAATTTTGGAAAGGGTGGTGAGTGCTTTAGAAGAAGCAGGTTTTTGTTGTATGACGATCATCGATGTTTCGGCTTTGGGGTACCTTGCTGATAAAAAAGAATCAAAATACTCCATTAAATTTGTGGAAAAATACTCTAAAATGGCAAAAATTGAAATGGTCTGCCGCGATGATCAAGTTGATAAGGCAATTAATGTGATTAAAGAACATGGTTGTACACATCAATCGGGTGACGGGATCATTTTTGTAGCCGAGGTTGACAGAGCGGTGAAAATACGTACCGGCGCCGAAGGCGAATCTATTCTGCAAAATTGACTTGGACATTGTAATGACTGGAGAAAAAGGGGTGCATAAAGGAACCTTTGCAGCCTGGTCGGCGATTTCTGCATTCGGATTAAACTATCTTTGGGAAATGTTGCAAATGCCCTTTTTTGCGGGAATGTCTTTCCTGGATTGGCAAGCGTGGATTTTTTGTCTGGTGGCTACTTTGGGAGATGTGGTCATGATCATGGTTATTCTGTTGGTTGGACGTTGGGTTTTTGGTTGTTGGGAATGGGCGGTCAAATTAAATGGAAAGAAAGTTCTCTACCTGGTTATTGCTGGCGCTTCTCTGGCGGTGATTGCTGAAATAGTTGGTCTTATGCTCGGTTACTGGCAATACAGTTCATTGATGCCTGCAATTCCCTGGCTAGGTATCGGTTTGGTGCCCTTCATGCAAATGTTAATTCTACCTATTGCCTCTTACAAAGTCGCACATCATCTGTTGTATAATTATTACAAAGTGTAAATTGTTTTAAAATAAATCTTTGGAGAAAAAATGAATTCTTTACCGGGATTAAACAGCTTAACGAACATACACCCATTATTTATACATTTTCCTGTGGCCCTGATCTTAATAACTTTGCTTGCAGAGGCGGCCTGGATGTTGACGAAAAAGGAGCACATCCGTGTGTTTTCCACTTACTTGCTTTATCTTGCAGCCTTATCGGCTGTGGTGACCGTTGCGACGGGTTATTGGGCAGCTAATGCGCTTGGCCATGAGACGCCAGGTCATGAGTTTGTACATGCTCACCGGGATGTTATGGTGTGGATGAGTGGTTTTCTTGCTGTCACAGCGATATCGGTTCTGGCTATTTCTTCGTTGCGGGCAGGAAAACTACGTAAATTTGTAATCATTCCACTTGTGTTTATTAGTGGTTTACTGCTTTATGGCGCCGATAAAGGTGGACAATTAGTCTTTGAATTTGGAATTGGTGTAAAAACTTCTTCCAAGAGTTCCGTCGAAAATCAAAATGGACACCATCATGAAAAGGAAAACGAAGTTTCTGATCATGAGAAACATGAGTCTGATTTAAGTGCAGACAAGGACCATCAAGCAACATCGCATACGCATGACCACGAGGAATAAACATTCTTCAACAAGAAAGGAAGATTATGAACAAGCGCAACGATCATATAAACATTCCGGCCATGATATGAACAATAATCACAGTCACCACGACCATCCTGCTCATATGATAGCTGATTTCCGAAATGATTCTCTGGGCGTCACTTGTTATGAGCATTCCCATTCTTCTTTTTTCTCCGTTGATTCAGACCTTTTTAGGATTCGGATCTTCTATGAGGTTTCCCGACGACTTAAATTGTTGACTACGTTCGTTTTTTTTGGGGATTTCCTTTTCTCAAGGAATGAAGTGAATTACAAATGGGTGACGAAGTGATGGTGAAACCCTGAGAGAAAATGCCTGAAACGGGTTGGTGCTTGAAGGAGATGTCTGCAAATGAGTGCATGCTGACCGGAGAATCGAAG
>CAYVXE010000084.1:4870-19462 GCA_964455375.1 uncultured Calditrichaceae bacterium
AGAAACTCAGGAAAGTAATCCAAATCACAGGATCTGGCAAATCGGGCGGCATTCTGGCTGACGGTCATTGTTCTTTTGTGGCTTTAAATATCCGATTCTTAAAGGTTGCACACACATAAGGATTCCAATAAAAATCTATGCTAATCGTAAAAATGACTTGACTGTTATGTAGAAAATTTATATTTAATCTTTATTTTTTATGAAACTTTAATTCAGGAGGTCTAATGTTAAGAAAATTAAAAAATGCAACTCTTGTTGTCAGTGCAGTGTTTTTGTCATTTGTGATTCTTGCGGCTTGTTCCCAAAATCACGAACAAAATCAGAAAGAAGAATCTGCTGTTGTGCACACTGATCACCAAATGCAAACGACTTCATCAAAAGCTGGTGACGATGCTGAAACGGTTGCCTGGAACAAAGTGTGCCCGGTAACCGGAGAAGAGGTGAGTTCAGATGCTCCAACCGTAACTTACAAAGACAAAGCATACGGTTTCTGCTGCCCGGGTTGTGATAAAAAATTTAAAGACGATCCCGAAGGTTATGCAAAAAATTTAAGCACTGACGGAACCGAGTTCATCGGGAAGAAGTCGTAAAGAATCGTTTTGATTGGAGCTGTCCGAAACGTTCATAATTCATTTTGGAAGAACATTGTCGGGCAGCTATTTTTAAAATGTTTTGTAAGGGGAGGTTTTTATAGGTACAGGTCTTTTGATAGGGAAGATGAGTAGTGAGATGTACGGAAAGAGGTGCGAAATCAGAATGTATCCAGCAGCTCTCTGATTTTTTTTGACAAAGATTCCTTTGTGTAAGGTTTCTGCAATAAATTAACGTGTCTGTTTTGCTTAAAATCAATCTCCTTGATTTCCGAGTTAACATCATAACCCGTCACAAAAATAACCGGCAAATGAGGTCTGATGTGACTAATCTTTTTATAGGTGTCCGGTCCGCTGTATTTGGGCATAACGACGTCCATAACGACAAGGTCAATTACGTCTTTTCCCTGTTCAAATATTTTTAGAGCATCCATGCCGTTGGGGGCAGTAATTGTTTTGTATCCCATCCCGTTTAAAATACGCACTGCTACTTTTCGAACCGATACATCGTCTTCGACAATTAAAATGGTCTCGTTCCCATATAGATTTGTCATGTCATCTTCCTTGATAATGTTGGGTGCGGTTGTCGCATGGCGCACCGGAAAGTACAATTTAAAATTTGTACCTTTATTTTTAATACTATCCAATTGAATAATTCCCTGGTGCTGCTTTACAATTCCATAGACAACAGAAAGACCAAGACCGGTTCCCTTGCTTATTTCTTTCGTTGTGAAAAATGGTTCAAAAATTCGTTGCTGTATTGCTTTGTCAATTCCGGTTCCTGTATCGATTATTTGTAATTCAACAAAATCTTGGCCTGTTCGTCTACCCTGTTTGTGTTCAAGAATATCCATTTCTGTAATATTTTGGGTTTTTATTGTGAGCATACCGCCCTTTGCCATTGCATCTCTTGCATTGATACACAAATTGATAACCACTTGCTGAATCTGGGCTGGATCCGCGTAAATTAGTTTTAAATCCGGCAATAAGGATATTTTTAACTCAATGTTATCGCCAATAATTCGCCTGAGCATATTCAGCAAGTCTTTTATAGACTCATTTATATTTATAACTTTCGGTTGCATGATTTGTTTACGGCCAAATGCCAGCAATTGGCGGGTTAGCATCGCCGCTCTTTCGCCGGCTTTTTGAATTTCTTCAACATCTTGCCTGGTTGGATCGTCGATGTCTAAATTATCCATTATGATATCACTGTAGCTGTTAATTGCCGTGAGAAGATTGTTGAAGTCATGGGCGATGCCTCCGGCAAATTTACCGATAGCTTCCATTTTCTGTGCATGTAATAGTTGCTGCTCAAGATGTTTTCTTTCAGAAATGTCGTTTACATGAAGCAGAATTGCTGGCTTGCTCGAGTAATTTATACGGTTAGCTCTGATTTCAACCGGGACTGTCTTCTGATCTTTTGTGTTAATAAAACCTTCGAAATAATCCTTTGAACCGTTGAACAATTTTCGATAATTCTGAAACATTTCATTGTTGTTTTTTGTGCTTAAAAGGTGCGAATCATTCATCCCTATCAGGTCATCACGATTTATATGGTGTAAGCGGCAGGCCGCGGGATTTACATCAAGTACATTGCCCTTCAAATCTTTTACAAAAATTGCATTCGGAGAACTTTTGAATAAATCTTTAAATCTTTTCTCACTTTCTCGTAACGCCTCTTCTGCGCGTTTACGTACCGAAATATCAACAAAACCGGTCAAATAGGCCGGAAGATCATCAAACATGATTTTTTGAATTGCACCTGAGACCCATATTTTAGCACCATCCCGCCTGGTAATGCAAGATTCAAAATTGTTTAGTTGATTGTTGTTTTGAACGTCATCGGATAAAATTCCGGTTTTGTTTTTAAATTGACCTAAAATTGGTGACGGCTTTCCTATCAGACTTTCGAATCTACGACCCACAAGTGAACAAAATGCCTCATTAGCGAAAAGAATGATTGCATCATCATTGGAAATTTCAATTGGAAACGGGGTGGCGCTGGCAATTGCCCAGAGTCTCTCTTCACTTTCCCGCAGCTTTTTCTCTGTGCGTTTGTTTTCGGTAATATCTCTGGTAACACCCTGCACACCAGTTATTTTGCCATTTTTGTAAATAGGTGAAATGTAAAATTGAAAGGTAGAAAATTTATTGTCCTTTCTTTCCAAATCTAAAGTGAATCCAATATTTGTGTGATGTTTCAATATATTTTCATAAGCCTTCTGGAGGGAAATTCTATCTGTTTCTCGAAGAAATCTCGTTAATTGAGCACCCTGAAGTTCATTGGCTTTGTATCCTAACATGCGTTCACAGGCGGGTGAAACATAGGTAATCGTACCTCTGATATCTAACATAAATATCATGTTAAAACTTCGCTCTATGAGACCACGATATTTTTCTTCGCTTTCCCTCATGATCTTCATGTCATGCTCTTTGTGAATCATAAATTGTCTTGTAAGGAAAATCGTTGTCAGTAATATGACAATCAGAAGAAAATCTGCTATCATGGCAGTATTTAAATTTGGAATGTTGTTTGGCTGTAAAATGTTACTTTTTAATAGAAGATAGATTAGAAAACCACTGGTAAAACCTATAAAATATTTAAAAATATATTCTTTACTCTTTTTGTAAATAAGAAGGCTCCATAATATTGAAAGCAATGTAAGAAAAATGATGATTGCGTAAATCATTGTATTGATAAGTGTCTTTGGTTAGTCGGTTCTGTGAAAGTACGTCTCAATGTTAGATCAAAGCGAATATTATGCCATAATAATAACTGAATTCGCAAGAAACTGATTGTATTAGATAATTTGTTATTATTTTAGTCTTTACGAACGAATCGTTCTATCATTTATTGCGTCAATACATATCGAATTTATTTCGACCTTTGTTTCAAATAGAAACAGTTGTGCTGACTTTGTAAACTCAAGTCAAAATTTCACTCGTCATTAATTTTGTTGTCTCAATATTCTATTGTCGAAGTGTTTTTATGTCTGAAAATGTAAAACTATTAGAAAACAAATTAAGATTGCTAAAAAATCCTGATACGAAGGAAGGGATAGACATACGAAATGAGCTGGCCTGGGAATTAGGATATAGCGATTTGAAACGCGGTTATGAACTCAGTAAAACTGCTTACGAGTATTCTAAAAAGAAATCATATAAATACGGACTTGCTTTTAGCAAACTAAATATGGGTTTTTATTATTACACACAACCTGATTTTGCTTCAGCATTAAAACATTGTCGCCGCGCCTTAAAAATATTTATGGAGATAAACAATAAAAATCAGCAAGGGAATACATTGTCAATCCTCGGACTGATTTACTGGAGTCTTGGAAATTTTGGTTTGGCTTTTGAGAAATTACATGAAAGTGAAAGTATTTTTAAGGAAACAAAAAATGATAAACGATTGCCCTGGACCTTGACAACGTTAGGCGGAATTTACCACAGTCTGGGAGATTATAAAAAAGCTTTGGACTATCAAATTCAAAGTCTAACGTTGTTCCGAAAGACCCATAATAAGTTGGGTGAAGCGCGGTCGCTTACCGGAATTGGCTCGGTTTATCAAAACATGAAAAAATATGATGACGCTTTGCTGCATCAAAAGGCAAGCCTGGTGCTCTTTAAAGAACTTGGTAGTAATATTGGAGTTTCACGGACATACAATGATATGGGGGTTGTTTATCAGAATCTTGGTGCCTATGAGAAATCTCTGAAATACCACAATCGCAGCTTAAAGATTCGGGAAAAATTAAACAACAAAAATATTGAACTGACGAGTCTGTTAAACCTTGGGAAACTTTACGTTGAGATGAAACGCCCGGACGATGCTTTGAATGTTTTGTTAAAAGCACTAAAGTTTGCCCGTGAATTTGACTCCAGGCCCAAACTTTATAAAGTCCACAAAGTTTTAGCAGAAGTTTACGAGCAAAAAAATAATTTAAAAAAGGCGCTGCACCATTTGAAGGCACATCAGGAAGTGAAGGAAGATGTCTTTAACAACGAGATGAGCACCAAGTTGAAAAATGCTGAGATTCAGCACGAGGTGGAAAAGTCTGAGAAAGAAGCAGAAATTCACCGATTGAAAAACATAGAATTAAAACAGGCCCTGGACAATTTACGTGTGACTCAGGTGCAATTGATCGAGTCCGAAAAGATGGCGGCTCTTGGTCAGTTTACAGCTGGCATTACCCATGAAATTAATAATCCCGTTGCCGCGGTAAAAAGTTCAGCGGATTTATTAAAACGTGGTTTGGTAAAAGTGCAACAACTACTACAATCTGCAGACTCTTTTAATGAAATACTGGAGAATAAAATTTTTAAAAAAACCGTCGAAATGCTCAGCGCTAATTTCGATATCATAGATTCTGCTATAGAGAGAATTTCTACTATCGTTAGGAGTTTAAAAGTTTTTACCAGAATTGATGAAGCCCAATTTAAGAAGGCCGATATTCACAAAGGTCTTGACAGCGTTATTATGCTGCTTGGACATGAACTTAAACGCGGTGTGAAAATTGTTAAGGAATACGGAAATCTACCAAAAATATATCATTATCCCTACCAAATGAATCAAGTTTTTCTAACCTTATTACGGAACGCGAATCAAGCCGTGGACAATAATGGTGTAATTGTCATTAAAACCTGCACGCAAGGTAATAATATTTGCATCACGATCTCGGATAACGGAAAAGGAATACCTGAAAATGTGCGCCGGAATTTATTCGAATTAAATTTTAAATCAAATCATTCCAGAATTAGTTTTGGGCTCGGAATGTTTAATGCGTATACGATCATTAAGAAACATAACGGTTCTATTATTATAAACAGTGCTGAAGGGAAAGGGTCTGAATTTATTATAACCTTGCCACAAATGAATTCACTTGTTTTTTAGTCTCAAAAAAAAGACCTCTTCCTGTGAAGAGGTCTTTTCGGTTGGTGGGTATAGAAATCGTTGCGACTGTCCCAAAAGTAGTTTCCTGCCTCAGCCTGAGTGGAATCTGAGGCTGTAACCCATTGTTTATAAATTAAGTTTCACCTGCGCTCAACATGAAGATTTAATTAAGTTCCACTTTTTCGACAGTCTCGTTAGATTATTTCTTTGGGCAATACTTGGGACAGAGTGATCTTTTTGACAGCATGCACATTGTAAGCACTTACAAGGTCCAGGAGATCTGCTTTATATTTGGATAGATTTTCTAAGACATTTAAGTCGTGCTTCATTTCAATTAATTTGTCTCCTATTTTGTCGAAATAGTAGGTTGACATCGTATCTGCAATCAGCGAGCGAACAGCCTTTTCTGCCTTCTTGTTTGAGACCGGAGGAGTTGTTTTTTGGGTTTTCTGTTTTACTTGAAGCTGGTTTAGATTTTTTTCTAATTGTTTATTGATTCCAACATAGTCAAGTTCAGCGATATTAAAAACGGAATTTGCAAAATTATTTCGTAAATACCTCTCCACTAATTCCCGTTCGCCGGAAGAAATTTCTCTGTGAGATGTATATTTTAAAGAATTATGTTCTTCATCATTGTGAACTTGAATCATCAGGTCGGAATTGGAAAAGTAGAATAATTCTTTCATGGTTTCTCACTTTGTATGTTAATATTGTCATATTTGTTGCTAATAGTTAACAAACACTGTGCCAAAGACATCTTTTGATTATTTAAAGTCTTTAGAAATAAGAGATTAAAAAAGTATATGCTAACGGCTTTTCCATGAAAAAAGAAACAGTATTCTGTTTTTCGGTGATGCATCCAAATTATTGTGATACACAGGATCAGACAACGATGTATAACCAAAAGTCTGGATCAAACTGAGTTTATTTGCAGGGTAAAAAACGCACCGTGGTTTCCATCTCTTTTAAAGCATCCGCCAAGGCCATTAAGGTAATTTGAATGTCTTCTTCCGACGTAGTATGTGATAACGAAAATCGAACGGCACAGTGTGCCTCCTCAACAGATTTTCCCATCGCCAGGAGGACATGCGTCGGATCGGGAGACCCGGATTTACAAGCTGAGCCTGATGAGAGCGAAATTCCATGCTGGTCAAGGGCTACGACAAGGGATTCTCCACGTAATTCAGGCAATGTCATATTCAGTGTGTTGGGCAAGCGATTTTCCGGGTGACCGTTCATTTTCGCCGCTGGGATTAATTGGTAAATGCCTTCCTCTAAAAGGTCTCTGAGTTTTTGCATTTGTAAAGCATCCCTGACTGAAGTCTGTGCCAACTCAGCAGCTTTACCGAATCCGACAATTGTCGGAACATTTTCAGTACCTGCACGCAAACCGGATTCCTGCTTTCCACCATGAACAAGGGCTTCAATTTCGACGCCCTTTTTTACAACAAGTGCACCGATGCCTTTTGCAGCGTGGAATTTATGTCCGGAGATACTGAGCAAATCCACCCCCAATTCCCGAAAATCAACATTTATTTTACCTATAGCCTGAACAGCATCGGTATGAAACAAGACGCCGCGTTCATGTGCAATTGAACACATCTCTTTCACCGGTAGAATCGTTCCAACCTCATTGTTGGCCATCATAACAGATACAAGAATTGTTTTTTCGGTGATGGTTTGATAGAGCTGTTGCGGGGAAATCCATCCCCGGCTATCGGGTCTGAGGTAGGTTACCCTGAATCCCATGGATTCAAGAAAACGGCAGGTATTCAAAATAGCAGGATGTTCGATTGCCGTTGTGATGATATGGTTACCTTTTCCCCGATGTTTAAAGGCAATTCCTTTAATGGCCAGATTGTCCGCCTCTGAACCACCGCCGGTAAACACAATGCGTCTCGGCCTGGTGTGGAGCAGTGTGGAGAGCTGACGTCTGGCTTTTTCGACCCCTTCTTTAGCATCGCGCCCGGTGCTGTGGATACTCGATGGATTCCCATAAAATGTTTCCAAATAAGGAAGCATCGCTTCTTTTACCGCTGGGGAGATTTCCGTCGTAGCATTATTGTCGAGATAAATTTGGCGAGTGGGTTTTGGTTTCGTGATGGTGTTATTGATTAGAATCGGGCCGCAACTGTTTGTCAATCGCGATATTGACTGTTTATCCTTTTCGCTTCCAGACTCTATTTTTACCAGTTCACAAAGGAGCGCTTTGTAAACAGGAAATCCGGAAATTTTATCGTAATTGTGAATGTCGGTCAGCTCGTTAACATTTCTTTCTTTCCAGGCATCGGGCCCCACCGCGCAACCGCCACCCATATTACATTCGATAGCTCCCTTGATGATGCTGTCCGTTACCCGTGCCCGAAATTGTACGGAACCCCGTGGCGTTCGCACTTCCACAAGATCACCGCTTTTGATATCCCTTTCAGCGGCATCTTCAAAGTGGATTTCAACAGTAGGTTCAGGATTGTCTTTTACAAGTCCTTTGATGCCATGATGTTGTGAACGAAAATCCGTATGCGGTCGGGCGCCGGAGTTAAAAACCAATGGGAACCCCTGCGCCAATTGTGGATTTGCCTGCGGCCCTTCTTTCGGTTCGATATATTTTGGTAATGGCTCATATCCATAGTCATCGAGAATGGTAGACCAGATTTCGAATTTTCCGGAAGGTGTTTCAAAACCCGGTTTACCATCCTTACGCAAATGCCCCTTTTGCCATTTTTTATATTCCATCATTGAGGTTGGTAATTTTACCCAGCCGCCAGATTCCTTGATTTGCTCAACGGTATACCCTGAGCCCTTGAGTGCAAATTGCAGCAGTTCTTCTTCTGTTTGTGGATAAAGATGGCCGTATCCAAGGCGTTTCGCTAATTCAGCCATGATTAAGTAATCATTTCTCGCTTCCCCGACCGGTTCGATCAGTTTTTCCCGCAAGCGGAAAACCGGGCCGTAAACCATATATGAATCGATTTCAAACATTGTTGTCGCCGGAAGCACAACATCGGCATACGCTGCATCAGATGTTAATTGCCGGTCAATACAAACCAGAAAACCCAATTTTGCCAATGTCTCCCGCCATACCTGCGTTTGCGGCCAGGACGTGAGGATGGATGCCCCATGAATGATCAGCCCGCGAATTCTGTATGGATCGCTGTTCAATACAGAATCAACCAGTCCGGATGCATGGGATTCGCCGCGATAATCGCTGTAAATTGGAATCTTATCTCTTGCTACAGCCAAATCGATATTCGGATTGGCCAGATTGCAGGAGCGGTTAATGGGAAAGTGAGAATCAAGCATTGCGAGGCCGATACCTCCGGGAACATCTAATTGACCGGCGAGTGCAAAAAGCGTTAAAACTGCACGGATGGCCTGAATGCCACTGTTGGAATACTCTAATCCCGTATACATGACAGGGCAGGAACCTGTGGCATTGCAAATCCTTCTGGCCAATTGTCGAATCGTTTCCGCCGCAACACCTGTGATATTTTCAACCGTTTCCGGGTGAAAATGCTGAACATACGTGGCCAGTTCTTCAAAGCCGTGACACCAGTTTGTGGCAAAGTCTTCATCAAACAAATCTTCCTCAATCATAACATCAATCATGCTCAATGCGAGGGCGCCATCGGTCCCCGGACGGATGGGAATCCATTCAGCACCGGTGCGGGTAACCGTATCCGTCTTTCTGGGGTCAATAACCACAATATCGGCGCCTCTTTTGGCGGCAGCTTCAAGGCGGGACATGTCCAGCGGCGGTGAATCTGTAGCCGGATTTGCGCCCCAAACGACAAGAAGTTCCGAATTTTCCATGTCGGTAAACATATTCACCAGCATGCGTCCCATGGTGACGTGCGGGGCAATCATCGCAAAGGAAACGTAGCACAAAGCGCCCACTCCCATGGTATTGGGAGAACCGAATGGAAACAAAATGTTCGAAGCAGATGAAACTGCTACGTCTTTCGGCTGGTACATATCACAAAGCGACAGTTCGAAGGCGCCACGACCGGTGTAAATAGCCACAGCTTCCGGGCCGGATTCTTGCTTGATGCGATTCAGATTCTCAACGATAATGTCATACGCTTCATCCCAGGAAATGCGTTCAAACTCATGTGTACCTTTCGGACCGACTCTTTTCATGGGATATTTCAGTCTATGTTCCGAATAAATGATTTCAGGCGCGTGCTGGCCGCGACGGCAAATCATACCAAGGGAATGACTTTCATCCTGTCGGATATCGATGATTCGGCCATCCTTTTTGCCGACTTCTACCCAGCAGCCGGCAGGGCAGATACCGCAAATGCCCTTTACCCATTGGACGTCCTGTGAATGAGCACGTTTATTTTTAGACATGATATTTCCTTAATGTTTAACAGAGGGACGGTAAAACAATTTACACGGTAAAATTATTTCGCAAATATGGTATTATTGGACTGCAGACTCATGAATCGTCAAAGTCCCTTTATCTGCATCGAGAGTTGCCTGAACACCGAAGGGCATGGTGAGCATGTCCGCAGTGTGTCCAATGGTCATACCGGATAAAACGGGAATCCCCAGCGGCTTCAGCAGGTTGTCGATGGTCTCACCTAAGGTGTAAATACTTGCCGCAGACGGGTTGCCGTTTCCGCTACACTTTTTGCATTCTCCCCAAATAATTCCTCTGACGGCGTCAAATTTCTTCGCCAACCTTAATTGCGTGAGCATCCGGTCGATACTGTACGCTTCCTCGTCGACGTCTTCTAAGAATAATATTTTGTTTTTGGTTTGTATTTCATACGGAGTCCCCATGGTTGCGATGATGAGTGATAAATTTCCTCCGATAAGGCGTCCGCTTGCCATGCCCGAATGAACCGTGCGTAAACGATGTTCGGGCCGTATGGTAGAGGATTCATCCGGATTGGTTAATACACCCAAAGGGGTTTTGTCAAATAATGCTCTGCGGAAGTGCTCTTGTGTAAATTCGGTAAAACCAGAGAACGATGACGGCCCATAAAAGGTTATTAATCCGGTTTGCTGATGAATGGCCAGATGCAGTGCCGTGACATCGCTGAAACCAACAAAAATTTTAGGATTTTTCCTGATTAAGTCATAATCCAGTTGATCCAATAATTGTGACGAGCCGTACCCTCCTGAAGCGATAATTGCGTTTATCTTCGGGTCTTTAAACATGGCGTGAATATCCTCCAGGCGTTCCGTGATGGTCTCCCTGAAAGTCAGTGCCCGCTTGCCCACGTGTTTGCCTATTTTCACCTTTAAGCCAAAGGATTTTAACGTCGGTTCAATGACGACAAAATCATCCGGATTAAAAACGGGCGTGCTCGGCGTAATCACCCCGATTGTATCGCCGGCTTTTAACGCCCGGGGACGGATAAGGGTGTTGTCGTTGTTCGAAATGGCCCAATGCGGTGTTGCCATGAGCGCCGGAACAGCAGCTGCGATGGTGGTTAAAAAATTTCGTCTGCGCATGTGTCTATGTCTTTATTTATTATTTTGTAACCGGAATTATTCACAAAACTTTATAGAATAAACCTTAAACTGGTAATATATAACATGTTAATGGATCGTTGCCTTGAAAAATAAGTTTTTAAACGCTGAATGCGCAAAGGACACAGAGAAAGGAGCTATGTTTAATATTAAATGTTTAAGTTTTTCTTTGCGGAACTCTGCGTTAAATTAATTAACCATGATTCAGGGTAAATATTTTTTTTGAATGAATCCGGACGATGTTCAGGAAACGGCCATTTCCTCCTGCATGATCTTACGAACCATATCTGACGTTTTTCGGAAATCTGTTTTTCCACTTCCCATTTTTGGAAGTTCTTTAAGGACAATAAACTCTTTGGGTAAAGCGATATTGGGAAGTTCCTTAGACATTTTCTTGATCGTATCGTGCTTGTTGATTTCTGTAGTTACGGCCGCTACGATGTTAGCGCCTCGTTTCGGGTCCGGTATCTCGACCATGCAGCATTCCGCTTCCGCTGGAATAAGGTTTGCAAGCACTTCTTCAACCCGCACAAGAGAGATCATTTCACCGCCGATTTTCACGAAACGCTTAAGTCTGCCGGCATGCCAGAGGTAACCGTCATCATCCAGGTAGCCCATATCACCCGTATCATACCAGCCCGAGCGAATTCGCAGCGACGTTTCTTCAAGGTCCTCAAAGTAACCCTTCATGACGCAGGGACCTTTGACGAGTATTTTTCCGACTTCGCCAATGGCGCAATCTTCACCGGTTTCATAATTTTGAATTTTCACCTGTACATTGTCGATGGGTTTACCGACGCTTCCCGGACAATTAAAGTCAGGGACATTCGTCGCAATCACCGGCGACGTTTCTGTTGCGCCGTAGCCTTCTAAAAGCGTTATCCCGTGCTTCCCGGCATATCCCTCACGCAAAGAGGAGGGACATTTATCCGCACCCACAACCGCTAAATTGATACTGCTTAAATCACCGGGTTCGGATTTGTTCAGATATCCCCAAAAAAATGAAGGGGTGCCAACCATCATGGTGGGTTTCTCTTCACGGATGATTTTTACCACAGTTTTGTACTCGATAGGGTTAGCATAGGTCACCATGGTCATGCCGTGGTAGATGGGAGTCCAAAAATTCGTCGTCAGGCCGAAAACGTGAAAGAAGGGCAGGGTAGTTAACATACAATTCTTATCGGATAAATGTAATGCGGTGGAAAATCCTTCGATATTCGAGGTGATATTTTTATGCGTCAATTGCACCGCTTTGGGGAGCTTTTCGCTGCCGCTGGTAAATAACACGACGGAATTATCGTGTTCGTCGCCGCCTGCTACCAGCATTTTTACAAAAAATAGCGGCAGGGTTGCTTTTATGGCCGCCCGAATTTTATCTAAAGACGATATGTGCAACATGATGTCTTCCAGAAAGATCATACCTGGAATTTGCGGGCATTGAATTTTTTCTAACAGGGCTTTCGAGGTGATGATCGTTCTGAAGTTACATTTTTGCTGGGCAAACTCACAATTCTGTTTGGCGCCGGTGGAATAATTGATGAGAACCGGTGTTCTGCCGCTCATCAGCGTTCCCAGTACAGCGAGACCTGCCCCGGCAGATGTCGGCACCATGATTCCTACAAACCCTTTCTTATATTTACGAAACTTCCTTGAGAGAATAAGCGAGGCAATTAAGGCCGTTTTATAATTGATCCTTTTGTTTGTTGAACGGTCGATAAAGGCTAATTTTTTTGCATGCCTTTTTGCGATGGCGATAAATCGATGGTGAAGCAGCATGTTTTCCTCCTCTGCTGTTCTACATAAACAACGTCATTTTACACGGTCATAATCTGTCTACGAATCAATTCATCGTGATGGGAAGACATCAAATCGTAGATTGCATTAAAATTACAAAATTGATAAATAAAATGCAATAATTGAAAATAAAATAAGACGTGTCGATCTTCAGGTGTTTTAAATTGAAATTGCTGACGTGAATTCTGTGCGGAATTTGTTGATATTATTAAAAAAGGTTTTTACATTAATTTTACGTCTCAAAGATATAAATTAGGCACAATACGTCAAGCAGTTTTATATGACAGATTCACCATATCAGTCGGGCGTCTGACCGATAAAATGTCTATATCGGGTATCTTCAAAATCTATACGTTTTCATCATTATTCATATTATAACGCCCGTTTTCGCGGAGTTAGTGTAGGTTGGGTTCGGTTTCCTGAACCCAACAATTCACTGTATTTGGCGTTTGCCACCTGACAATTATGAGTATCCCAAACGCCAGCGTTTGCTCAAAGGGGATATTCAGCAGACGCTACCTGAAAGCAGGCGGGCACGAAGGAATAAGAAAGCAATCCCCGCAAGGAAAAAGAGAAGCCGCGGTTTGACACGACGTTATTGAGAACATATAATAAGGAGTGCATGTTGGGTTCAAAAGAGGAACCCAACCTACGTGGCTGCCAGCCGGTTATGCGGAACGATGTTAGGCCTTTAAGGATTGATAAATAAGTGCAAGTGAATTAGCTGCTGTTCAAGCAAAAACGTAAAATCTTGTGTTAATAACCGGGATTAAATGCCATGGCAAATCAATTCCAAGTTGAGCAAGTTGATCATATTGAGGTATTTGTACCTGACCGTTACGAAGCCGCTGGATGGTATGAGAGAATACTCGGTCTACGAATAGTCCCTGAATTTGAACATTGGGCGACCAATCCTCAGGGTCCTCTAATGATCAGCACACCCAAGGGCGAAACCAAACTGGCATTGTTTGAAGGCCTGCCTCAGGGAAACCGCAAGACCGCAGGTTATCATCTCGTGGCGTTTCGAGTTAACAGTGGACAATTCCTGAAATTTCGAGAACTATTGTCAACGTTGCGACTGAAAGATGCAGAAGGAAATTTAGTCACCAAGGAGAAGGTCTCCGACCACCAAGGATCTTATTCGATCTATTTTTGCGACCCTTATGGTCATCGTCTAGAAATAACAACCTACGATTGTCATGAAGTAAAAGCGCAGCTTGAGGCATAGAGAGACCTGGAATCGATAGAGACTCTTTGTCAAGAGATCGAATATTATGAATCCTCGGGAACTGCGGTTAAAGCTCTTTGAGAGATTGAACTTCATGTAAACCACCTCGACAGCATGCAACAATTTTATGGAGGTACGAGATTTTGTGTATCTCGGAAGGTTTGTGTGAAGGGTGCGCCTGATTTGTGCCGTTAGCTGTCTGATTAGAGTAAGTGGAGAAAATGACGTTTTTTAAAATATTATTTGCAATGAGAGTCGTTGCATGTTAAATTAACATTTGGTTAAAATTTTTAAGCAATTATGTTACCAAAAAATAGACGCCCAACACATCCGGGAGAAATAATCAGACATGAATTTCTCGAACCCCTGAATATGACTCAACAAGAACTTGCAAACGCCATACGTGTTACACGAGTCCGTGTTAATGAAATTATTCTCGGTAAACGGTCAATTACTCCTGACACTGCATTTCGATTGGCTGCATTTTTTGACACCTCTCCGGATTTTGGGATTAGTCTTCAAAACAATGTGGATATGTGGGATACGCTACGAACTCGAAAAAAGGAGTATGCACGTATCAAACCACTGAACAGAAAAGTGGC
>CAYVXE010000085.1:0-19413 GCA_964455375.1 uncultured Calditrichaceae bacterium
TCAGATACCTGGATGGTTGTGGTCTACCTGTATTCCCACTTTCCTGGGCAAAAGTAACTGAAGGGGACTGAATAAATAAGCATACAAGCATCGTATTTACAAAAAAACTATTTTTCATAACCTCACACCACCTTTTTCGTTAAGTGATACACTAAGAACTCTCCTAACGAGAACACTCTCCAATCGCACCTTCTACAGCGAAATAAATAATATGCGGCCTAGGTAGAAAAGTCTGATTTTGGTATTTCGGGTTCATGCCGAAATTTACGGCTTTTCGTATAATAGCTATAATATTTATAACTGCCGTATATCATTTCCATATCAGCTTTATTTAAAACCGCACCTATTATTTTTTCGTCAGGATTTGTAATTGAATCCCTAAACAGTTGAAAGGAACGCTTCAGCGTTTTTTTGTCTAAGCCGCCCACTGAAGCACAGAACAAAACATGATCCATAAAATTCGTCATCATTGTTGTTTCTGCAACCCCGATCATAGGCGGGGCATCGAATATGATTATATCGGCAAGTTGTTTTAAGTGCGGAATAATTTTTGCCCAGATTGTTGATGACCATATTCTCACAGGATTGGATGGAATAAATCCACACGGGAGGAATAAAAGATTTTTCTCAAAGGTGTGAAAGATACCTTCTAGTAAAGCGGTTCTTATCATCTGTGCATTCATTTGTTTAACATGAGAATTCTTCTCTTGAATAAAGTCGATGGTCTCATTATGGTTATTCTCCTCGTACTTTTCCACATTTTTTACCTTCTGCATAAACTCCAGCGCTAAATTCGTGATACCCGGTTCTCTGGTTACGCCAAACATGCTATGTAACGATGGTTTTCTCAGGTCGGCATCTATTAATAAGGTTTTTTTCCCTCTCTGGGCGCTCGTAAGCGCCAACATACTTGCAATGGTCGATTTCCCTTCGTTTGGAACCGCGCTGGTTATCATAATTGTCGACGATTGATGTTCTTTCTTATCCAAAGCAAAGGAAAGGAGACTATAAGCATCGAACAGCATCGAGCTATTCTCGTCGCTAAACATCTGCCCATTCCCACTCGATTTGAGCAATTTTTTCAAATCACATTTAAGTTTAGGTATAACAGCAATTACCGGGATGCCTAATACTTTTTCCACATCATCCTGAGTACGAATTTCATCATTCATATATTCCAAAACAAAAATTAAAAACATCCCTAAAAACAATCCGGAAAATAGGCCAACAAAGATGTTCAACAATTTTTTGGGTCGAATTGGCGCGCCTGGCATTCTTGCTGGCTCCAAAATCCGTATATTGCCAATTTCTGAAGCTTCATTAATCCGGGACTTTTCTCTTTCTTCCAATAACGTCATATATAATTTGTTATTGACTTCTTTATCCCGTAATAAGCGAACTAACTTCATCTCTTTGTCGGGAAGATTTTCCAACTTTTTCTTATAATTCGACAGCACCGTTTGCAGATTTTTTTCTTTAGCCTCAAGCGCCTTTAACTCAATTTCTGAGCTTATCTTATCTTCAATAAATTTTGCGATTTGTGAGAACGGGTCTACAAGGCTACCGATATTTTCATCATTATTAATTTTTACCGTTTCGCGAATTAAACTTTTTTTAACTTGTTCTATTTCATTTTTCAGATCGATCATTTTAGGGTTGTCGTCCGGATACCCCTGTACTTGAAAATTCGAGTAGGTGATCTCCAATTTTACAAGCCGTTCTTTTAGCTGAATGGCTAACGGACTGTTAATTTTTAAAACGTTCTCCGAGAGACCTTCCTTTTCAGCAGTTAACTTTGCATTGATTGCTTTTAACCTTTCCTGCAATTCTTTTTTGGATGTTTGGACCTCGTTGTATAAAACTTCAGCCTGAGTAATTCTTGTCAGTATCTCTTTAGACTCCGCTTCCAGAGACGTAATATTCTGTGATTCTTTATAATCTTTTAATGTATTTTCAGATTCCTTTAAGCGTTTACTGACAATTTCAAATTGTTTATCAATAAAGGAGGTAATACTACTATATTTTTTTCGTCTTACAGACAAATCTCTCTTGGTTAAAACCAATGCGGCCGTTTTTGTTACAAATTCAGCAAGATGCGGGAATTCAGAATCGAAGGAAACAACCACAACTTCAGTTCCTCTTATGGGCAAAAAAGACAGGTTATGCTTGATCTGACCAACAATGAATCCCTCTGCATCATATTCTTCTTTATATGAACTTAAAGATAAGAATCTTTTTTTCTCCTCCTCAGGGAGTTGTTTATAAACGTCTTGTGCAAATGACTTTGTTTTCATCTCTTCAATTTGATTGGCGATTAAATTACTTTTTGTAACGCCAATCATCGGACTGAAATCAGTCATTTTACCTGTGTCTTCAAATATTAGTTTTGTAGAGGATTGATAGACGGGAACGGCCATATAGTTATATATCAATACAGGAACCAAAGTTGACAAAAAACAGGCAATGACAACCCATTTTTTGCGCCTTACAACACCCATCAATTCAGGAATTGACACTGATTTATCAAATTGGTTTTCCATACTTTATACTTTCTTTTATGCCCTTTGTGATTGACCAAAAACATGTTATTTTTCACAATAGGTGTCATTCCGAATCAAGCTGCTACAGGATGAGGAATCTGTTGGTCGTCGCTGTCTCTTTAAAAAACAAACTTTACAGGTAAGCAATCACTAACTTTTTTTCTAATACACTTACCATATACACACATCACTGGATATATGCATAAACTATATTTACATACTGAAACAAATAACCAATGACATTAAAGACTTGAATTTTGTACTTGCAAGCATTCAATAGGTCTTTGTAATTAGACATAATGAATCTAAAGGGACATTACCAGACACTAAAATTAAGTTGAATAAGAAATTCCGGTGGATGGGACTCTCAGTGGAAGAAATGAATCTGCGCCTTTGCCTCAAAAAACCTGCATTTAATGTTTTGAGTAAAACATCCTTCACAAGTTATCCCCCCTCCATTTTCAAAAAATCTTAATACAATTACAGGATTGACTTGCTATTTTTTTCACGTAACAAATCTATTGCCTCCCATACCTATCAAAGACACAGCAGACAAAGTCACGTCAAACTTTTTGCTACTTAAAAGCTTTTTCTAAGATATTGTATTTATTCCAACTTGTCAAGAATAATAACAAAATTTAACATTTTATTGTAGTATTTTTTTCTACAATAAAAGCACGTCAAATATACCCCTAAAAATAATTGCATTAATATATACATTGGAGAACTTAAAATACCCCCCTCAACCTTTTACAATGGAAGACAAATACATTATATTACAACAGATATTAATAGTCAAGAAAAATAATTGAAATTAAACGGTAAATGCGGTTTGGCATTTATTTGTTATCGACCATTTGCATCTTGAAAATTGTGGCTTCGCCGCACTGTGTTTGTATGTTGCCCCCCATGCGCTAGAGGTTTTTCATTATTTTTCACTATTGACATCTTTAACAAGAAATGCTATATTGAAACGAACTCAAATTTACAATAACATATTTGACCAATTTTGCTGACAAATCTTAAGCGGTTTTACCGCCCAAAATCTATCGCTGAAGCATTAGCACTCCTTGAAAAAAACTCCGGTTCCATTCTGGTGATTGCAGGAGGAACAAAATTAGTGAAAACACGCAACTCCATTGTACAGGAGCTTGTGGACATCACCGGTCTCGGTTTGGATTATATTCGGGAGAATAACGGCATCGTGCGCATTGGTGCAACCACACCCTTGCAAAAGATGGTCGAAAGCCAATTGTTAAAAACAGCCTATCAGGGTATTGTCAATGAGGCAGCTCAAATAACCCATCGCTCAAAAATGATACGGAATGCGTCTACGATGAGTGGCGAGCTGGTTACGACAAATTCTCTGTCTGTCCTCTATTGTGCCTTTCTTGTATTGCAGGCGCAGGTGCGAATCGTCGGTGGAGAAGAATTCGCTCTGGCTATGAACATTTTTAAAAACAAAAAAGAATTGTCCGGCGGCCTGATGGTGGAAGTGTTAATCCCCGCTTTAAAGGAAAATACGTTTACAGCCATAGAAACGCTGCAACAAAAACAGGGACTTCCTGTCATCGCCGCCAGTGCAAGAGTCACACTTGAAAAAGGTAAATGCACACAGATAAAACTCGCCATTACCGGGACCCGCAATTGTCCGAAGAGACTACATGCCATTGAGGATACAATGATCGGGCAAGAGCTAAACCATGCAAACATCGAACGGTTTTCCAACGAAATAAACAGTCACTATTTTCCGGTTACCGACACCTTCGCCACTGAAGAATTTCGTAAAGAGACCTCTCCTCTCGTCATCAAAAAAGTTCTAAATCGTTGTTTGGAAAATGCAGAAAATAATCTTTAATCCACCTGAAAAACATGAACGATTTAACAAAACCCCGCAAACATGAAAATCACACTAACGATTAACGGCCAGAAAGGCCAATTCGACATTCCTGTTGCCACAACTTTGATGGAATTTTTAAAGTCGCAACGACTTTGGAGTGTAAGGCATGGCTGTGAAAACGGGGAGTGCGGGAACTGCGCCGTCATTGTCGATGGAAAAGCGGTGAATTCCTGCAACATGCTGGTCGTTCAAACCGACGGCAAACACATTGAAACATACGAGAGTCTACGCAATTCCAATGAATATACCGTTTTAAAAGAAGCCTTTATGGATTTTGGCGACATCGAATGTGGGTTTTGTATTCCGGGAATGATGATAGCCATGAAAGCCTTGCTGGATAAAATACCGGATCCTACGGAAGAAGAGCTCATGGATACACTGGCAGGCAACCATTGTTTCTGCACGAAAAGTGTCAAACCCATCGATGCCATTTGTCAGGCGGTAAAAAAAATGAGGGGGCATTATTAAACAGGAAATTATGGCCAAAGCAAATAAAAAAGAACTCATTGTTGTCGGTGACCGTATTCTGATTTCTCTTGACAAAAACGAATCGAGAACCGAGTTTGGTCTGTATCTTCCGCCGGGTGTAAAAGAAAAAGAGAAAGTGCGTGGCGGGTATGTTATAAAAACAGGCCCTGGCTACGCTCTGCCGGACGCAAACTTCAACAGCGATGAACCGTGGGCATCATCCCCGAAAAATAAAATCAAATACATTCCATTACAGGCACAACCAGGTGATTATGCACTTTACTTAAGCAGCTCCGCGATTAATATTGAATTCGAGGGTAAACAGTACGTGGTGGTTCCACAATCTGCTATTTTGGTTCTAATGCGAGATGACCTCACTAATTTCGAAATTTAAATACTTTTAAAGACACATCGGTTAAGATTTTTACTCAAATGCACCACGTAGTGCATTATTATTAATTTGCATTTCAAACAGTTGTTTTGTATTATATCATAACATATCCCTTAACAAACACTTACCTGTAATACAAAAATCGATTCTAAAGTTAGGAGGGCCTTTCTATGGCAAAAAAGGGTAACAATCAAATCGGAACAAAAAAACTGTATTATCCTTCGGATTCAATTAAAAAACAGGCAAATGTAAAAGATTTCGACTCGCTCTATAAACGTTCCATTGAAGACAGAGAAGGATTTTGGGCCGAAGAAGCAGATAAACTCGATTGGTTCCAAAAATGGGACAAGGTATTAGACGACAGCAATAAACCGTTTTTCAAATGGTTCACCGGCGGAAAAATAAACATTGTCCATAATGCCATAGACCGACATTTGACAACCTGGAGAAAAAACAAATTGGCCCTCATTTGGGAGGGAGAGCCCGGAGACGTCCGCACCTACTCATACCATGCACTAAACCGTGAGGTCTGTAAATTTGCCAATGTACTGAAAAGCATGGGCGTGCAAAAAGGTCATATCGTGACAATTTATATGCCGCAAATACCGGAGTTAGCCATCGCCATGCTGGCTTGTGCAAAAATCGGCGCGGCGCATAGTGTTGTTTACGGCGGTTTCAGTATTAAAGCGCTCGCAGAAAGAATTCAGGACGCGCAGAGCCGTGTTCTGGTAACCGCGGATGGCGGCTGGCGTCGCGGTAAAACCACCGACCTGAAAGGCATCGCCAACGAAGCGATAAAACAATCTCCGACCATTGAAGTGTGCATCACTGTGAAACGTACCGGGCAGGATGTTTATATGGAAAACGACCGCGATTTCTGGTACCACGATTTGATGGGTCTGCCCATCGCCAACGGGAAATGTGAAACAGAAGTCATGGATGCCGAAGACATGCTTTTCATTCTCTACACATCGGGTACCACAGGACGTCCCAAAGGTGTCTTACATACACACGGCGGCTACAGCGTTTATACGGCCACCACACTGCGGTATGTTTTTGACATTAAAGATGAAGATCGCTGGTGGTGTGCCGCTGACCCTGGATGGATTACCGGCCACAGTTACATCGTTTACAGCCCGCTTATCATCGGCGCCACAGTGATGATGTACGAAGGCGCTCCCAACCACCCGTATCCGAACCGCTGGTGGCAGATGGTAGAAAAGTACGGCATTACCATCCTTTACACTTCCCCAACCGCCATTCGCGGACTCATGCGGTTTGGCGAAAAATGGCCGCAACGGCATGATCTCAGCAGCTTGAGATTGCTTGGTTCCGTTGGTGAACCCATCAATCCGGAAGCCTGGCGCTGGTATCATAAAATCATTGGCCGTGAACAATGTCCGATTATGGATACCTGGTGGCAAACTGAAACCGGCGGTTTCATGATTACACCTCTGCCGATCACCCCCCTGAAACCGGGTTCGGCAACCAAGCCGTTTTTTGGCAATGAAGTCGCAGTCGTTGATGACCATGGAAACGAAGCAAAACCAGGCGAAGAAGGGAAACTCGTATTAAAAGCGCCCTGGCCGGGCATGGCGAGAACCATTTATGGCGATCCCGACCGCTATATCGAAGTCTACTGGAAAGATTACGAGAAACAGGGCTGGTACAAGGCCGGCGATTCCGCACGTATCGACGAAGACGGCTATGTGTGGATCATCGGGCGAATCGATGATGTCATCAAAGTCAGTGGTTACCGGCTGGGCACTGCGGAAGTTGAAAGTGCTCTGGTGAGTCACCCCGATGTTTCTGAGGCCGCAACCATTGCCCTGCCGCATGAATTGAAAGGAAATGCAATTTATGCCTATGCCATTTTACGGGCAGGCTTAAACGGCAGCAAGGAGCTGGAGGAAGAGATTAAAAAACATGTCGCCACGGAAATCGGCCCCATCGCACGTCCGGAATCGATTACATTTACGGAATCTCTTCCGAAAACCCGCAGCGGCAAAATTATGCGGCGTGTCCTTAAAGCCCGTGCGTTAGGCGTAGATGAAGGCGATTTAAGTACGCTGGAAGAGTAATCTCTTACCCTCCATAGCGGATACGAATTATATCTTAGCTCATGGTCGGTAAGCACGTTTATTGCCCGGAAAAAATACGGCTGATCAAATAATACGGTTTAAAATTCGACGCACTTCAAAAAAAGAACCATACGTAATTATATCCACTTTCTAACAACTAACAGATTCCATCTTTAAAAAGATGAATCTGTTGTAAATTTAAAGGAGCGATATGATGGACTTTCAAATTGGAAAAACCTTCAACGCATTAATGAAAACCCTTCCCTTTATCATATTTCGTTTACTAATCTATCTGGGAATTGCAGTTGGTTATCTTCTTGTCATCGGTATAGGTGCAAGTATTGGCTATTTCCTGACATCCTTTGGTGATGAACCAGGCAGCGGTGCCGGTATTGGCGGGCTCATCGGATTTGGTGTCGCCAGTGCAGCGCTCTATTGGCTAAGAGAGTATGTTCTTTATCTGGTGAAAGCAGGTCACATCGCAGTACTGGTCGAATTGTATGACGGCAATGAACTGCCGGGGGGCAAAGGCCAGATTGATTATGCTCAATCAAAAGTAAAAGAACGCTTTGCGGAAGCATCCCTCCTGTTCGGCCTTGACCGGCTGATTAAAGGAATTCTTAAAGCAGTAAACAGAATGCTATTCAGCATTGCCGCCTTTCTCCCCATTCCCGGACTGGAAGGATTGGTTGGAATGGTGAATAAAATCCTGAATCTGTCACTGACCTACACTGATGAAATCATCATTGCCCATAACTTTCGCACCCGGTCAGAAAACCCCTGGGAAACGAGTAAGGATGCCATCATTCTATATGCGCAGAACTACAAGACCATGGTGAAAAACGCTTTCTTTCTAATGTTCATTCTTTATGCACTTACCTTTGTAATTTTCCTGGTAATTCTGGGTCCTATCGGGGCAATATTTTCTCTATTCCCCGGAAATACAGGTGTTTGGGCCTTTGTGCTGGGGATTGTCTTTGCCTGGAGCATTAAAGCAGCGCTTCTTGAACCGTTTGCAATTACAGCAATGATGCAGGTTTACTTCCAGACCGTCGAAGGGCAGGAACCGAATCCCGAGTGGGATGAAAAACTGACATCAGTCTCAAATAAATTTCGTGATTTGAAAGAAAAAGCGATGGGAGGTTCTTCTCCCGCACCGGAACCCGCAAAGTAGTGCAACAGTCAAAGGATGGCTTAACGTTTTTAAAAACGAGATCAAATACCTCAGGAATTCCATTTCTCAGATAAGACACATCAAACATAAAGGAATATCTTATGAAAAAATTCTCGGTTTTCTTTGTCGCAATTTCGTTTCTAACGTTCCTGCATTGCAGCAGCGCGGAATCGGGCAATAATGCCGCTTCAAGTAAACAACGTTATAGTTTAAAGCAGGCTTGTATTGAATACAAAATAATCGGCGATATGTTTTCAGGAACTGAAAAACTCTATTTCGATAGTTATGGAATGAGAGAAGCGAAATACAGCTATCAGAACATTAAAGTTATGGGTATGACAAAGGAAAACAACACCGGCGTATTCACTAACTATGAAGAAGATGGAATCATCTATACCTATGACTACAAAACGAAAACCGGAACAAAGATGAAAAACCCTTTGCAAGACGCTTTTAAGGAACAAGACATGAAAGATGTAGGGAAAAAAATGGTTGAACAAATGGGGGGCAAAAAAACCGGTACCGGAAAAATTCTCGGTAAACAATGTGATATTTGGGAAATTAAAAATATGGGCAGTAAAACATGGATATGGAATTGGATTCCCCTCAAAACCGAAACAAACATGATGGGTATGAAAATGACCATAGAAGCCACGAAAATATCGGAAACATTTGACAAAAAGAAATTAGAAAAACCGAACGTCGAATACAAAGATATGAGTGACGCAATGAAAGGCATGAAAGGCCTGGACCTGGATGCATTGAAAAAACGCTATAAAAAGGATTAATTAAAATGACTAAATCCCAATTTCAAAATACCGTTCAACCCGCTCTCCGGTAACGGATATTGAATTTGGGATTTTTTGATGGAGGAAATATGCGCAGGTTCATTCTTAATTTCGTATTAATTGTTTTTTGCATTATCACATTTTCACAAAACAGTTACAGCCAGGACAGCCCGCCGGACGTTATCTACATTATTTTTGACGCCTCCGGTTCCATGTGGCAAAAACTCTCTGACGGATCCTTCAAAATTGAAACTGCAAAAAAAGTTCTGCAGGAATTTGTCAGCGGTGATTTCAGCGGTTATGAACTTGCTTTCAGGTCATACGGTCATCGGCGCAAAGGAGATTGCCGGGACTCCGAATTAGTTGTTCCTTTTGGCAAACCCCGCCAGGTGGTTTCGCAGTTGCAGGCTTTCATGAAGGAAGTGAACCCGACGGGAAAAACACCTATCCACTACAGCCTCCAGCAAGCGTTAAAAGACTTCGGTGACCGCAGCGGTGAAATCATTCTCATCAGCGATGGTGAAGAAACCTGTGACTCCGATCCATGCGAACTTGTTAAATCCTGGCAGGAAAAGAATGTGAAAATCCGTGTACATGTGGTCGGTTTTGGTTTGGACGAAAAATCAAAGACTGCCATGAACTGCATTTCGGAAGCAGCCGGGACTGAATATCATGACGCCAATTCGGCCGCAGAACTGGCTGACGGACTCAAAAAGATTCAAAAACAGGCGGCGATGGGAGCATTGAAAATTGTCGGCGTCGATGCATCCGGCAAACAGCTCGTTGTTAAAGGAAAGCTCTATCAAAATGAAAAAGAAATCTATGAAGTCGGGAGTCATCGCAGAAATGTCGGCGAATCCGGAGAGTATGATTTACTCGTTGGAGTAGAAACCAGAAACGGGAATCTGTACAAACCGGTTTCTCAAAAAGTAAAAATACCGGAAACTGGTGAAACCATTGTAAAAGTTGAAGTAGCTGTGCCGCCAACCGTGAAAGCAAAATTCGAAGACGGTGGCAAAAAACAGCGCGGATCGCTGGTTTATGCATTTCAAAATGGCAAGGAGGTTTTTAAATTCCGACACATCGACGAGGTCTTTCTTGATCAGGGTTCCTACGAATTCCGGACAAAACCGAACCGTGAAAACGAATTATCGGTAACAGAGAGCTTTGTGGCAGGCGATCACAAAGAAATCGTTTTCAAGATGATTCATACCGTTAATGCCAAATTCAAAATGGTAGCCTCGGGTTCAGGAATCTGGTTTCGCGAGAATTACGAACTTTGGCAAAACGGCGAGCGAAAATACAAAGTGCACGCACGCAATGGGGCCCGGGTTCTGCCCGGAACGTACGATTTACACCTTCCAAATACACTTACGCCCTATATCAAACCCGGACTCCTCATTACAGATGAAGAAGTACAAAATTTTGAAGTCACCGTTCCTGTTGGCCACGTAACAGTCATTTATCAAAAAGCCGATGGCACTCCGGACAAAGCAGATCGTTGTTTTATTGGACGCGGACCAACCAAGAAAGGCGTTTACAAAAATTCCGGAGAAAAACTTCCACTTACTCCGGGCACATACAATGTTATTGGATGGCGACACAAAGGAACCTACGAGAAGCAGGTATTCGAAATAAAGGAGGGAGAGGATATCGAGGTCATTCTGAAAGCCAAAAACTAACATAAATACGGACAAAAAACTAATTCAAATTTTCAGAAAATAACGTTCTGCGCATTGCGCCCGGATTTTGTTTAAACTGGCGCTTAAACGCCTGGGATATGGGTGATATGATGAAAGACTCTAAGGTGATGACCCTATTGAAAAAAAAAATGAGAACTAAATTTCAGACGATCCAGCTCCAGAGTGATTCATTTTGAAACCAAAACCATGATAGGTTCGGGAACAAACGGTGGCACTTTTCAAACCAAACATGGATTATGTTTCAATGTTTGTGAAACTGAAACAAAAAAGCCGGCGCTTTTGACACCGGCTAATTCAATTAAAGCAACAACTACTTCAATAAGATCATCTCACGATGTGACGTGAATGCCCCCGCCTTCAGACGGTAGATGTAAATACCGCTAGCCAGATTACTACCGTCAAAAGAGATGCTGTGTTGTCCCCGCTCCAGAGTGCCATCCACCAGCGTCATCACTTTTTGCCCCAGCACATTAAACACGTCCAGACGCACTTTCGTTCTTTCGGGCAGCCCAAAGGTAATATTCGTCTGCGGGTTAAAGGGATTCGGATAGTTCTGGTTCAGAGAGAAGATATCAATCGTTTGATCCTTAGAGTCGCTCACAGAGGTCACCGTGACCGGTGCTACGGCGTTTTTCAAGATACTCAAGCCGCCGCCAAAGGTGGCAAAGTAGGCAGTGCCGGAGGCGTCGAAGCGAATCTTTCTGGCGTCAGGCCAGGTCAGCGGCGTTTGGTAATCAATGACTTCATAATTGGTTCCATCCGGGCTCAGCTTGAATATCATACCGGATTGCTTAAGCGTGGAATCCTCCTGCACCGACCAGGTAAAAACGTTGCTGGCGGAAAACCAGATATTTCCCAGTTTGTCTACCGCCACGCCTTGTGCTTCCTGAGAATCTACTAAATCGCCTGCAATAACGAATTGTATCCAACTATTGCCGTCATATTTTAATATCCCTAAGCCATTGGAAGAAAACCAGAGATTACCCTGGTCATCGACAAAAATATCTTGCACAAACGGGATGGGATCACCTTCAAACGTGGCGAATTGCTGCCACTGCGAACCGTCCCAGCGATTGATGCCGTCGGTGGTTCCAACCCAGATGTTGCCTTCCGGGTCTTCCGCGATGGACCGCGCTTCATTGTTGGTTAAGCCCGCTTCAGTGGTAAACGCGTGCCAGAGCGAATCGTAGTAGGCGACGCCGTAGATGGATGCAACCCACATTCTCCCCTGCTTGTCAAAAAGAATATCCGTAAAGAAGCCTGCAATTCCAGGAGGATTCTGAAAATTTTGCCAGGTGGAACCATCATAGAAATTAATGTGGCTCTGGCCGCCAGCCCAGATTCTTCCGTCCGGTCCTTGGGTCAGCGCCCCAGCGTTAGTGTCTGGAAAACCGTTCTCCGGTGTAAACGCCTGCCACTGCCCGCTGCTGTCCCGTCGGGACACACCATTTATTCCTGCCACCCACAAGGTGCTGTCGGCGTCGAAGAAAACGTCCAACAATCTGGAGGAAGGCAGGCCGTCGCTTTCCCCGGTAAAATTCTGCCAGTCGCTGTTATTTCCCGTGGCCGTGTAGTCGGCCGTGAAAACGGAATCAGTGGGATTGACTTGCAGGAGAGTTGCCTGATGCGTGCTGCCGTTGGACCAGCCGGAAAACGTGTATTCCTGCCCCTGGTAAGACCAGCTCTCCCGTTCGCCAAGGAGAACGTTCTGGCCGTACGCCCAGGGCAACGTTACAGGCGTTTGCAACGGTCGAAATAGATTGTTCGTATCGATCACGGGGAAACCCTCCGGACTGGCTTTCAGCGTGGTAAAATTCGGCGTGTCGGTCCAGCCGACCTGGGTTGCCGTGTATGAACAGAGCTGCTCAACCGCCCCCAATTTCATCACGCAGGCAACGGAATTTAGCACGCCATCACCGTCAAAGTTGCCATTGGGCAGATCGGGCGTCGGGCCGAAACCCAGCGGCGCACTGGTTCCACCGGGAACCCAGGAATATTCATCCGTTGTCCAGAAGACGTGCCCGGTTTCGTGTCCGAAGAGATCTCCCATAGAAGCAAACGGGGCGCTGAACGGAAAGGCACGAATCCAGCCAAAATTGAATATGGTATTTAACAAAGGTCCCCCGAAATAAGCGAACCCCATTTCACCGCCACCCTGAAATGTGCTGACATTCGCGTTAGCGCTCATAACCAGAAACGCGGTGTATGCGTGGTCGGCATCGTACCAGCTCATCAGGGAATCAGCGAAAGCAAATCCCCGTTCAAGATTTGTCCCCGAAGATATGCCGGCATTGCCGAACACGGCATTCTCCCACAAACTGTCGTCGGCGATGGGATGCTGAATGGGATCATACGGCTGCCGCGCCCAACTGCTGTCGTTGCGCACGGGCAACAATCGAAAGGTAAGCGACTGGCCGTAGTACCGCGCGTTGTGACTCCACGTAGCCAAATCCGTGGCAACCACCTTCAGTGTGGTGTCTTCGGCGCCCGTGGTCCAGGGATTCTGTGCCGCATCCAATGAACCGTCAGCCTGCACAAAGATGAGAGCCACGTCCACCAAACCGTTCATGGGATAATTGTCAAACCCGCTCGTGTTTAAAGCGTTTTGCCCGGTTTTTTTATAGCGTTCCGGAATGCGAACGGCTTCTGCAAACGGAACATCCGCACCATTCTGCATCCCTGCAAAAGTTTGCCTCCGGTCCTTCACAAAGGGCGGTGGTTGATGACCGTCGACGCCGGTGAAGTTTATATATGGAAAATTGGGATTGAATATGATCTCGTTAAAAAACCACACAAACGCCCGGTTGTCTGCCGGGGCATTGCGCACGGAATCCGGCGACACAACATCCGTATATATGGAATCAACAAACGCATAACTTCCTAATGTTGTACAGTAAGCTGCAGGAATTTTTCCTACCAGCAGGTCATTTCTAAGAACAACCGTGATTCGCCCCGATGTGGCGTCGGTTTCCTGAATGATCGTGCGCACATCCTGGTCCGTGGCATTTTTCAGCACCACCAGGGCATAATCCTGCGACCAATCCCCCCAATGGCTGAATGAAAAATCCTGTGCAAAAATGGTCGTGCTACAAACAAAAAATACAAGAAGGGGTAAAAAAATCAAAGGCATGAAACTGAAACGTGTCCAGGTTTTTTCCATCGTAACTTCTCTTTAAGTTAAAAGGTGATTGAAAAGGATTGTATTTTGCGTCATCGGCAGTATTCGTATTATTTTTAGTCATTTTGGCTGCTTCACCCGAAAAAAGACAAAAATGTGCAATCTAATCCATTTTCGTCCTTGAAAAAGACCTGACTTCTGCGATGGGAAAGACCGGAACATTTAGCATTTCCCGGCCATAGATAACCGGGCAACCCCCGTCATTGGGGTTGCAGCGACAGTCTTACAAACGCCTTTTTATTCAAAAACGAAGCAGATGTAAACAAATACAGGGGAGAAACAAACTTGCAGGATTATCCGGAAGTTTTGTGAAAAATGACGGTGACGGCAGGTGGTTATTTTCTATTTGAATGCTGGCGCTCTGCAACAGAAAGTCTTCGACGTACAGCGCCCGGATTTTCCCGGAATTGACGTTTGAAGGCCCGGTTAAATGCTGCATCTGAGGTATACCCTACTTGTTCGGCAATTTCTACGATCGGCAGGTGACGCTGCTTAAGCAGCTCCCTGGCTTTTTGTAATCGCCATTTGGTCAGATAGTCCAACGGTGTCATCCCAACAAGCTGCTTAAAACGGACAGCAAAAGCCGAGCGCGACATGCCAACGGCACGGGCAATATCGGCCAGGGTCCATGAGATTTGCGGATCCGTATGTAGAAGAGACAACGCATGATTTATACGCGTATCTTTCAATGCAGTCAGAAAATTGTTTGAACGTTCATGTTGCCGCAAATAAGCACGCAATATTTGAATGAACATCACTTCGGCCAAACGCTCCACGACGGCATCGGCACCCGGATTCCCGGAACCTGCCTCATGGATCAACACATGCGTAGCCGTCTCCAGCCAGCTCAACTCACGGCGGTCAAAATCCCTAATATGGATAAACCGTGGCAATGCCCGCAAAAAGGGATGTTCAAAGCTGCGTTCGAATTCAAAGTGGCCGCACACCAATGTCGTGTGCACCGGTCCCTTCTGAAACAGCGGTCGGTTTCGGTAAATTGCCTCCACTACGTTCTTCCCATTCACATAAATCCGGCCTGTTTCATCTCCAAGACGGTGTGCATCTCCAAGAGGGAAAACCACGATATCCCCACTGGACAGATCTATGCTCGTCTCTGCATCATCCATCTGCAACCGGCAGTTTCCGCGTACAACCATGTGGAACTGTGCAAAAGGTCCCGCATCGATCTGCATGCCCCAGGGGGCAGAAAAATCACTCCTGAAATAAACACTGCTGCTTAACCGGATCATCTTTAGAATATCGCTAAGAGCATCCATCGTCGTACTACTCCATCATTTATGGACGATAAATCAATTTATTTAGACTAATAAGCATTGAAAACATATTTTAATATACTTACATTTATCCGTCCTGTCAATGGATAATTCATTAACCCTTCATTTTTATCAAACGAAAGGAGAACTTTTATGAAAGCAACATTTACAATCGTGTGTATGGTTTTAGGCAGTTTGGCTATGACTACAAATTCACCAGCACAGAATACAGCAAAGACAAATTACATAACCAAAGACAATGTAGCCATCAATGGCTATGACGTTGTTGCATATTTCACTGAGAATAAGGCGGTACGGGGAAGTCAGACGTTCGCGGCAATTCATAAAGGCATCAACTACTGGTTTAGCAGTGCGGAAAACCGTACCAAGTTTCAAGCGGAACCGGATAAATATCTGCCTCAATATGGAGGTTGGTGTGCTTTTGCCATGGCCATGAAAGATGCAAAAGTCCCCAGCGACCCAAAAACGTTCAAACTTTACAATGGAAAACTTTATCTTTTCTTCAATGATTATTATCAAGGAGCCCCGTTTAACACGATTATTCCATGGAATGCGGCCGAGGCGAATATGAAAATAAAAGCGGATGCCAACTGGAATAAAATGCAGTACTCAAAGAAATAACCAGGCGTCCGATGCTACAAAATCAGGACATTCTCATTGTAAGGACGCATTGAGCTAACCATTTGGGTGATCTTTTTGCGTCTTACGTTCCATAGACTACTTATGATAACAAAAGTTTCTTTGTTGCTGTATTTTTATGTCCTGCACGCAGCCGGTAAAAATAGACGCCGATAGGCAGGTGTCTTGCATCAAACGTCACAGCACCTTCACCAGCCTTGCCGCGTTTTGTGCGATCAAATCGACTCTGCATAAAAAACCAACACAGACAAGAACCGCACTGATAAAACGAAGAAAATCATGCACTACTCCCTTTGCTCCTATTTATGCTTTATCTCAATGGCACCGCCGGTTAATTTGGATAATTTTGCGCTCTGCAAAACCCGACGTGCAGCCTTGTCTCCCATTAAATAGGCATCCCAAAAAGCCGTTGAAAGAGATTTCACATAACGGACTTGTTGCGGATTTTGCGGACCTGAACCCTTAAAATGGATATGACCGGCAATCCCGCCAAAGCCGTGGTAAGCATCTTTAATAACTGTCAAATATTTGTCCCCGGAGGGTGCATACCGATACACCTCTTCCCGCCATTTGTAAGATTTGCCATTTCTGGGAGAGGTGTCGTTGGTTCCGGTGATGACCATCGTCGGTCTTTTCATCCCTTTCCACGACTTCGGTGTGAAGCCGTCCCCGGTCCCTTGCGGACTGATCAGCAAAATCGCCTGTGGGCAGCTATCCGAAAAATCGTATCTTCTGCCCATTCTGAATTTCTGCATCACCGCGCCGCCAATGAGCTGAGCCGTTTGGGCGCCAAAGGAGTGTCCGCCAACCCCCACGCGTGTTGTGTCCATTTTTCCCAACAATCCCTGCACCCGTTTTCCGATGATCGCAAGCGAATCGATAATCAGAGAAATATCTGGCGGCCGGGTGGACCATTTACGCCAAATTTTCTTCCGATTGAACAGCGCCCCCCAACCGAGCAATTTTCGCGAATCCTCGTGCGTCGGTTGAATGCAGACATAACCGTGGCTGGCCCAGTGCCTGATCAATGGTTGATACCCATCTTTATCGCCCAGAGCGCCATGCGACCAAATGATGACCGGAAAGCCACTTCCGCTGTCCGGACAGGTAATTCGCAGTGGCAGATCCTTGTCCCGTTTAGCATCGTGCAGAACAAATGTTTTTACGGTTTTTATGTGAAAGCGGCCGGGAACAGACTTATAAAGTTTGTTTGTACTTTTACCCAGGCATGGGAAATTGAGTAATAGAGAGATTGCGAAAGCTGTTGCTAAATAATTCATCGTTTATGTTTAAATTTACACAATTCGGATTTAAAGAACAAACCTATTTCAGTAAAATTGTTTTTCTGGTTCCTACCAAAATATTGCCGACTCGCAATTGATAAAGATAAACACCCGCTGCCAACTCAGCAGGTTGCCAGGTGATTTTATATGCTCCGGGTGGCTGGAGAGTATTCACCAAAGTTTCTACCTCCTGACCCAACACATTGTAGATCGTAATTGTCACTCGACCAGTCTTAGGTAACTGATAACGAATGATGGTTTCCGGGTTAAACGGGTTGGGATAATTCTGTTCCAGGTGAAACGTCGCGGGTAAATCACCAGTATCTTCACTTACGTTTACCGCGGTTGTCACGGAATCGAAATGACCTTTAAACAAATCGATCAGCGCCTGAAACGCCGGCGTCGTATTGTTTTCGCCGCTGCAACAGACAACACCCTCTGTACAGCAATCAATTGCAAAGAGATTCCAGACCGCATAATACGTCCAATTAAGGTTGCGCTGTGCCATGAGATCGAGGAGGTCCCGGATATAAGTATACCCGCCTTTTTCAGTATTGAACGTGCTTGGATTCGGGCTCCATTCACCAACGAACATCGGTTCCGTCCCCCTGATTTCCAATTGCAGTTCATGCGCCAGGTAATTCTTGTCACGAGGCATCATGGTACCGTCTTTGGAACGTTCCATAGAGTTCACATCCGGGTAGTTGCCATCGTCCGGGAAATTACCCTCATTTTGCATTGCGTATTCTGCCGGGTTATAGAAATGAAAATCATAAATAGTGTTGACATCATTGACTGAAATCTGGAGCGCATTCAGTACTGCGGAGCTCCAGTCACTTAACGGTGATGCGCCGTCAGCGTTCATAATCCAGTTTACCCTTTCGACGATGATGAGGTGATTGGCGTCAACAGTGCGTACTGAATCGACGATTTGCTGCGCCAGTGTCTGCCATTTGGCCACACCTTCCTGCAGTGTGGCGCCGGTTGGATTCGGTTCATTCAAAATGTCGTACGCGGCGATTCTGGGTTCATCGGCATAGCGCTTTGCAATGGCCTTCCACAGATCGATAATCCTGGTCTGATTGCCGGCATCCTCCCACAGACAAGCCCCGCGACCAGCGACTTGGAGGCCTCCCGGTGGAATATGCATATCGAGTATTAAATACAGATTCCGATTTGTTGCCCACTGAACGTACGTGTCAAGGAAATTCCACCCGGATTGTTTGTAGACACCCGGATTGTCATCATCTTCAAATATGCGATACTGCAAATTCATCCGTATGACATTAAATCCGATTTCAGCGAGGCTTTGCAAATGACGCTCCGAATACCAGTTCGTGACCGGAGTCGTATCCTGAAACTGATTCAGAACATCACATGTGCCAAGAGCCCAACTGCCGTCCGGCAAAACCATTCTATCGAAAATGAGATTGACGCCGTGCAGGGTCATCGTTTTGTTCGCACCCACGACAAGTTGATTCCCCTGTTTGCGAATGAATTCCGATCCTGTCTGTGCATAATCTGCTTTCGGGATGCAGCATAAAAGCAAAAGCACCGGCATAATTCTTTCACACGTTCGCATGGGATTTCTCCTTATTTGTTGAACCAATTCAGACTTTTGTAAAACAACTCGATTTGTCATTTCGACCAACGGGAGAAATCTGATTTATGCCTATTTAGATTTCTCGTCAGCCCACCGCCTTTGTGCGTCAACTTAAGCGCCCAGCTTGTTCCCAAACTTCGGTTTGGGGACACACATGTCTTAGAAACTTTGTTTCGTCTAGCTGGATTGGTTAATCGAAACAGAATTTCTCTACAATTGCGTTCCAAAATAGAAATTTTGGGACGACAATGTAGCGTTTTTTTGTTTTTATATTGCTACCACATTCTGAAAATAATACTTAAGTTGACGCTTATGGGTCACCGCCTGATTCGAAATGACACTAACCGGATCTTACAAGATTCTGTTGAAC
>CAYVXE010000086.1:0-19322 GCA_964455375.1 uncultured Calditrichaceae bacterium
TTGTGTTTGACGGTGAGCAACTCAGCAGCGGCATTTATTTTTATCGTCTGCAAGCGGCCAATGAACAGAACGCCAGAGCATTTACACAAACCCGTAAACTAATGCTTTTAAAATAATCTCATCGTACCATAAGGAGTACCTAAAGTATTGATTTAGGTTTTCTTAAGGATAACGATGGAAAGGAGTGGTTGATGAAATACATCACCAGTTTTTTCGTGTTGTGCTGGTCAATCCTGGCCAGCGCTCAGCCCTTCACATTCATAAACATGTCGCATCCATCGCAAGGGATAGCCAATGCCTCTGTCAGTGCGGACGCCGGCGATGATATATATGTGTTTTGGCAGGAGTCTTCCGGTACTCTCTATTACCGATTCTGGAATGGCGTCTTATGGAGCGAGGCCATTTTGATCTCTGAAGGCCCTGATCTTTTTAAAGAACTGACGGCAACGTCTGTTGAGGATACCTGTTATCTTGCCTGGATTGAAGCGGGCGATTCCTCTTCCGTGTTCTATAGAAAAGTGAAACAGCGATATGTGTCTGCAGCGGAAAAGCTGTACACCAGCGCGAACACCATTGCAAGATTGAAATGTGCACATAGCGCTACACGACTCACCTTTGGCTGGCTGGAATCATCGATACAGGAAAGCCGGATAAGAGTAACTGACATCGGAGTTCCACCGCCCCAGACTGTCGCCTCGGATATCATTGATTATGGCGCTTACACTTTGGGCTATGATAGCGACGGCACATTGTGGGTTTTCTGGTTTGGATCCCGGCTCAATTATCGCATTCAGAAAAACATCGGTATCTGGTCGGAGCCGGGCTTTATTCCGTTGGGGGATATCCCGGGCGCCATCACTGAACTTGACGCGCAATTTAATTCTGTTGAAAAACAATTTGAGATTGTTTTCCCGGAACCTCAGCCTACTTGTGCCTGTAGCAACGCGCTTCTCTATGTCGCTGGGTATGATTCTGTCTGGACGCCAATAGAGGTAATCGTACCGAGGGCCGGCAGTAGCGGTATTGGCGATATTTCGACGGTCTCGCATCCCAGTATTGCGATTTCGTCAAAGGGACAAACGACGGTGTTTCTGCAATATCAGTATTCGTTTCCAGATCCGAGCAGAGATGAGGACAAGGTATATATGGTCAACCGATCAACAAATGGATGGGATATTCAAAACGATGTTTTCCCTGATTCGACTTCGCTATTAGATGTTGCTATTTCAGCCACTGATAGCCTGTTTTGTATTTTCCTTGAAAACGGTGACATCTATCTGGCTGGTAACGACAGAGTAACCGATGTTCGTCGAACAACTGTGGAGGCGATTCCTGAAGGGTTTTCTCTGCGGCAGAATTATCCGAACCCGTTCAATCCGGTTACGAAAATCCAGTTCGCTTTACCTTTGCGCTCGAAGGTTACGCTGAGGGTTTACAATTTGCTGGGAGAAGCAGTATTGACACTAATAGATGGAGACATGCCTGCCGGCATACACACGTTTGTGTTTGATGGTGAGCAGCTCAGCAGCGGCATTTATTTTTACCGCCTGCAAGCAACCAATGCGCAGAATGTAAGCACTTTTACTCAAACCCGTAAATTGATGCTCTTGAAATAGACTTTAATAATCTTTGTTAGACAAAAGAAATCTGATCAAAATGGGGAGATGATAATGAAAAAACATATAGCTTTTGTTTTTAACATATCCATATTACTTTTAATTCTATCTACCTGCTCTGTTAATTCTACTGATTTAGCCAAACGATATCCGACAATTTATAATACCCATAATGTAAAAGAAATAGTCTCATTATATGCAGATGATGCTATTTTCGATGTACCCGGACATTTCTCGCTCACTGGGAAAAACCAAATACGCAACATTACACAATATGACAGTGTTCTAAATATTCAAATGGCTATAAACAATATTGCGGTGCATGGCGATACAGTGTTTTGCAATTTAACTGAAACGAATGATTGGCTAAAAACGGCCGAAATTGGCGAGGCTTTTTACAGAGTGAAATTTATTTTCTACAAAGGCTTAATTAAAGAACTTCGAGCGGAAGCCAAACCGGAAACGCAACAAGCTTTTAGCCAAATATTACCCCCATTGATGAAGTGGGCAACTGAAAATAAGGCGGAGGTTATAACAGAAATGATGCCCGAAGGTAAATTTATTTATAAAGCTGAAAATGCCAGAAAAACTTTGACTCTTTTACGCTCATGGAAAGAAAGCTTGAAATAATAATTCATTTGAATTGATATTCTCTGACGATGGCAAATTAAAATGTGAGTGTTTATATGCGAAATAAATTATTTTTTCTGGCGATTCTTCTCTTATTTTCAGGAACAGATTATTCTTTCTGTCAACTGCAAAAATCAAACTCACAATCCTGGAACTGGGCGCTTGCAGCGATCCCCATGGGTAACGACAAGGTCGAAGGCATTCTCATCGATCCCGGGGATGAAAATGTTTGGTATGTTTCTTCTATCGACTCGGGGCTCTACATTACACGTGACGCCGGGGCGACCTGGGAACATCCTTTGCAAGGCAGAGGTCTGGACCAGGAGGGGTTTCAAATCGATCCCGCCAATCCGAACATCCTCTATGTCACGGTCTGGGACAAACTCTACCGATCGGCTGACAAGGGTCGCAATTGGCAGTTCCTCTACACATGTCCGGAGTACATTCGTTCGCTTTTAGTCAGTAGAACAGATCACGCTATTTACCTGGGGCCGCAAACCGACAACAATAACACACCCGGCATCTATAAATCAACCGACGGCGGGGCATCGTTCAAGCATCAGCCATTTGGCGTGTCCACGCACAATCTGATTTGCTGGGACATCGAAGAAGACCCCGTCAACGATATTTTGTACGTGCCTATAGAAATTGCCGACCATCCACAGCCATATCATCCGCCTTTCTTTCGCTCCATGGACGGTGGCAAAACCTGGCAAAATATGTCCGGCACTCTGAACTGGCATGCGCTCAAGGTGCAGGTCGATTCGAGCAGTTCGGCAGTGTATTACCAGGTCGAAGGTGGGGCTCTGTATCGTTCTGCGAATTTCGGTCAGGACTGGCAATTGTTGCATTCCACATTTTTCCTGAGCTTCCTCGTGGATCAGCAGAATCCGAATCGACTGTTTGGCGGCAGACCTGCCTCGACCACCGGCGGGGCTTACCTTTCGCTCGACAGCGGACACTCTTTTTTTGAAATCGGTCTTACCGGGCTGTCGGTGACTTCGGTAGCTCTCAACGCGTCGAATACGCAAATTTATGCGGTTGCCTACAACTCCGGCGTTTGGAAGGGGCACATTCCGGAGGACCTCGGCTCAGGGGTGCTGACTGTCACCAACACCAGCGATTCGGGTGCAAATACACTGCGCGAGGCCATCACCTCGGCAAACAGAAATCCAGACCCGGACAGCATCCGGTTTGCGATTCCGAAAAGCGATCCCGGTTATGAACCGCAGACCGGCGGCTGGCGTATTCGTGTCCTCAATGCGTTGCCTGACATTACCGACGCTGGTCTGGTGATCGATGGTAGCAGTCAAAACGAATTTACAGGCGAAGACAGTAATCCTGCTGGCCCTGAGATTATTATCGACGGCAGCGCCGCAGGTGATTTTACGATTGCCTTCAATATTTTGACATCTGACGTTGAAATAAGGCAATTATGCATAAACAGCTTTGGCGATCGCGGTATTTTCATGTTCGGGGAAAATACGCGGGGGAATACGATAACGGGTTGTTACATCGGCACGGATGCTACGGGTAAAACAGCAAAACCAAATGCTACCGGGATTTTTATTCAGGGCACCGCGGCCAACACCATTACCGGCAACCTGATTTCCGGCAACCATGCGTATGGAATATATATCATGGGTGCGGCGGCTCAGAACAACGTCATCCTTGGTAATTTGATCGGGACGGATATTTCAGGGACGGTCGCCTTGGGCAACGGCCGGGTCGGGATTTCGATCAACTGTGATAACAATATCATCGGCGGAAGCAGTGAGGGCGAACGCAACATCGTTTCAGGTAACGGCAACGATGGCATTGAAGTCAGCGGCGATGGCAACATTATAAAAGGCAACTATATTGGTTCGGGTATAAGCGCAACGGGCATGCTAGGCAACAAGTGGAATGGCATCATGTTCTGGTCGGGAAACGGTAATATCATCGGAGGTCAGGAACCCGGCGAATCGAACATCATTACCAGCAACACGTATTCGGGCATTTCTGTTGGACCTGCCTCCGGGACACAAATAATCGGTAATTACATTGGTACTGATTTCTCGGGCACACACAATATGGGAAATGATCTTCAGGGTATCGAATTGTTTGATGGCGCAAACAACACAAATGTGGGGCCGGGCAATGTCATCGCATTTAACAACATAGGTATTCAGGTTTACGGAGACAGCAGCCTTCAGAATACAATTACTCAGAATTCCATAACAGCAAATGACGGATATGGCATTGAAAACGAATCTGGCGGCAATGAAAGCTTGCCATCGCCGGTAATTATTGAGATCAAAAACGGAATCGTTACGGGCACTGCACCACCAGGTTCTATCGTTGAAATCCTTTCTGATAATAACGATGAAGGTAAAATTTATGAAGGCATGACCATGGCAGACGGCAGCGGCAATTTCCAATGGAATGGCACGCCCACCGGACCTTTTGTGACCGCCACAGCAACCGATACAGCAGGTAACACCTCGGAATTCAGCCAGCCCATGAACGTCACCTCGGTTGCAGAGACGACTGAATCGATCATCCCAAAGGAATTCAGTCTGAGTCAGAATTATCCGAATCCATTTAATCCGGTTACGAAAATTAGGTTCGCATTGCCTGCCCGCTCAAAAGTAACCCTGAAGGTTTACAATTTGCTGGGGGAAGCGGTGCTAACGCTGATAGATGGAGACATACCTGCAGGCATACACACGCTTGTGTTTGACGGTGAGCAACTCAGCAGCGGTATTTATTTTTACCGTCTGCAAGCAACCAATGCGCAGAACGCACGGACCTTTACACAAACCTGTAAATTGACACTTTTGAAATAGGTTCGATGGTTATGAGGAGGCGCCAGAAGGTAACCTTTGCAAAAAAGGTTGCCTTCTGAGCGTTTGTCAGTCTTGCAGGTTCGGCCGCAGCCATTTGCTTACGTCTTCAATACTCATTCCTTTGCGGGTGGCATAATTTTCCACCTGGTCTTTGCCAATCTTGCCTACTGAAAAGTACTTCGCCTGCGGATGCGCAAAGTACAAGCCGCTGACCGAAGCAGCCGGGTACATGGCAAACGATTCGGTTAAGGTGATGTAGGTATTTTTTTCCACATCGAGCAGATTCCAAATGAGCTGTTTTTCCGTGTGGTCGGGACAGGCCGGATAGCCCGGCGCCGGACGGATGCCCTGGTAACGTTCTTTGATCAACTCGTCGTTGCCAAAGTTCTCATTTCCGGCGTAACCCCAGAGATCGGTACGTACTTTCTGGTGTAGAAGCTCGGCAAAAGCTTCAGCGAGACGGTCGGCCAGCGCTTTGGCTAAAATGCTGGCGTAGTCATCGTGTTCTTTCTGAAACTCTGCAACCAGCTTTTCCAACCCAAGTCCGGTGGTGACCGCAAACATTCCGATGCTGTCAGGGAGTCCGCTTTCTTTGGGAGCAATGAAGTCAGCCAGCGCCAGATTGGGGTTGCCTCCCGTCTTCTTGCTCTGTTGGCGCAGGGTGTGCAGTGTGGTTAAAACCTGATTCCGTTGCCTGTCTGCATAGATTTCGATGTCGTCATCCACAGCATTTGCAGGGAACAAACCCACCACACCGTTCGCGGTTAACCGGTGATTCCCGATGATTTCATCCAGAAGTTTATTGGCGTCATCGAACAGTTTTTGGGCTTCGTGACCGACACGGTCATCTTTAAAGATGGCGGGAAATTTTCCGGGCAGTTCCCAGGTGGAAAAGAACGGTGTCCAATCGATGTACTGTCGGAGTTCTTCCAGGGAATGATTTTTGAAAAGCGTCATTCCAGATTTTCTGGGCGCGTAAATGTCGGAGGCTTTCCAATCAATTTTTAATTTATTCTCTCTGGCCTGATTCAGGGTTAAATAATTTTTTGCCGCGGTTTTTCTCCGATGTGCCTGCCGCAGGTCTTCATATTCCGCTCTGCTTTGTTTAATGAAAGACGCCTTGTTCTCTTCATTCATTAAATTATTTACCACCGTTACGCCGCGGGAAGCATCGAGCACGTGAATGGTGGCGCCCGAATAGTGGGGTTCAATTTTTACCGCGGTATGAATGCGGGAAGTGGTTGCGCCACCGATGAGTAAAGGAACGTTGAATCCTAACCGTTCCATTTCCGCTGCATCGTGTACCATTTCATCCAGTGACGGCGTGATAAGTCCGCTCAATCCGATGATATCCACGTTTTCTTTACGGGCGGTTTCCAGGATCTTTTCAATGGGAACCATGACGCCCAAATCGATGATCTCGTAATTGTTACAGGCCAGCACCACGCCGACGATGTTTTTGCCGATGTCGTGCACGTCTCCTTTTACCGTGGCCAGCAGAACTTTTGCTCTCGGTTTTGCATCTCCGGATTTCGCTTTTTCGGCTTCGATGTACGGGATGAGGTAGGCTACGGCCTTTTTCATGACCCGGGCGCTTTTCACCACTTGCGGCAGGAACATTTTGCCGGAACCAAACAGATCGCCAACCACATTCATGCCGGCCATCAGCGGCCCTTCGATGACTTCCAGTGACATCGCATAATGCTGCCGGGCCTCTTCGGTATCTTCCTCGATGTACTCAACGATGCCTTTGATAAGTGCGTGTTTCAGGCGTTCTTCGAAGCTGCTGTTGCGCCATTCTGCGGTTTTTTCTTCTTCGACGCCGGTGCTTTTGATCTTTTCCGCAAACTCCACCAGACGTTCGGTGGCATCTGGTCGCCGGTTGAGCAGCACGTCCTCCACCAACTCCAGTAAATCTTTTGGAATCTCTTCATAAATTTCCAACTGTCCGGCGTTGACGATTCCCATATCCATGCCCGCCTGAATGGTGTGAAAGAGAAACGCGGCGTGCATGGCCTCACGTACGCGGTTGTTGCCGCGAAATGAAAAGGAAATGTTGCTGACGCCGCCGCTTACCTGCGCGTGCGGCAAATTTTCTTTGATCCACTTCGTTGCTCGAATGTAATCCACCGCATAATGATTATGTTCTTCGAGCCCGGTAGCAACGGTTAAAATATTCGGATCGAAAATGATGTCCTGTGGAGGAAAGCCGATTTCTTCCGTGAGAATTTTATAAGCCCGCTGGCAGATGTTAATTCTTTGTTCATAGGTGGTCGCCTGTCCCTGTTCATCAAATGCCATAACGATCACCGCCGCGCCGTACTCGAGAATTTTCCGGGCGTGCTCGCGAAACACCTCTTCCCCTTCCTTCAGACTGATGGAATTGACTACGCCTTTTCCCTGAATGCAGCGCAACCCGGCTTCGATGACCGACCATTTTGATGAATCCAGCATGATGGGTACCCGGGCGATTTCCGGTTCTGTGGACAGCAGATTGAGGAATGTCACCATGGCGGCTTCGGAGTCCAGCATGCCTTCGTCCATGTTAATGTCGATGATCTGGGCGCCGTTTTCCACCTGCTGACGCGCCACCGACAGCGCCTCTTCGAAATTTCCTTCTGTGATCAGGCGTGCAAACTTGCGCGAGCCGGCCACATTCGTGCGTTCACCCACGTTCACAAAGTTGGTGTCTTCGGTGACCACCAGCGGCTCCAGACCGCTGAGACGCAGGTAAGGTTTGCGCACAGGTGTTTTCCTGGGGGAGTGTTGTTGCGCCACTTCGGCGATGGCTTCGATGTGCTCCGGCGTCGTGCCGCAACAGCCGCCCACCAGATTGACGAAGCCGCTTTGCGCAAAGTCGGCGATCTGTGAAGCCATCATTTCCGGCGTTTCGTCGTATCCCCCGAATTCATTGGGTAGTCCGGCATTCGGGTATACACTGGTAAAACAAGAGGCCACTCGTGACAATTCCGCGATAAACGGTCGCATCTGTGCGGGACCCAGCGCACAGTTTAGTCCCACGCTCAAAAGGTTTTTTGTGTGTGATACGGAAATCCAGAAAGCTTCCGTGGTCTGGCCGGAAAGGGTTCGGCCGCTGGCATCCACGATGGTTCCCGAGATCATCACCGGCAGGTGTTTGCCGCTGTGGGCGAAATACTCGGAAATCGCATAAATGGCAGCCTTGGCATTGAGAGTGTCGAAAATGGTTTCCACTAAAAGGAGGTCCACACCGCCGTCCACGAGACCGCGCACCTGTTCGGAGTATGCATTTGCCATATCTGCAAAAGTGACGGCACGAAAGCCCGGGTCATTCACGTCCGGGGACATGGAGAGGGTCTTGTTGGTTGGTCCGAGCGCGCCGGCGACGAAACGCGGCTTGTCAGGCGTTCGGGCAGTGACCTCGTCGGCTGCTGCTCTGGCGATTCGTGCTGACGTACGATTGATGTCGTAAACGTGAGTCTCCGTGTGATAGTCGGCCTGAGAAATGGACGTACCGTTGAATGTGTTGGTCTCGATGATGTCGGCGCCGACGTTTAGAAACGCATGGTGAATCTCTTTGATGACTTCCGGCTGTGTGATGGAGAGTAAATCGTTGTTGCCCTTCAGAGGATGTGCATGATCTTTGAATTGCTCGCCGCTGAAATCTTCTTCGCTGAGTTTATAGCGCTGAATCATGGTGCCCATGGCCCCATCGATGACCATGATGCGTTGATTTAAAATGTCCTGTAGATTTTTGTAGATATTGTTCATCTGTTACCCTGATGAAATTTATTGAAAAGAATTAAATGTTTCGCCAAAATTTAAGGAGTAAATATATGAAATCCAAGGGATTTAAACAAGGATTAACGTTAGGTCGTGCAAAGCAGAAAAAAAGGCTTTACTTCGTCATGCATGCCGCTGCTTTGCCTTTTTTGAATCTTAGAGGAAAGAGCATATTTGACCACATTTTTAGCCAAATTGTAAGAGAATAAACAAAAAAAGCCATAATTTGAAAAAGAGTTACCATGTGTGACCAATATTCTATCTTTCTTATTTTACTCTGCACACTTGTGAACTCCGGTTTTCTATTTAACGACAAGCATCTTGCGAATTTTGATACCCTCTTTTGTTTTCAGTCGATAAAAGTACAAGCCGTCCGCCAAATTCCTCGCTCGAAATAAGAGCCGGTAATTGCCGGGTGACTGAAGCTGGTTCACCAATTGTGCCACCTGCCTGCCCCGGATATCGTAGACATTGAGCTCGACCTGCTGTTTTTTGGTGATTGAATATTCAATCGTTGTTCCCGGATTAAATGGATTCGGGTAATTTGGCAGCAGGGTATACGTTGCGGGGACACCGGATTCCGTATTGTCAACAGAAGTTGTGCTGGGCCTGCTAATGCTGATCTCCTTCCAGGCGACCCAAGACGGACTGTCGGTTGTTAGTATTTTGAAATAACGGTAGTTGGGTAAGTCTGGCGGAGCAACATAGCTTAACGTTTGTCCGTAAGCCGTGTTTCCCCTAAACTCTTGCAAAAGTACGAAAGGTTGGCCGGGTGAATTGCCTTTCGCCCAAAGTTGGTGTACGGTCTGGCCCTCCGGCCACTGGTCGATTACCAGATTGACGCCGGTGATCTGAAATTCATCCAACAGATCGATTTGAATCCATTGCGGCGGAAAGTCACCCGCTCCCCAGCCGGTGTCCAAATCATTATCGTAGGCCAGATCCGGCGTTTGCTCGGGCAGGTATTTCGACGCGGTGAGGTCAGCCGAGTTTATGCTGAAGATTTTCGCCGAAGAGCATAAATTGCTCTGGCTGGCGTCACAGTATTCGACCCGTCCGCCGACCATGGTCAAAAGTAAGTTGATGTTCAGAAGGTCCTCGGGTTGAGAGACCTCAAGCGGATTTGCGGACAGAATGACCAGGTCCGCCCATTTGCCGGGCGCAAGACTGCCTTTTTTGTTTTCCTCAAAAGTAGCGTATGCCGCATTAATTGTCAGCAATTTCAGGCAGTCCTCAATGGTCAAGCGCTGTGCCAGTTCCCATTCCGCATGGGCAGAGTCGTGAAAACCGATTCTGGTCACCGCCTGGTACATAACCCGGAAGGGGGTATAATCACACGGCGTATCATTAAATGGGGCGTCGGTACTGCCGCAGGTGCGCAACCCCCCGGATTCCGCCGCGACGAAATCTTTCCAGCGCATGACCCATTCGGGATGTGTGCCCAGGAAACGGGAGGCGTACGTCGGCTGACTCGGCCAATCTGCCGGTCCCATGAGCTGAAAGGAGGCGATAATCCCTTTTTGTTTCATACGATTTAATTGGTCGTCGGACACTTTGACCGCGTGTTCGATGCGATGACGATAGTTCTCATTGGATTCCGCGCCAAGAACGTTCTCATAGGCGGTGAGAATTTTTTCGACCGCACTCTGATTGACCGCATGCGCGGCAATTTGCCAACCCGCGTCGTGGGCGCTCCGGACCAGTTGGTTGACTTGCTCCTGGGTGAGAATATCGAAATCGCCGAAAGGATTGTCCACATAGATTTTGACACCGGTTGCGCGAACCCGTTCTGAATAGACCTTCCCCGGTGTTCGCATGGAGTCAGCCAGAACCTGGATGAGTGAAACATCGTCGTAGGTGCCCCAATAGCCGTTGACACGGACGGACAACTCGCCGCGCGCATCGAGGTCGAGCGCATTGTTGAGATGTTCGGGAGCATAATCCGGCCTGCCAAAATTCAATTCGGAAATACTGGTCCAGCCGTTTGCTGAGAGCATACCCATGATTTCTTCAAGAGAAGGGTAGGTCGTATCGCCGGTAACGGAACAGATGTGTTCGCGCCAGCTAAACCAGTGACAATGCGAATCATTAAACCCGGGGGTGACTGTCAGACCCTGCAAATCCACAATTTTGGTCTCAGCACCCACCAGAGATAAAACCGCGTCATTTGACCCGACAGCCAAAATGCTGTCACTGGCGATAGCGATGGCTTCGGCAGTTGGCAGGCTGTCTTCCATAGTCACAATCGTGGCATTGTAGTAAATCAGGTCAGGCGTTTGCGCATAAGCGGACAAAAAAGAAAACAGGGCAGTTGAAACCATGATAAAACGAGTCAGAATCCTCATTTCTCGTCCTCATTAATCGTTCATTTTTAGAAATGGAATGGCCTACATAAAACGGATATATTTGCCAGTGGTTTTGTATTGGTAGTCTGGGCAACAACTGGCTTCACTACGATTTGACACTTTGATTCAATTAAAAAAATTGGAATTGTGAGACTGGATTCTTCCGCTGAAATCAATTTATGTTTTTTCGTTCGAAAAGTCAAGAAACAAATGGGTGGTCGATTTTGCTATGAGTTACTGAGTTTAGACAAACAAACCATCGTAAAAAAGTACGATTCTTATTTTACGGCGCAACAATTTTAGCCGTACTCGCTGCATCGGCATTGAAGGAAAAGAGGTGCAATCCCGTGGTCACGTCGCTCACATAAATATTTCCCGACGGTGCAAACGGATACACGCCGAAGGCGCCTTCGAATCGTTGTCCGGTGCCGGCGTTGTAGTACGACACAAAAGCAAAGTTCCCGATGATGTACAGATTGTGCACTTTGTTGTTTGGGTCTTTGTAATCGGCGACGAATTTCGGCTTGCGCAAATCACGGATATCCCAGATAGTAATATCCGGTTCCGGATGTACGGTCAGCTCGTTGCAGATGAACAGGTAGTTGCCATCTTCGGTGGGCCAGCCGCTGTGGTGGAATTCCACAAACGGGGTGCTGATGGAAGACAGCAGTTGCGGATTCTCCGGGTCACTCACATCCACGATATGCACGCCACTGCTGGTTTCGGCATCCACATAACCCCAGACATCGGTGATTCTTGAACCGAGGGGCAAGGTTGCAAGCCGCGTGAGAAATGGGGAGTTCGGTGACGTTTTGTCATCGCCACCGGAACAAGACGTGCCTGCTAAAATAAGTGTGAGCAGAATGAGAAGGATGTGTGTTTTTTGCATTGTCTGGTTTGTGAAGTATTCCGAAGCAGATACATAAATAGCACCTAAATTGAGCGATTCTTATGGGCTGAATGAAGTTTGTAGTGCAAGCTTCCGCTTGCCTGGGGAGGTTTGAAACATGCTAAAGCATGCGCTACGAACATAGTACCCAAGAGTAAATTAATTTTAGGCTCAATCGTTCAATTTAGGGAGCGCTTATTTTTTAGGGAAAAAAATTGCTTCCTGCCTGCAGATTTCTTATATTGCCCTCGCAAAAGAATATTCACAAACGAAATGTAGCGCATGAAAACACCGGCCTCCCATCCCATCGATTCTTTCAGAAAACTTTACGAAGAGAAATGTCAGTTCGACATTCCGGTACACGAGGCTGCCGTGCTCGCAACGGCAACCAAAGACGGTCATCCCTCTGCCCGTGTGGTGCTCATCAAAGCATTCGACGAAAGCGGATTTGTTTTTTATACAAATCTGGCGAGCCGGAAAGCAAAAGAAATGAGCGAGAACCCGCAAGCAGCGCTTTGTTTTTACTGGGAAGAAGTGCATCATCAAATTCGCGTTGAAGGCAAGGTTGAGTCTGTGACAAACAGAGAAGCAGATGAATATTTCGCCACCCGTCCGCGGGGCAGTCAGCTCGGCGCCTGGGCGTCAAAACAGAGTTCTGTTCTGGAAAATAAAGAGTACCTGGAGAATCGTTTACAAAAATACGAGCAACAATTTGCCGGCAAAGATATCCCGCGACCCGACTTCTGGTCGGGTTTTCGTTTGCTGCCTGAAAGGATTGAATTCTGGGAACGCCGGGAGGACCGGCTGCATGAACGGGTTCTTTATGTTAAGCAAGGCAACCGGTGGAAAATGACATATTTGTATCCGTAATTGTGAAATGCCGGAAGTCACTGAATAACACTAAAACTGCTTAAACAAGAGATGCTGAAGGCATCGTTTTCTTTCAGTGCTTTCAGTGATGTTCGATGTTTGGATATTTTTATTTAAAAGAGACTCCTGATATGAGAAAAGGTGTGAAATTTTTAGACGTTTTTAAACTATTATTAGTCGGTGGCGTTTTGGGGTTAGTGGTCATGTTTTCCAATGCTGTATTTTCACAAACGTTACATTCGACGGCGTCAACCCAAAGAGATAAATGCGGTTACGATGAAGCTCAGTCCATGCGTCTTCTCTCGATGTTGGGTGACCACTGGGGCTACGGGTACGACAGCCTGCTGGTGGATTTGCAGCGCTGGCAGCAAAGTCCGTATGTTAACGTCGATTCCCTGGGCGCGAGCGTTCAGAACCGCGCCTTGTGGCAATTGACCATCACCGCGGATTATCCGCCCACAGAGCCTCGCCGCACCGTATTTATACATGCGCGCACGCATCCGGGGGAAGTACAGGCTTTCTGGGTGACCAACGCGGTTATCAATCTGCTGCTCAGCGAAGATGAGTTTGCTCAATTGTTGCGCGATAGATGCACTTTTTACATTATCCCCATGTACAATCCAGACGGCGTGGAACTTGAATACCCGCGTGAAAATGCGCATGGTGTGGATATCGAAAGCAACTGGTACGCGAATCCGGTGGAACCGGAAGTCAATGTGCTCAGGAGTCGTTTTACAGAACTCATGGCATCAGATGTACCTATTGAAGTCGCTCTGAATCTGCACTCTGCTTTCGCGTGTAAACGCTATTTTGTTTATCATGACGCTGTTGGCACGTCTCCCACCTATACGGTGCAGGAGAAAGGTTTTATCGGCGGTGTGCGGTCCTATTTTATGGCGGGCATGGAACCATGGAGCTATTTTGTTAGTTGGACATCCGGGACGCCGCTTCGTTATCCGGAAAGTTGGTTCTGGATAAATTTTCATGAGGATGTGATGGCATTAACCTATGAAGACATGAATTGTGACCCTGCGGGTGAGTACGACCATACTGCCTATGCGCTTTTACATGGCGTCGCAGATTATCTCGGTGTGGTGGTAACGTCCGTCGTTGATGCTTCAGAGGCCGTTCCGGATAATTTTGACCTGCTACAGAATTATCCGAACCCTGTTCAGTTGAGTGAAGCGTCATCCTTGTCCACGATCATTCAATATTCGCTTAAAGAGGTGGAACCCATTCGTCTGGTGCTGTACGACATTCTCGGACGGCAAGTGAAAGTGCTTGATGCGGGCGTTCGCAGCGCGGCAACGCATCGCGTCTTTTTTAATGCGTCGAATCTGTCTGCCGGGTCGTATTTTTACCGGTTGCAAACCGCCACGGGTGTTCGTACACGACAACTGATTATCATGAAGTAAATTCGAGGAGGATAAATGAAATTCTATAAAAAATTCAGTTGGCTGCTATTTTTGAATATCCTGATTGCATCGTCTCTCTACGCCCAGGCTTCAACCATTCATCTTTTTGATCATTTTAAAGAGGGATGGGAGAAACAATGGGTTGAAAGGAAATTGACGCGTCATGGAACGAAATATGAAATTGCTACGGAAGATACGAATCGTGTGTTGATGGCCTCCAGTGGCAATGAAGCGTCCGGTCTCTGGCGCATGCTGGACATCATTCCTGGGAAAAGCGGTAAAATATCCTGGCGCTGGAAAGTGGAGAAAGTTTTTAATGATGAACCGTCGGAAAGATCGAAAATGGGCGATGATTTTGCGGCCCGGGTCTATGTGATTTTTGAATCCAATTTTGTCAGTTTTAAAACCTATGCCCTCTGCTATGTCTGGGCGGCAAAGCAGCCGGTAGAAACGACATTCCGCAGCCCTTATGCGAAATCCGTTGGAACGATTGTTTTGCAAAGCGGAAAAGAAAATAAAGGCAAATGGGTAACTGAAAACCGTGATTACATAGCAGATTTCAGGGAATTTTTCGGTCATGATCCCGAGATGGTAACCGGTGTCGCTATCATGGTGGACACAGACAACACAGGTCAGAAGGCGCTGACTTATTTTGATGATCTGGTGTTGAGTTCCACACCGCCGCAACTGCCAAAAAAATCGCAGCAGGCAACTATCCCTGGCAATTAACAAAAAGATTCACAAAATTATGACGATTCAAGAGATGTTGTTCCCGATAATCTCAGTAGTCTGGCTTGTTTCTGAAATTCTGTTAGCCAAATTCAAATTTTCAACGAGCGGGAATTCCAGCGATAAATCAACCCTAAAATTACTTTGGACGGTCATTGGGGTTTCCATTTTTCTGGGTATTCTTATCCGGACTTTGGGGCTCGGTTCGTTTTCCTCTCATGTTTATTTCATCTATTTTAGCGGTTTGATTTTAATCGTGCTGGGACTGGTCATACGGTGGATTGCTATTTTAACGTTGAAACAGTCTTTTACCGTGGATGTTTCCGTTGCGGCCGATCAATCCATTGTGGATTCAGGAATTTATCGGCATGTCCGGCATCCGGCCTATTTGGGAAGCCTGCTTTCGTTTTTGGGATTGGGTCTGGCATTGGTTAACTGGCTGAGTGTTTTGATTATTTTTGTGCCGATTTTCATTGCTTTCTCCATAAGAATAAACGTAGAAGAAAACGTTCTCAAAAAATCATTTGGAAAAATGTACGTTAACTACTGCAATCAAACGAAGCGGCTTATTCCAGGCATCTATTGATTATTTAGTGATTGAACGAAAACGCCAATTTTATGGGCATTCCGAATCCGGTGGCTGCCCATAGGCATCAGCTTATACTCAGAATTGTCTTTTCGAGCCAGGCGAATGCCTGACGAGAAATCTGGTCTATGCTTGTGTCAGACCTTTCGGCTCCGCTCAAGGTGACAAGATAAAAGTGAATCCTTCGTAAGTTAGAGTACAAGGGCGGCTGCCGGGTCGAAATGGCAGAAACGTGAGTTTTCGGTCAATCACTATTTAAATAAAATCTGCAGGATAATTCGAAAAAACAACGTTGGCCAAAATATTACATACAATCAGTTGAATTTACAAAGAGTCCAGATTAGAGAGAAACAATCAGGTGCACCTTGAAGGCAAACAATCCGTTTTAGCTGCGCTCAGAGCCCGCAAGAGAAAAATCCAACTTGTTTTGATCAAAGCTGGCAGCCAGGAAGAACGAATTCACGAAATTCTGAAAGAATGTGAAAAACAAACCATCTCTGTAAAATATGTCTCTGCCTCTGAGCTCGATCATCTCGCTTTTGGCAAAACCCACGGCGGCATCGTTGCACTATGCAGCCGCCGGCATCCGGACAAGTTTGAAGATTTACAGACGATTCTACATGTCAGCTCTTCTCGGCCGCTTCTGCTTGTTTTGGAAGGCGTTGAGGACGCAAATCACCTCGGCTATCTGCTGCGTTCCGCGGAAGCGCTGGGGGCGCAAGCGGTCCTTCTAAAAAAGCATGTCTGGGATTTCGATGAGATACGCGTGTCGCGTGCGTCGTCCGGTGCCTTTGAGCGCCTGCCGTTAATCAAACTCTCCGATGCGTCACAAGTCAGAAAATTTCACAAATTCGATATTCGCCTCTGGGGCTGTATCGCCAACGCAAAACGAACGGTTTACGATGTGGATTTAACGGCGCCGGTTGCTCTGGCTGTGGGTGGTGAAAAGCGTGGTCTTTCCGGTAAGTTGCGCGATGAATGCGACGGCTTTCTACGCATTCCCATGTTGCAAGGCAGTGCGTCATCTCTGTCCCTGACGCACGCGGCCTGCCTGCTGCTGGGAGAGGTGTTTCGGCAGAGACAGATGCCAAGCCCGCTTTAGTCTTCAGATATTTCTGTGTTCAGAATGTTCTGCGCTTCTTCCAAATGACTTTCGGGCACAAACAATTTAATTTCACGGCTTCCCTGAATAGTCCCTGCAGTCCCGTAGGCGCTGGCGAAAAAATCCTTTTTTATGAGGCTGGGAATTTCATGCTGCTCCAGCAGCTCTTTGGCCATTTCAGCAAAAACCGGTCCCGGAAATGTTTTTGCAACCACCCATTCTTCCATTTATTTTCTTTCCCCGCTTTTGCTAGGTTCTTTAAAAGTCTTGTATTTTTACAGATTGTTAAGTATACTAAAATCAATCATTTTTTCCAATGTAATTTTAGATTATTTACGATGTCACTTGAATTCAAAACAGCAACGTTGGGCAGACAATTGCAGAGCTACGGGAAATTACTCATTGCCTATTCCGGTGGGGTGGACAGTGCTCTTTTATTGCGCGTCGCATACGATGAATTGCAGGCTAACGTACTTGCGGTAACGGCTGATTCACCGTCTGTACCGCGCGAGGAGCTTAGACTTGCCAAACGTGTGGCGCTGGAAATCGGGGCGGAACACCTGATTGTCCGGACAGAAGAATTTGATGATCCCAATTATCTGCAAAATCCCGTGAATCGCTGCTATTTTTGCAAGTCAGAGCTGTATGGAAAACTCATGAACATTGCTGAAAGACGGAATATCAGCACGATTGCCAATGGTACCAATCTCGACGATCTTGGGGATTACCGGCCCGGGCTGCAGGCAGCCGAGGAATTCCGTATCGTCAGCCCGCTTAGAGACGCCCGCTTTACCAAGAAAGATGTACGGGATCTGGCCGGAAAACTTGGCCTGGAAATCTGGGATAAACCGGCCAGTCCCTGTCTGGCATCACGCATTCCGTACGGCAAAGAAGTCACTCGCGAAAAATTGGCAGCCATTGAAGCTGCTGAGGCATTTGTTAGGTCTCTGGGCATCAAGGAGCTGCGGGTCCGGCATTTTGATGAGAAAGCCCGAATCGAAACCCGGCCCGAAAAATATAAATTGATCCACCAGAATTTGGATGTGATACGGAAAAAATTTGGGACGTTGGGGTTTACATCGGTTGAATGGCAGGAATTCAAAAGTGGTGCATTGAATAGAGTACTGGAAATCTAATGTGAAAAGTTAGGAGTTTTAGATGAAATACAACTTTCTCATTGACACATATAAAACCGAGATACTCAAAACGGTTAGCGTGTGGTCTCTCTTTAATGACGATGATTTACGGATTCGGCCTCATACTCGTGACGTTCGCGGTAGAAGTGTTCACGAGCAAATGGTGCATCAATGTTTGAGCGAAGATATTTGGTTTCGCACCATGTTTGGCGTCGATCTGAAAAAAACGCCGCTGCCGGAAGCGGAAACGCGACTCGGATTTATTTTGAAATACGCCGACGATGCGCACAAAAGGATGGATATTCTGAAACAAAAAAAAGAGAAGTGGTGGGAAAAAAATACCGACTTTTTTGAAGTGAAAAAATCACGCACATGGATTTTTACCCGACGCCTAACGCATTCTGCACATCATCGTGGACAACTGGTTGCGATGCTGCGAATGTTGAATAAAGATGTTTACAGCACATACGGCCCGACATCAGATACGGGCGGGCTGATGCAGCATCAGGCGCCAACTGTTTACGCTTATCCCGATTTGGCGACCCTCATAAAAAGCGAAAAATCCGGCGGCAGCAAATCGGAACTGCCGGGTACGGGTGGTAAACCCACAACGGAAAGACCGGATTAAGAATGTGTCATAACTCATTATGAAAATCGAGCCATACAACCAGGAAGTTACTAATGAATTGATGGAATTACTGCTAACCGCAGACCCCGATCAAGAGGGCGTTTTGTCTTATTTGCCGGGCGCTGAAATTTTAGTCGCCCGGAATGAGGGGGCTTTGGTTGGCGTTGGCGTTTTGATAAGAGAAAAAGAAAAATTTGAACTAAAAAATCTGGCTGTTTTGTCCGCCTACCGGGGTAAAGGTATTGCCAAATTGCTCATTGCAGAGTTAAAGCTATTAGCAAAAAGTATGGGAGCAAAAGTTTTGGAGGTTGGAACAGGAAACTCCAGCCTGTCTCAATTGGCGCTCTATCAAAAGTGCGGTTTTAGAATGCAAAGCATTGAGCGAAATTTTTATGAATCTTACCCTGAGCTAATTTTTGAAAATGGTATTCGTTGTATTGATATGGTGCGGTTGCGAGTTGAGTTATAACAATACAATGCGCCGGCTCGCAGGGGATTTCAAGGTAAAAAGGCATGGGAGTGTAAATCCCCTGCAAGCGTAAAATCTTTTTTGTTCTTTGGCACAACAAAGCAACGAACATATCTTGTAGCAACAAAAAAACGCCTTTATTGCATATTGGATGATTCAACGAAAAATAGCTCTCACATAAATTGGCTTTTTAGAAAAGATTTATTTTTATCAACAAACATAGAGTCAAGCATGGAGAAGTTTATTCTTTCTTCCATGCAAAACATTGAAGCTCTCATTCGTTTGTTAGTGTGATAAAGGACAAACTCATTTTGCCA
>CAYVXE010000087.1:0-19235 GCA_964455375.1 uncultured Calditrichaceae bacterium
TACGAAGTGGATGTAAACGGCCGGGCGACTTTTTCAGCCTTGTGCCGTTTTATGCAGGAGTCCGCCTGGAACCATGCCGAACGTTTGGAATTCGGGTTTTCACATTTGATAAAGTATAATCTGGTGTGGGTTTTGTATCGCCAGTTGGTGAAGATGTACGCATTCCCCTTGTGGGGGCAGACCGTTACCGTGGAGACCTGGCCTGCCGCACGCGACCGGCTGTACTATTTTCGCGATTTCAGAATTTGGGGAGAAAAAAAAGTTCTTCTCGGAGAGGCCGCGACATCCTGGTTTGTCATCGACATAGAAAAACGGCTGCCGCAACGGACGGATGCCTTCTTTAAGATGAAGGTGCCGGATAACGTCGAGAGGGTATTTACAGAGAAACTCGGCAAACTAAAAAAAGTTGATTTTGCCGCCGCGGATGCATTGACAACCGTTAAGTATTCAGACCTGGATGTAAACGGCCATGTGAATAATGTGAAATTTATCGATTGGATTTTGGATAGTCATGAGGAGGAATTTCTTAAGACGCACCTGCTCAAGGAATTTGAAATCAATTACCTTTCTGAGGCAAAGTGTGGCGAGCGGGTGCTTGCGGCAAAAACACCGTTAAATCACATGTCCTTTCAGCAGGCGCTGATTCGTGAAAAGGATGATGAAGAATACTGCCGGGCGAAGACGTTGTGGCGCAAAATAAAGTGAGGGGAAGAAAATACGGGAATCATTTATTTGGGAACCGCACGTATCCAGCGCATGGGAAAGGCCGGAATTCCTTGCGGTAGAATTTTGAATGACCGCACATCTTCGAGATGAAAGCCGTTGGCCTGGATAATCGCTTCGGTGTCACGATTCATGTGACAGTTCTGTTTGTTTAAATGTAACCAGATTGGGTTCAGTTTATCCATCAGGAAAGCGCTCACCGGTTTTTTACTGATGACATGCTCGATAAGGCGTATTTCGCCGTCGGGCTTCAGAACCCTGCGGATTTCGTTCAAAAACCGTTCCTGATTTTTCACACTGCACATCACCAAGCCGACGACAACAAAATCAAATCGATTTTCTTTAAACGGAATGGCTTCACCCTGAGCGGCAGTTATGTTAATTGTTGCCGGAGATGTTCGCTTGCGCTCTTTTGCCGCGTCAAGAAATTTGGGGAATGGCTCGATTGCCTGCACCTGCGTTGCCTTCGGATAATACGGAAACATGAGGCCGGTGCCGCAGCCGATTTCAAGAACATGACCGGATAAATTACCCACCAACTCGATGCGCCACTTTGCCATCCCTAATTTTTCGACCTTCAACATGAGTAGATCGTACAACTGCGATTGCGGGAGTTTCTTCGACAAATAGTACGCTTTAGGCGCGTGCCAGGCAAAATTTAACAATTCTTTTAGCATAATCCACCATGTAAAGTCATTAAAAAATAATAGTTAAACTTCTCGTTGTGAAAGCCTGAACTTGTTTTTAACCTCTGCGCGTTGGAGTTAGTCCCTCCCTTTGGCCAAAGGGAGGACAGGAGGGATTCGAAAAAGCACATGGCGCAACTGGTCTCAAATCCTCCCTGTCCCTCCTTTACGAAAGGAGGGTACTTTCTAAGCTGATGTTCGATCTTACCTGATATATTCTTTAACCGGACACTCATGATGTAAATTATTAACCACGGATGAACACCGATGAACACAGATTCTCAGATGAATCATCGTTGGCCGCTGGTTAAATAAAACATGTTTATTTGAATTTTGGTTCCTGATTTTCAGTAGATTTTTTCAGTTCGCGTGATTTTTCGTAAAATTCATCTAAATCCATTGTCTTTAAAAAGACCAGCCCGCGTGTGGAGCGGATTCTCGAGTCTTCGTTTTGATAAAAGAAATCTCTGCCCAGCAGCGTCTTCATGTACTGATATTGTGTGACCTGGATGCGTTTTGCCAGACCGGAAAAGGGGCCGTCGTATTCATAGCTTGGAAAAGATGCTTCGGCCTGAGAATCAAATGAACTTAAAAAGGCGTCGTTCAAAATGGCCATGGCGTTGAATGTCACAGGTACAAATAGATTTGCTTCAGCAGGATGGTAGCGGTACCAGATGTTACGATAGCCCCAGATTCTTATATCATTTCTGCCGGACTCCTCCTGGTAAATTTTTAAGGCCGAAGAAATTGCCTGCAACACTTTGTAGTGGGTATCCGGGCCGCTGCCTTCCGGGTCGAGGGCAACCGTGACGATAGTGGGGTTGACCTTCTTTAAAAGCCGCAGTATTGGCAGCACATCCCGGTCATGTTCCGGGTCTTCTGTGAAAATATCGCCTTTGTAAAAACCGAGACGTGAATGAATGACCGATTCCGTGTTAAATCCGAAATATCCCCAGAGAATGTCAGCTTCCCATTCCCGAACCATGCCCTTGAGTTTCTGGACGTCGGCTGTATCTTTCTTGCCGGGATATTGTGATTTGAAGTAACCGATCAGCAGGTCGAGTCTTTTTTGCAACTCTTCTGTAGATTTTTCCCCGTAAATTTCATTCAGGTTGCGCAAAAAGCGCCGTGCTGCGCCCTCCCGCATGGCAAAACGGTAGTTTGCCGCCAAGCCATCGAGATACTGATAAACATCCCGGTTTTTGTGGACGGAATTGTACGGTTCAAAATAGTCGCATTTAATAAGCTGTTGAAACTCGGGCGTGTTTAAAAATGTCCTGGCATTTTGCGATTGGTTGAGCATGAACGTGTTTGTCACCGCGTTGAAGCCGCTGGTGAGGTAATTGAAATAGTGACGGTTGCTTTGCTCGCGGATGAGTCGTGACAAGTAGGGCAGATAGCCGAGCATAATATCATCGTGATGCGGCGCGGTGTGTAAGAATACTTGGCCCTTAGGGAGATCAAAGGCGCTCAGGATTCTGTTTTGATAGTCTCGTTCAATCGTCTTAACTAAGACGTCTAATTTCTCATTTGATTTTTGTAAGAACAGGGGACCGCTGCGGGTGGCTTTGATGTCGTCCTTTGTTAATGTCGCTAATTTTTTACCTTTCTCCAGAGCAACATCGGTCATCATGACATATTTCTGAAACTCAGTTAATGCGTCGCTGTTTTCCAGTTCAAGATGTCTGCGTTCGGTCAAAAGTTTGGCGGCTCCTCTGGTAACATAAAATGCCGCATTGGGCAAATTCTGTAAAATAGATGCCGGCACCTCGTTGCATTTTTCCGATTCAATGGCTTGTTTTACAATCTGTGCCTTGGCTTCACCGGCAGCAATGATGATGGCGGTGGTGTCCGGGCAGAAGACAATGGTTTGCAAGCCGATGGTGATCACCAGACGGTTTCTTGATATTTCGATACCGCCAAGGTCTGTGGCAGCAGCGGCCTGGGTTTCATAATTGGTCTGAGCCAGCCTGGTTGTGGAAAAATGATCCGACCCCTTGACATTGAAACCGATGTGACCGTCCGGTCCGATACCTCCCAAAAAGAAACCAATGCCACCCAATGCACGAATCTTTTCTTCATAATCGGTGCAGAATTGGTCCACAGCATCGAGCACATATTTTTGTTTCCTCTCCTGTGCCGTGACGGCGTGTCGTGTGCGCAAGGATAAGTCGACGATATGATTCGGCCAGACGTTCTCCAATTTTTGATTTTCTGCTAAACCGATTTCGTTTGGATTTATCAGCAAGGCCTTTGCCGGATCGAGTCCAAAGCCTTCGATATAGAACTTATTGACGTAGAAAAAAAAGCTGTTGTGCTGCCAGGAATGAATGGGATAAAATTCGTCTATTTGGATGAAATGGAAACTTTTCATGTCCGGTTTTTTGGCCGGGTCAACATCATACTCTTCCAGTGTTTTGATGACTTCAGGATCCGCCCAATTATTTAGCAGATAAGTAACCCATTTAATAAAATGTTCCGGTGTTTTCCCCGTGGGCAAGGAGATGGTATGCCCCTGGTGTTTTTGTGCCCACTCTATAAAACGCAACGCAGTCAGCTTTCCCAATTCCGGAAAATTTTCAACAATGATCGTTTTGATTTTTTCGGTTGGCGGATAGAACGGTTCTGCCTGTAGTTTTTTTAACTCAGCGGCTTCAACGTTTGATAAACGTACAGTTGATTTGTTTTTTGTCACTTGAAAGTACCTGAAGTTGGTTTAATGTCCGATTTCAGATAAAGATATTAATAAAAGCAAGCCTTAGTTTCCATTACTATTTAAACAAAAAGTAATACTATCGTGCAATTGAGGAGAGTTTTAGTAGGTGATTTCTTTGTTTGATTGTTTTGCTGCAAACAATACGTTCCCGGCATCAAATTGTACGTTTCAAAAACTCCCCTCTGTGAATAAGGTAGATTAAGCCTGTGACATGGGTTGATTTCATTTGTCTTCCTGCTGCAATTCCCCGTACGAAGGAATAACATCTAACGTTTCACAGGATTGATTTTCCGGGTCAATTTTCCAGCATACGGTAGATTCGCCGTTTGTCACCACAAGGTAGCTGGCGTTGACATTTTCATTATAACGGACAACCTGTTCGACTGTTTTGGGAGTGATTGGAACAGCGGTCGCTTTACATTCTGCCAAAAGCAGCGGTTTTCCGTCTCGCCCATGGATGATGAGGTCGGAACGGGCAGTTTTTATCCGGTTTTGTGTTGATTTTTCAATGCTGAAATGGGACATTGGAAATTCCTTTTCATCTATTAAAAAGCGGATGAAATTTTGTCGCACCCATTCTTCCGGTGTCAGGTGAACGTATTTTTTCCGTATGGGGTCATAAATCATCTGTTTACCCCTGACGACCCGAATGTTAAATTCCGGTTTGTCCGGTCTTTGTGAAGATATCATTTTATTTGAAGTTGACGTAGAAAGGATCGTAATGAGCAGGATTGGTCGTTCGTAATTGGCAATTCGTAATTCGTAATTTCTCCTATGTTCCGCTATGCAAACGTTTTTAAAATCTCGCGGTGCAATCCCTGAAGGTCTCCATACGCTTTTTGGATCTCGCTTATTTTCCTGTCCAATTCCTGCATAAGTTTCTTTTTTTCCAGTCCGTTGCGGATGACGATTTTTAAATCACTATTGTCCCACGGCTTTTCAATATATTGAAACAGTCCCACATCATTGATGGCCTTGATGGCGTTCTCTTTGTCCGCGTAACCTGTAAGAATGATGCGTGTGATGTGCGGGTCGATTTGTTTTACTTGCGTTAAGAAACTTATGCCGTCCATATTCGGCATGAGATAATCCGAAATAACCAGGTCTATGTCGTTGCTTTTAATAAAGTCTAGAGCCTCTGACGGTGATGTGAACGTCGTTACGTTGTAGTCGGTTTCCAGTTCAATAAAGGACCTGAGACTCGTTAAAACCATCTCTTCGTCATCAAGTATTATGATTTGTCTTTTGTCAGAATTATCAGGCATCTATTTTACTCCTGCGATTGTCGATACGGACGAATTTCCATTCCTTAAAAAGAGTTACTATTCAGCCACAAAGACTTCCCGCCTGCCTCTGGCAGGAAAGGCTCCAGGCTTATATGATAAATCTTTAATACCTCTTTTGATTATTGGCACATTATACGCTGCATCTACAATTTTTTTTGCTACTAATTCTTCTCTTTGACCTGAAATATATTTGTTCATCGTTTTTGTCTTTTGAGTCTTAGAGACTGAATAATTACTAAAAATAAGAGAAAAATAATTGAAAGTAAAGAGGTATTTAACTCACCCGTTCTACGATAGCGCGTAATTTTCTGGAAAGCGATCTGAGAACAGCTTCAGCGATTTTAACGTGATCGGAAAGCAGATCGTAGAAATCGTCCCTGGAGATACGCAGTGTTTCTGTGTCCTCGAGAGCAGTTGCGGTTGCCACTCGCGGCTGATTGTCAAATAATGACCAGGTGCCCATGGCTTCCAGAGAACAGATGGTGTTGATTTCCTGGCCGTCACGATGTAACCTGACTTTACCATTGATGACCAGGAACAGGGCATCTGCACTTTCATTTACCTTGTAAAGATGCTGGTCTTTCATATAATGGACTTCTTCTGAAATGAGTGCGAGATACGAGAGGTCTTCCATTCTGACTTCCATAAATATATCGATATCCTGCAGAAAAATAACTTTTTCAATAATCGAGTACATAATTTTTAGCGTTTCTTCATTTTAGTTAAATTTATTTATGACGAGTTTGGCTGTTTCCTGAATCAGTGAATTCTCATGATTTGCTGCTTTTTCAAGTTGCGGTTTAAATTCTGCACCCATACCAAGTTGTCCGATTTCAAATAAAGAAACGGCACAAAGCCAGGGATCCGGGTTGTTGTTTAATAGGAACATCAAAGCATCTTTGCGATTGTGAATATTGATTTCGATCAAACCGTTGATTTGTCGCAAAACCTGGTCAGTTGGCATATCTTCCACGGCAGATAAAATATATAGTTTATAACGCGCTGCAAGAATATTGTCCAGAAATTCGATGGCATTTGCCTGAATAGATTTATTCTCGCTGTTGGCTGCCGCAAAGGCATTATAAATGTCCCGGGGCGGATAGCGCAATCCTAACAGGCGAAACATCCTTTCTAAATGGTCATCCAGACGTTCTTGCAACGTACGCTGCAGGAGGTTCACGTACTTTCTTTTGTGGTCTTTGTGGTTTGTTCTATGCAGAATCAACAAAATATTGTAATAGTTTTTCAGTTCCTCAATAAGCGCATCGTCCACACGATGGTCGAAGTTCAGATCCGGTGAAACTTTTCGGATTTTATTCAGTGCTTTGATAATCTGGTATCCTAATTTTTCATTTTTTTGATTGAGGTTGTCTAATAAAAAATCTACAGATTCCTGGTTGGGAATCAAACCGAACACACGTGGAATACCCAAGCGGATAGTCATTGAAATCGAAGCATCATTGAATGTTTGAGCTAATTTATCCAGGATAGTTTCACCATAAAGCGCCATGGCTTCACGTGCGGCCTTTTTGAAATGTTTGTCACCCAAAAGTTGTAGGAGTGTGCCAACGAAATCCGGTGCGCAAGTCATCCCAGCACTTTTTATGGCTTTTAGTCTAACACTCTGATTTTTATCGCGCAAAAGTTGCCTGAGATAGGGATAATATTTGACATTGTTTAAGATGCCCAGTGTTTCGGCGAGCCGTTTTCGACGCAGTGCATCGCCATGCACGAATGATTCGATCAATTCGAGATCCAATAATTGGTCAGCCAGTTGCGGATGCTGCGCCAAATAATACAAGGTTGCGCCTTGCAATCCGTGTTTGTCATATCTCAGCCATTCTTTCAGCATGTCCATGCATTGTTTTGGATGGAAAGAACAATAGATATAAACAGCTTCTCTCTGTACTTTTTCATCTTTGTCCTGCAACAGCGATTCCACATCCTCCTGCAATTCGTCTATATGCTGGAGGCGGATTAATTGCAGGGTGTGGTAACGTATTTCTGCAGACCTGTGTTGCAGCAGGGGTTTTAAGTTTGGCACGATGTTTACCCCGGCAACTGATTCCAATAATTGCAGCGCATAAACAACCTGCCGTTCATTCGTACTGGAAAGCAAATGTTTCAACGTGTTAATGGTCTTTTCATCTTTGATTGAAACCGAAATCAAGTCGGTATCAATGGTGCGTCTGGACAGCGCCTTGCGAAATGAATTAACATATTCCCGGTACATGACAACGGAAAGCCCTAACCAGATGAGCACGGCGGCCATGGAAATAAGACTGATTTGGGCAATGGAAAAGCCAAGCCATGAATAAAAAATCAGCAGAATGACGCCTGCCATCCCCCGGCCGAAGCGGTCCACAAACATGTCTACAAATGCTTTGGTTTTTTTCTTTATGTCGGATGGTATGGGCAGGTACAGGAGTTCGATGCCGACTTTGTTGATGGAATGCCGGAAAGCTCCGTCGCCGATCTTGAGTGCCAGTACAGATGCGAGCCCGAACTGGAGAAACACCCAGAATGAACTTAAGAATAATGCCACAGGTAGGAAGACGATGGTCGAACCCACACCGAAGTGCCTGATGATACTGTTTGAAAAAAACAATTGAAACAGTAATGCAATGATGCTCATGTTCGATAACCAGAACCCGAGAAAACCGGTTAAATCGTCGGTGCCGGTACTCGCTTTACTGCCGTAAGCGACAAATTGAAAATCGGCTATTTGTACCACCATAAACGTGATGGCGACAATTCCCATTAAAGAAGCAAGATGTTTTGAGTTTTTGGCGATGGAGAAAACTTCTTTCATCAATCGAAAGGAAGAATGATTTTCCCGAGCCGGTTTTACGAAGACTGGCTTCCTGGGTGCAGAACGTTCTTTACAGTGCCAGGCATAATTCATTAACAGAAGAGCTACTGCCAGCAGCGCGATACATAAAAAAGCGAGATTGGCGGTTCCACCCATTGGCTTCAACAGGAAACGGGTGGAATAGCCCCCGGTAATGCCTCCTAAAATAGCAAATGTGGTGAGATGAGGGAATAACCGTTTTGCTTCACGTGCATTAAACAGCGTATTCGCCAACAGCCAAAACTGTGTGGGTGTCAGGACGCCGTAAATACTGGCCCAGATAAACAAACTGTAATAAAATACCGGTGAGGTGATATTGAAGCTGAGCAGCCAGCGAAACAAAAGCAGGTTGCTCATAAGGAAAATCATCGTCGCATTGATTAAGTGATTCAGTTTTAGTTTTGCAGAGATTTTCAAATAAACCGCAATGAATACCGCAACTGTAATGACGAGCAGAATATAGAGAAATGGCAATTGATTCAATCCGAGCTGACTTACAAACAAAGAGCGGGTCATGGGCTTCAGCACATTGTACGATGCTATGATGACAAAAATATATCCTGACATAACCAGAATGCGTTGCATTTCACCTTCGCGAATATTTAGAAATTTACGAATAATTGTGCTCATACTGTGTGTTGTCCAACTCATTGGTTTTGAATGATGCGGATTCGGCCATAAGGTCAATTATCATCGACACCGGCAACGGTTTCTTCGATAATATAGTCCACAACTTTTTTGAAATCCTGCGTGTCCTGCCAAATTTTCAACTGTCTGTCAGCACCGGTCCCGCCTTCGAGTATTTTGTGAACGTAGTTGATCTCTTCACGGCTGTCCAACTCATCTAAAACATCGTCCACAAATTCCATGAGTTCACGAATGAGATCTTTAACCGGCACTTCCTTTTTTTTGCCGAAATCTATTAATTTTCCATTAATACCGTACCTGCTTGCCCGCCAGCGGTTTTCCATAATTAAGGCACGCCGATACAACCGGAAACCAAGATTCTGCTTGATGAGTTTTTCTAATTTTGCCACGATGGCCTGAAATAGTGCAGCAATAGCAATGGTTTCTTCAACGCGCAACGGAACATCGCAAATACGAAATTCCAGCGTGTCAAAGTAGGGGTGCAGGCGGATGTCCCACCAGATTTTCTTGCCGTTATCGATGCAATTGGTGTGCACCAAAAGTTTGATGAAATCGTCATATTCACCGATGCTGTTAAAATAATCTGGAATACCCGTTCGCGGGAAGCGGTCGAAAACTTTTATTCTGTAAGAACTGAAACCGGTGTTTCTGCCCACCCAGAAGGGTGAGTTGGTAGAAAGGGCCAGAATATGCGGTAGAAAATAGCGGGCAGCGTTTAGAATATGAATGCCGAGGTTGCGCTCTTCGACGCCAACATGCACATGCAGCCCGAAAATCAGGTTTGCCCGTGCCAGTAACTGCATGTCTTGTAGCAGCGAGTGGTAGCGCGGGTGATCCGTGATGGGCTGGTTAATCCAATGTGAAAACGGGTGGGTGCCCGCAGCGGCAATGCGCATACCCTGCGATTTGACCAGCGCTGACAATTTTGCTCGTAACGATTTTACCTGGCGCTTTGCGTCATGAATGTTCCTGCAAACATCTGTGCCTGTTTCCACCACAGATTGATGCATCTCCTGCTTGAGAACATCTTTAAGCAGGGCATCATTTTCTTTGGCAATTAACAATTCCTGAATATGTGCCTTCAATTCTCGCGATTGCGGGTCGACGATTTGAAATTCTTCCTCAATCCCCAACGTAAAGCGTTTTTGTTTGGTCATAAGATACTCTTTGTTTGGTTAGAAAAAGTGTTTATTGACGCCTGGTTTTGGGAAGGATATGTAAATAAATAGTTATAAATAGGAAAAAGAGCAAATAATTTTTTGTTCCGCATGGGTAAATACTCAAAAAGTATTTTTAATTTATTAAACTGATAAAGCATGCACTACATAGTTTATGGTATTTCCAGAGAAAATGATTTCTTTCAATCTATATTATAGGTACCACCTTGAGGTAAATTGTTATTCCGAAATATGGCGATGGTTCCGTACTTAGCTTCCACGAATGTCCTGATCCAAAACCTGGAAAAGGCGATGTGCTGATGCACGCGAAAGCGGCGAGAATTAATTTTGTCGATATTTTAGCCAGACAAAGGATCACATGCGAATACACTGTCATTGCCCGGTGTTCCTGGATATGACGTTTGCGGCGTGGTTGGGTCTGTTGGTGAAGATGTGAAGAATGGTGTAACAGGTGGAACGTGAAAGGACAAATCACAAAATACAAATCAGTTTCAACACACAAATTCCGGAAGGTGGGCGATGTTCAGGTTTGGCTCTTCGCGTTTGAAAAGACTTTATCATCCGGGTTTTGAGAATTGCGGTTTTGCAGTGCGCAGTACTAATTCGAAGATACTTGTATTGTAATAGGGCCTTCAAGTTCGTTTTTGTGTGCAAAATTCAAAATGCACATTCTCAGCGTTTCCGTGACCTCCTGGTTTTTTGCCGCGAGCAGCAAATTAGTTTTCGAACGTACATCCTGCGCCAATGTCATACCGGTTTCAATATTTTCCGGGACAATTTCTTTCGTGTAGAACTTACTATCACCGGTTAGCAGTTCGAATTTCAGCGCAGTAAAGACGTCTGGATCATACCACGATTTCTGGTGCAGGAGTCTTTTGTAGGCCTGTTCCTGGTCGTAACCTTTGGTCGTTTGCGCGTCAAAGTCATAGATGACTTTAAGAATTCTCGAAATGATCGGCAGTTGTTTGCCAGAAAGATGTTTGTCAAACGGCGGGCCCTCGCCGTTAAATAGTTTTTCCTGATACAGAATTACCTCCGCAATGTCTTCCAGCCTCGGAATGTTTTTAATCAGCTTGCTGCCGTTTTCAAGATATTTATAGAATTGTTGTTTTTCCATACTGTTAAAAGATTCATTGCGGTATTTTTTGCTAATTAAATCTTCTGATATGGTCACGTAGCCGATGTGAGACAACAGGACAGCCAGATCAACCTGCCACAAATTATCTAATTTTAGTCTTCGGGCAATTTTTTTAGCTAATTTACGAACGCGGTTTGAACGGCTGAATGCCCGAGGATTTACAATGGAGAGGATATCTATTAATAATTTGATGCTGCCTTTCAGTGTTTGCCCTAACAGTTCTTTTTCGGAAGTGATGAGCCGATATTGTTTAATAGCGTCTTTCAGTGCGGTAGAAAATGCGTCCGGAGTGCAGGGTTTTGTCAGGAAACGAAAAATTTGACCTTTGTTGACAACTGCAATGGAATCATTCATGTCCGCTTGTCCGGTGAGCAGCATGCGAACCGTATCCGGCCATCGTTCATGTACTTGCGAAAGAAATGCCGTTCCGTCCATTCCGGGCATACGCATATCTGAAACAACGACTGCATACGTGCCGTTTTTTGATAGTATTTTCAGGCCCTCTTCGCCACCGAGAGCTGTATCGATGTTGAAATCGAAGCCAAGATTGCGTTTGTAACTTTTCAGAATATTCGGGTCATCATCCACAAATAGTATTTTATCCGTCATTTAATGCCTCATTGGATTGTAATTTGTTGTTAAGTCCATGAACTTATCTTTATGGCCATTCAATCCCAAAGATTGAACATAGTCTTCATCGTAAGGTTGTTCATTCACCAGACAATTCGCCACGTAGACGGCTGTGAGCGGTGAAAACGTTTTTAGATTGTGTCGCTGTGGTTCGTGATGAAACGTCAGGGCATCGACGATGGTTTGGGATAATCCCCAGAGGCCTACGAGATAAGCGCCCACTTCGGCATGACTGGAGCCGATGATCTCTTTCTCACTCTGCCAGTCAGCCAGTTTGTTCATCTTTGCAATATTGATTGCATGTTCGTATTCATCCGGTAAATTCTGTGCCAGGATCAATTGTCCGGTATCATGCAGCATTCCGGCAAGCATGCATTCGTTAATCGTTCGTTTGTCCTGATCTTCGGTTTCAGCGATTTGCTTTGCCAGCATACCCACAGCAAGACTGTGTTTGGTAAAGTTTTCAATGGAAATGTGTTTGCATTGCAAGGCATCAAATTGCGAAAAAATCTGCGCTGAAATGACCAGGCCTTTTATAATTTCTGCGCCGAGTAGTTTGACGGCATGAGTCGGGTCGGTGACATTTACAGCGAGGCCAAAAAATGATGAGTTCACCAGTTGTAGAATTTTTGCTGTCATTGCCACATCCTTTGAGATAATTTCGCCAATCCGTTGCATGCTGAATTCTGTCTTTTGCATTTCTGTCATTATTTCCTGATACAGGGAAGGGAGGCTTGGCAAAGACGTCAATTTGGCGGTCACTGCAACGAGTTTTGGATTTTTGAGGAGTTGGCACAAAGAAAGCGACCGGTTAAGGATTTCGCGTAGCGTTGCACTGTCACACGGTTTTGTTAAAAACTGGTGTGTTGGCTGGACGGTTTTCAGAATCATGTCCTGATCCGATTGACCGGATAAAATAATTCTAACCATGTGCGGGTATTTTTCCGACACGTGTCTTAAAAGGTCATTTCCACTCATGCCCGGCATGCGCATGTCTGAAACAATGATGTCATAATGTTCCTGAGCGAGTTTCGTGACTGCCTCCTCACCACTGATAGCGAAGTCTGTTTCCCAGTTATCTTCCAGCGCAAACATCAAGCGACGTATTCCATTCAGCACCTGCACCTCATCATCAACAAAAAGGATTTTTTTGTTCATAAAGTGCTCTCCTCGGATGGACAAGAATGCCGCGGCAACCGAATTATAAACACGGTTCCTTTTCCTTCTTCAGATTCGAAATTGATAGAGCCATGGTGATTTTTAACGATGACTTTGTGTGCAATGGCCAAACCCTGGCCGGTTCCTTTGCCCTCATCTTTTGTGGTAAAAAACGGATCAAAGATTTTTTTTCGGTGTTTTTCAGAAATGCCAATGCCACTATCTCTGAATGTTATGATTGCATCTTTTTCATCAAAATCGGTTGTAATGGTAATCAATCCTTTTTTTCGTGATAATTGTTCATTTGCATCACTTATTGCGTGAGCAGCGTTCACTATAATATTTAAAAATACTTGATTTAATTCACCGGGCAAACACGGGATTTTCGGTAATTCCGGGTTGAAATCTGTGTGCAGGTCAGCATGGTATTTCCATTCGTTGCGCGAGACCGTAATGGTGTTTTCCAGAGCTTTGTTGATATCGGTAAATGTTTTTTCTATGCTGCCGGGATGTGAGTATTCTTTCATTGCTTTGACAATTTCGGTAATTTTACCAATGCCGTCTAAACTTTCGTTAATTGCTGCGGGGATTTCTTCAATCAGAAAGGCTGTCTTATTCTGTTCTTCAACTTGTATCACGGCGCGAATCATCGATTCTGTTGTTCCACCGTTTTGGGATGCTTGCAGAAAGTCACGATGTTTCTGCAAGGTCGTATTTAGTTTGCCAAATGCAGTGGACAGGAAGTGTATGTTGTCGCCAACATATTGCGTTGGGGTATTAATTTCGTGGGCAATTCCGGCGGCTAATTGTCCGATAGATTCCAATTTTTGTGACTGTGCAAGTTGGCCTTCGAGAAATTTTTGTTCCGTGATTTCAGAACCAAGAAGCAAATATCCTGCGTGGTTTTTATCATCATCCAAAACCGGATTAATGGTGATGTTTAAGATCCCTTCATGACCGTCAGGTCGTGTAAAATGGATGTCGTAAAAGCATGTGGGCGTATTCCTTTCCCTGGACTCTGCGATGTTTTCTAACACCGTAATCCAATCCCATTTGATGCCGCACTGGATGAACATTTTGCCAATGACATTTTTTGCTTTTAAGCCAAAACTTTTTTCCGCAGCATGGTTCCATCTGTTGATATGATCATCTTTTCCAACGCCAATTAAGATGGAGGAAATGGAGGCAAGAATTTGTTCGGTTTCTTTGTGAGCTTTTTTTAGTCTGAGTTCCGCCGTTTTAGATTTAGTAATATCACGAATAACAACGATAATGTTATCAGCAAAAAATGGAAGCAATCGGGCTTTGAAATAGAACCTTTTATCGTGCCGGTCAAGAATAAATTCAATAATTTCATCGGTGTTCGTTTTTCTCACTCTGGGTACTGCTGGTTGTAATTTTTCAGCAAGTTCCCCTATTGGGAAGTCTTGAATATGCAAACCGAAGAAGTCTTCTGCGTGAAAATGGCATTCATGATTGTGTCCGCCGTTGGCGTATGAAATCCGGTTTTCCGGGTTGATGCGCAAAACGATGTCCGGAAGGACTTTAAAAATAGCAGTCATTTCTGCGTTCGCTTCATTGAGTTCGGAGGCGCTTAGCTTCAGCGTCCCTTTTAAGCGGTTTACTTCTTTTTCAAGATAAGAGTAGGTTTGACTGATAGTTCTCAAAAATTCTGGGCTGTTTGGGAATTCTTCCGGGGTAGTGAAGTATTTCTTAAGTTGTTGTTCTAAAATTGCGTGGTAATTTTTCATGTCTTTTACCTACGATCATGAATATTTCATATATATTCTCAGGTAATTTCCCCTTAATTGTATCCAATCCGGACTTTCAATTAATATCGACTTCAACTTAAGATATTTAAAATGTAAACACGAGATGTAACGGATTCTTAAAATATGTCTGTCAGGTGATCTCCATGTTTGAAATTTGACTTTAACGTTTTTTCAACTATATTTCATTTATTGTCCGTAACATTTTTGATAATTTGCATATCTACGGTTTTTCAATGACAAAGGAGAGAAATAGTGCAACGGTTAAGTTTTCTTTTATGGTTTTTGGTTTCATTTTCTACGCTCTGTGCCCGGGAATTCCAATTTTACCCAGGTTCGACTTATGCACCGGGCATACCGACGTTGAAACAAGTTACCGGTCACGATTGGGGGGAGAAAATTACCTCTTACAGCGAAATGAGAGCCTATATCCGGGCTCTTTCCGAAGCATCGCCGAAGATTAAGGTTGTCGATTTTGGAGAGACCTGGGAAGGGCGTACGTTGCAATACATGGTTGTCGCTTCTGAAAATAACATGCAGCATCTACAGGAGATAAAAACAGGCATACAAGAATTAGCCGATCCGCGAGGATTGTCAACTGCGGAAGCAGGCGAGCTCTTCAATAAGATGCCGTCTATCGTTTGGTTGGCCTATGCAGTACACGGTAACGAAATATCCAGTACCGATGCGGCTTTGCTTTTAGCCTATCACCTTGCCGCCGCTGAGAACGATTCGGTTGCAAAAACGGTACTTACAAATACAGTCATCATCATCGATCCTCTGCAGAACCCTGACGGTCGCGATCGTTTCGTACATTATTTCAGGCAGACCCGCGGCCGCTGGCCGGATGCCGACCAACAAGCTTCGGAGCACAATGAAGTCTGGCCGGGTGGCCGTACAAATCATTACTTGTTTGATATGAACCGTGACTGGTTTGCGCTAACGCAGCCGGAAACGCGTGCACGGGTTAAGGTCTTTCTGGAATGGTTTCCACAGGTCTATGTGGATTTGCACGAAATGGGCTCAAATAAGACCTACTATTTTCCACCACCGGCAGAACCTCTTAATCCCGAATTTACCAAAGCGCAAGTTGATTGGCTGGTAACATTTGGCGAGAATACCGCCCGCTGGTTTGATAAATTCCAATTTGACTATTTCACCCGGGAAGTGTTCGATTCATTTTATCCCGGATATGGTGAAGGTTGGCCGATGTTGCAAGGTGCTGTAGGGAAGACGTATGAACAGGCCTCAACCCGCGGTTTAGTGGTTAAAAGAAATGATGACACCACCTTGCTGTACCGAGATGCCGTCCAACATCACTTTATTTCATCTTTAGCAACGGCGCAGACTGCAGCAAAAAACAGGAAAGCGCTGCTGAAATATTTTTATGATTATCGAAAATCAGCCATTGCAGAAGGGCAAAATGACTTGGTGAAAGAATTTATCTTCCCTCCCGGAAAAGACACAAACCGGGTTAAGAAATTGATGGGGAAATTGATGAGTCAGGGTATTGAAGTAAAGCTGGCTCGACAAGCATTTTCGAATTCCAAAGTGAAGGACTACTATTCTGACCGCCTGCAGCGAAAACAATTTCCCGCTGGAACCTACTTGGTTTCGCTGGCGCAGCCGGAAAAACATTTGGTGAAAACCTTGCTTACCAGACAAACCGACATGGCCAAGGGATTCGTAGACAAACAAAAAGATCGCCATAAAAACAGACGTCCCGATGAGATTTATGATATTACCGGCTGGTCGCTGCCACTAATTTACGATGTTGAGGCCTACCGGGCGGAAATAGCCTCAAAGGGTCAATTTGAAGTATTGCAAAAGCTTCCGATCATTGAAGGAGACGTTGTCGGGAATCGCGTGAAATTAGCGTACCTGATCCCCTGGGGAACCAATTCCGCGGTACGGGCGCTTTCCGAATTATTTAAACAGAATATCCGGGTTTTTTCTACGGACAAGAAGTTTACTTTAAATGGGTTAACATTTTCAGAGGGAAGTCTGATCATAAAAGTAAAAAACAATCCCGATGATTTGTATGAAAAGTTAACAAATATTGCAAAGAAAACAGGTGTGGACATTGTGGGGACGAATACTTCCTGGGTGGAGAAGGGAATTAATTTCGGTAGTGATCATGTTAACTACTTAAAAAGACCGAAAGTCGCACTTGCATACGAAGCGCCCACGCACCCTTATTCGGTAGGGTGGACCCGCTATGTTTTGGAACAAGCATTTAGCTATCCGGTTCATTTGTTGAATGCGAGTCAGCTTCCAGGGTTTAATTTGAAAAAATATAATGTTTTAATTCTCCCGAACAGCGCCGGATTTTACGGCAATTACAATCGGATTTTGGGAAAATCTTTCCCGAAGACGTTAAAGAGTTGGTTGGAAAATGGTGGAACACTCATTACTTTTGGCAATGCAACAACCTGGCTCACCGGTGAAAAAGTCGCTTTGCTGGCTTCTGCCCGTGAATATCGCGGGGGTAAACCGGTCGAAGCCGGGAAGAAAGATAAAGCAGAACAAAATAAGAAGTCACAGAAAGATCTGAAAAGACCAGAGGAAACGTTTAATTTGGAAAAAGCAATTTTGCCCGACAAAGAAATGCCTGAATTTACACCAGGTGCGATTTTACGGGTAAAACTCGATTCTGAACATTGGCTTGCTTCCGGGTATAATGGGTACGCAAATGTCATGGTTGATAGCCGGAATATTTTTCGACCAATGAAATTAAATAAGGGGCGTAATATAGCACTTTTCGAAAAGAAAGAACATTTGTTGTTAAGCGGCTTTACCTGGGATGAACCCCATAAACAGTTGGCCGAGAAGGCCTATCTGATGTATCAACGGCATGGAAAGGGCCAGGTAATCGCATTTTCAGAGGATCCAAACTTTCGCGGCTTTATGGATGGATTGAATATTTTGTTTATGAACGCAGTGTTTTTGGCACCAGCACATTAAATGATTGCACCAAAGTAACAATTATATGAAAAAATGTAAAAGATCGTTAAATTATTGTTATAAGATTTGGAACTAAAATAATGAATTTATATTATAACTAAATGATAAGATGCATTAACCCTTAAGAATCGGAGGTGTGAGATTATGTCGTGTCCATATTTACACACGTCTTCAAAACCACGGTGCGGGGTTTTTGATGGGAAATACCAGCCGAGTCCTTGTGAACTCGAGAGATTTTGCCGCAAATCAGACTTCGTAAGTTGTAAAATTTACAATTTTTATGTGACGACGTTTTGCAAAACAAGCGAGGCCGATTATCATCCCAGTGAATTCAGAGGTAGTGTACATTAAATGAATCGCCGTGATTCATTTTTCTTCGTCTAAGTTCGATTTTTTAGATTAGTGAAATCTTCTTAAATCAATCGTATTTAATTCTACTTACTACCAGTTCCTACGTAATTCGTCTTTCTAATATTTGTGTTTTTACTTTTTCATTTGAATTGACAAGCTTCTCTTCTTTCTGCATATTCATGCAGTTAATTTAGCATGTAAAACAGTGGCGTAAGAATGAGAAACTCCTTGCTGTTTTTTCTGTTGTTGATTTCTTGTCCATTATCCGTAAAATCGCAGACAGAAATTCCGGTGACATTCAACAGAGAGAGTGTACAGTTAGTTGGCATGTTGCATTTGCCGGAGAACGTACAGAAGAAAGTGCCCGCAGTTTTGTTGTTACATGGATTTACCGGTCATAAGTCGGACACGCATTTTATTTTCACACGATTAGCGCGCAGTTTGGCGGCTTCCGGTGTCGCAGTCCTTCGGTTCGACTTTGCTGGTAGTGGCGACAGCGAAGGTGAGTTCGCGGACATGACCATTCTAACAGAATTACAGGATGCAAAGACGGCTCTAAAATTCTTGAAATCACGGACGGAAATCGATACCGCTAAAGTCGGTTTATTGGGATTCAGTATGGGTGGTTGTGTGGCGGCTTTGCTGGTTGGGGATGTTCAGGATTTTCAGACCGTAGTCTTGTGGGCGCCAGTGGCTTTTCCGGTTAAAACCTTTGCTTATATACCACAAAAATATGAGGAAAAGAAGTTTCACGGCCGGAAAGTGTATGATTTGAGCGGTTTTTATGTAAGTCAAAAATTCTTAGATATCTTGCCTGACCTGCATCCTTTGCAATCCGTAAAAAAGTTTGTAAAACCTGCTCTGGTGATTCAGGGCGGCGAAGATAAATCGGTGTACCCTGAATCCGGAAAAGCCTACGCAGAGATTTTTCATCAGAATAATCCGGCATCACACCTGGAACTGATAGACAATGCAAATCATGTTTTTTCCTCCATGGAACTCACAGAGGAAGTCGTGTCATTTACAAAAGAGTGGTTTTTAAGATATTTGATGTACAGCAAAAAAAATGCACCGTAGTCAAGGCGTTTCGTTTGTGAAAATCATATTAGGCGATGAAACCGCAAACATTGAGTACCC